>JAJYPO010000094.1 GCA_021795275.1 Nitrospirota bacterium | reverse complement strand
CCGAGCGCCCGATTTTCTCCAGCAGGAGGGCCAGATGGTCGGTGAGGCCGGCGTTCTTGAGGCCATAGACCACCAGGTACATGGACAGGCTGAAGAGGACGATCTGCCAGGGAGCTTCTTTCAGGACCCTCCTGACGGAAATGGGAGGGGTCTGGCTCCGGCTGTGCCAGCGCCCGGCCAGGACCAGAAGGAAGAGGGCGGCCGCCGACATGATGACGAAGGCCGGAAGGTGGAGGCGGGCGGTAAGGAAGTAGGCTACAAGAATCGCTCCCAGAACGGGGAAGGCCGCCCGGAAGATGACCGGGTCCTGGATCACGCTCCTGGGTTCAGGGAGCTTTTCCAGGTGGTATCGGCGGGGCAGATGGGATCCGAAGAGCAGCCACAGCATAACGAGGGTCGCCAGGATGGAGACAAGGTCCACAGGGACCATGACGGCGGCGTAGCGGTCGAAGGGAATGTGAAAGTATTTGGCGACGATGATGTTGACGAGGTTCGAGATCATGAAGGGCAGACTCGCCGTGTCGGCGATGAAGCCGGTGGCGATGATGAATGCCAGTGCTCCCCGGGGGGAGATGTCCATGCGTAAGAGAAGGGCCAGCACGATGGGGGTGAGAAGCAGGGCCGCCCCGTCGTTGGCGAAGACCGCCGAGATTCCGGCGCCCAGAAGGATGATGAGAGGGAAGAGGCGCCGTCCCGAGCCTCCTCCGGCCCGGGCGATGTGGATGGCCGACCAGTGGAAGAATCCCGCCTCGTCCAGAAGGAGGGAGATGATGATCAGTGCCACGAAGGTGAAGGTCGCGTCCCAGACGATGTGCCAGACGACGGGGATGTCCCGGAGGTGGATGACCCCCGTGGCCAGGGCCAGAAGAGCCCCTCCTGTCGCGCTCCACCCGATGCCGAGGCCCCGGGGTTGCCAGATGACGAAGACGAGCGTGATCAGGAAGATCGAGAGAGCCAGCATGGTGTCCTTTTCGTTGGTTGCGGCGGCGGGCAAAGGGTCATGTTATCGGAATGCCCCCCCGCTGTAAACGCGCCGGCAAAATATGTGATTTTTCTTGAAGTCTGCGTGAAATGGGATAAGGTTGTGGTAAGGATTGATTTCAATTTTAAATCAATACAATATTAATTTAATAGTCGAAGTATTGCAACGGTGACCATAGGGAGTCTCGGTCAATCCCGCCCCCGGTGTTTTTCGGGCGGGAGGAGAGGGGGCAATGATGAAGGTTCTTTTTCTTTGTACAGGAAACTCCTGCCGGTCCATCATGGCCGAGGCCCTGTTCAATCATCTCGCTCCGGAGGGATGGCATGCGGAGAGCGCCGGAAGCCAGCCGAAGGGGCGCATTCATCCCCGGGCCCTGGCCGTCCTCTCCGAGGAGGGCGTTCCCGTGAAGGGACTTTCGAGCAAGTCCTGGAATTTGCTCCCCGGACCGTTCGACCTGGTGGTGACTCTGTGCGACAGCGCGGCGGGAGAGGCGTGTCCGCTGTTTCTCTCGAAGGCTCCCCGCGTTCACTGGGGCCTTCCCGATCCGGATGCGGTCCGGGGAGACGACCGGGTCACCCTGGAGGCCTTCCGCCGGACATTCCGCATTCTCGAGAAAAGGATCGCCGCTTTTCTCGAACGTCCGGAGACGAAGGAGGGGCGGCTTCCTTCACTCCCGGATCTCCGGGCGATCGGACGTCTCGTTTCGGAGACATGAGGGCTGGTCAGGGGAAGGTCGGTTTCAAGAGACGAATGCGACCCGGAGGGTTCCGGCGTAAGGTCGGGTGTCGCAACCCTGAATGAGTGTTTCCCCAAAGGAGAACCGGTGGTAGGATGAAAGAACAACTCTTGATGAAAGGAGGGTCCGGTGCCAGATAAAAAATCAAGTCCCGACTCGCGGATCGACCCCCGAATGCTTGGAATCTTCGAAGCCCTGGCATCCGGGGTCCGGCTCGAGATCTTTCGCCTGCTCGTGACCCACGAGCCGAAGGGCCTTGTGGCCGGGGAAATCTCCCGCATACTGAGGATTCCGCCGACCAACCTCTCCTTTCACCTGAAGGCCATGACCCTGGCCGGCCTTCTTTCGGTGATCGCAGAGGGTCGCTTCCTGCGCTACCGGTCGCGGATCGGAACCGTCGAGGAGGTCATCACCTATCTGACCGAGAACTGTTGCAAAAACGCGGAGGGGGTTCCTCCCTCCGGAGAATGCCCGCCTTCTGCCCCCGGAAATGCTGGAAAGGACCGGTCTTCCTGAGAGGACCGGTCCCCGGGATCCTGATTCGCTACCCTTTTTCCCGCATCGTCCGGTAGCGCCGCATTAGTTCAGCCGTTCCGCTGTCGTGGGCCCCCCCTTCCGATTCCTTTCCCTCCAGTTCGTCGATGATTCGGACCGCCATCACCTTGCCGAGCTCCACGCCCCACTGGTCGAAGGAGTCGATCCCCCAGACAACGCCCTGGGTGAAGACGCTGTGTTCATAGAGGGCCACAAGGGCGCCGAGGATCCGGGGGGTCAGGGACTCGGCCAGGATGGTGCTGCTCGGCCGGTTTCCCTCGAAGGTGCGGTGGGGAACCTGGAATTCGGGGACCCCCGATGCCCGGACCTCATCGGCGGTCTTGCCGAAGGCCAGGGCCTCCCCCTGGGCGAAAAGATTGGCCATCAGGATGTCGTGGTGGTTTCCCAGGGGATTTCGGGAGCGGGCGAAGCCGATGAAGTCGATCGGAATCAGCCGGGTGCCCTGGTGGATGAGCTGATAGAAGGAATGCTGTCCGTTGGTTCCCGGTTCTCCCCAGTAGATGGGACCGGTGGTCGTGTCTACGGGGGAGCCGTCGAGATGGACGTGCTTGCCGTTTGATTCCATGGTCAGCTGCTGGAGGTATGCGGGAAAGCGCTTGAGGTAGTGGTCGTAAGGGAGGACGGCCACGGTCTGGCTTCCCAGAAAGTTGGTGTACCACACCACGAGGAGCCCCATCAGAACCGGGAGGTTCCGCTCGATGGGGGTGGTCCGGAAGTGTTCGTCCATGGCGTGGAAGCCGTCCAGCATCTCCCGGAAGGCTTCGGGGCCGATGGCGATCATGGTGGAGAGTCCGATGGCCGAGTCCATGGAATAGCGTCCCCCCACCCAGTCCCAGAAGCCGAACATGTTGTCGGTGTCGATCCCGAATTTCCTGACCTCCGCGGCGTTGGTGGAGACCGCCACGAAGTGGCGCCTCACCGCGTCTTCCGACTTGATGCGCGCGAGCAACCAGTCCCGGGCCGTTCGCGCGTTTGTCATGGTCTCGAGCGTCGTGAAGGTTTTCGAGGAGACGATGAAGAGAGTCTCCTCCGGATCGAGGTCCCGGGTGGCCTCGACGAAATCGGTCCCGTCGATGTTCGAGACGAACCGGAAATTCCGGTTCCGGTCGGAACAGGAGCGGAGGGCCTCGTAGGCCATGACCGGTCCCAGGTCCGATCCCCCGATTCCGATATTGACGACGTTCTTGAGGGGTTTCCCCGTGGCGCCGGTCCAGGATCCGTCCCGGATCCGGCGCGAGAAGGCGTCCATGCGGTCGAGGACTGCATGCACCTCCTGGACCACATCCGCTCCGTCCACCACCAGGGATCGGTCCCGGGGCATCCGGAGTGCGATATGGAGGACGGCCCTGTTTTCCGTCCGGTTGATATGCTCTCCCCGGAACATGGCGTCAATGTGTTCGGGAAGGTTGCAGGCTCGCGCCAGATCGAACAGAAGGGAAAGAACCTCATCGGTCACCAGATTCTTCGAGTAGTCGAGATAGAGTCCGGCCCCTTCGGCCGCCATCCGAAGGCCCCGCTCGGGGTCCCCTGCAAACAGGCTCCGGAGGGAGCGGGATTCGATGGCCCGGCTTTGAGCGGCCAGGGCCTTCCAGACCGGCAGTCCTGTGACACGGGGTGGGACAGGGCGGGTCATGCGTGACTCCTTTGGCTGGGCGTGGTGTCCGGAATCTCGAAGGGTTTTCTGTTCAGGGCGAGAAGGGCGGGCCAGGAATGCTCGTTTCCCAGGATGGTGAGAGAGCTTGTTTCGATGGCAAAATGCCGGGCGCTGTCGGATGGAAGGCGGAGCCAGTTTGCGACGAGGACCCGGAGAAGATGGCCGTGTGAGAACAGAAGGGCGTCCTGTCCGGTTTCCTCGAGTTTTGAGAGAACCCGCCGGACCCTTCGGGTCACATCGGAGAGGGATTCCCCCTCCGGAGTCCCGTCGCGGAAGAGATCCCATCCGGGGGTGTCCCGGCAGATATCGAGGGTCGTCCGGCCTTCGTACCGGCCATAGTCCCATTCGGCAAGGTCGGGATCGATCCGGAGACTCCTCCCGAATCCCGCAAGTTCGGCGGTGTGGCGAGCCCGGGTGAGGGGACTCGACAGGACAAGGCGTGGGTTCAGGGCATGGAGGAGGGGGCCAAGATTTCTGGCGCCCGCTTCTCCCTCAGGGGTGAGGGGAAGGTCGGTCCTGCCGGTGTGGCGTCCGGAGACCGACCATTCGGTGGCTCCGTGGCGGACAAGAAAGAGGTGCATGGACACTCCTGGGGTTGGGGTCGGATGCATCCCTCCGAGAATAGCAGAAAGTCGGAAGGGCCAACAAGGAGGAGGATCTTTGAAAGAAGCCCAAGAGGATACAAAAATCCTCCGGAATCTGCTGTTGTCCCCCCGCTTCGACTCGTGGGAGAATGGCCGGGGCAACGCGGACAATTCATGCACAAGGAGGAGACACGGTGAAAGCCCCGCGGGCGTCGTATTCACGGCCTGTCTGGAGCCCCGCCCGAAAGGACATGGTGGGAGGGTCCCTGGGCCCTTCCCGGATCTGGTTTACGCTGGCGCGCGGTATCTTGACAGAAGTCTATCATCCCCGGATCGACATTCCCCAGATTCGGGACCTGGGCTTCATCGTGGCGGACGACCGGGGATTCTGGTCGGAGGTCAGGGCCAATGGACGCTACGGGCTGACCATGGCCGGAGAGGGGATTCCGGCGGTACGAGTCGTCCACGAACACGAACGCTTCCGTCTCGAGCTCCATATCGTCGCCTCACCCCTGCGGGACGCGATCCTGGTGGATTACCGCCTGAGCGGGGAGGAGACGCTCCGTCTCTATCCCCTTCTCGCCACGCGTTTGGGAGGGCAGGCTCCGGATAATGTCGCCCTGTGCGACACCTGGCATGGACGGAAGGTGCTGACGGCCTCCCAGGGGCCCTACGCCCTTTCTCTGGCAGGGATGCGTCCAGGCGGAGAGGAGGCCTTTTCCCGGACCTCCTGCGGAGAGGTGGGGGAGAGCGACGGCTGGCAGGATTTCAACCGGAACGGCCGGATGGCCTGGGAGTTCGGGGAAGCGGGTCCTGGCGAGATCGCCCTCATGGGCGAGGCCTATCCGTCGGGGACGCTCGCCCTGGCTTTTGCCGGCAGCCGGGAAGCCGCTTCGACTCTGGCCCTGTCCGCCCTCATGGAAGGGTTCGCCCCGCAATGGGAGGAGCAGGTGGCCCTGTGGAGAGGCTGGCAGGAGTCCCTTCGCCTTCCCGTCGCATTGCCGGACACTCTTATTCGGACCTACCGGACGTCGGCCATGGTTCTGCGAGTGCACGAAGACAAGAGCTTCCCGGGAGCCCTCATCGCCAGTCTATCCATTCCGTGGGGGGAGGCTTCCGACAGCCGGGGCGGCTACCACCTGGTCTGGAGCCGGGATCTCGCCGAGAGCGCCGGGGCATTGTTGGCCATGGGCGATGAAGAAACGGTTCGCCGGATCCTCTCCTATCTCATGGCCACCCAACAGGAGGACGGCCACTGGCTCCAGAACCAGTGGCTCGGAGGAAAGCCCTACTGGCAAGGGCTTCAGCTCGACGAAGCGGCTTTCCCCGTCCTTCTTGCGGCGGCGCTCGAGAGCCGGGGACCCCTTTTGGCTGAAGGGCTTCGGACCATGATCGAACGGGCTCTCCGGTTCATCATACGGGAGGGTCCGGTGACGGGTCAGGATCGCTGGGAAGAGGATCCCGGCGTCAACCTCTTTACCCTTGCCGTATCGATCGCGGCCCTGGTGGACGGGGCCCAGTTTCTCGATCCGGGAGAAAGGGAGATTGCCTATTGGATCGCCGACACCTGGAATGCCCGGATCGAGTCGTGGACCTGGTCGGGAAGAACGAAGCTTGCGGAGGGGCTCGGAATCGCCGGATATTACCTTCGCGCCGTTCCGGCCGAGGTGCTCGAGGATACCGCGGCAAAGGGGTTGCCGCTCCTTATCAAGAACCGTTGCCATGACCCGGGTCTTGCGGCCTGCGACCAGGTCAGCACCGACTTCCTGCAGCTGGTCAGGTACGGCTTGCGGGCCCTCTCAGACAACCATGTCCGGGAGTCATTGCGCGCGGTCGATGTCCTGCTTCGGGGCGACACACCCGCCGGTCCCGCCTGGCACCGCTACAACGGGGACGGGTACGGCGAGCACGCCGACGGAGGCCCCTTCGACGGACACGGCCGGGGAAGGCTCTGGCCTCTTCTCGCGGGAGAGCGGGGCCATGCGGCGCTGACAGCCGGAGAAAGCCCCCTTCCGTACCTCCGCTCCATGGCCCAGATGGCCGGACCGACCGGTCTCATCCCCGAGCAGGTCTGGGACTCGTCCCCGATCCCGGAGCAGGATCTCTGGCCGGGTCGACCGACGGGGTCGGCCACGCCCCTGGTCTGGGCCCATGCCGAGTTCGTCAAGTTGGCCCACAGCCATGACCAAAAAATCCCCGTCGACCGTCCGAAGGCGACCTGGGAGCGCTATGGCGGGAAGCGGCCTGAAATCTCCTGGGTGCTCTGGCGCCACCGGCACAAGATTCGCTTCCTCGCGGAGGGAAAGGAGCTCCGGTTCGTCTTTGAGAGAGAGGCACTGATTCATTGGGGAATAGACGGCTGGTCCAATCCCGTCGATGCTCCCACCCGATCCCTGGGTCTCGGCTTTTATGGTGCGGTCCTCCCCGTGGCCTCCCTGCGGAAGGGACAACGCATCGACTTCACCTTCTTCTGGCCGGAGGAGCGGCAGTGGGAGGGAGTCGATTACCGCGTGGAGGTGGGGGCCCCGGAAGAGCGAATTTAGATCCGTCACGATCTGGAATCCCGGTCGATAGTCCGGTATAGTGGGTCACGAAGAGGTTCCGACAGTGACACGACCCGGGTCCGCCGGACGGGAGAGCTCATGAACGGACAAACGAATCCGCCTCGTCCCATCGCCACCCTCACTCTCAATCCAGCGGTCGACGTCTCCTACGAGGTTCCCCGCCTCGTCCCGGACCAGAAGAGCCACGCCACTGCGACGCGGACCGATCCCGGAGGAAACGGGATCAATGTGGGACGGGCCCTTCGCGTTCTTGGGGTTCCCGCCTCGAATTTCTGCATCATGGCCGGCAATGCCGGAACTCTCCTGGAAAAACTGCTCG
The DNA here is from genome assembly GCA_021795275.1 of Nitrospirota bacterium. The sequence continues at coordinate 1,160 of JAJYPO010000094.1, read as the reverse complement.
AAGACCAGCTTGACCACGTGGACTGTGAAAGGGTCGAGGGGGAGACCCGGATCAACGCCACGATCCTTGAGGCCGCTTCCGAGGCTCAGTACGAGGTGACCGGCATCGGCCCCTTCGTTCCCTCGGAGGTTCTTTCGAGGGTTCTGGGACGATTTCTGGGTCGTGCGGAGGGCGGGTTCGGGGTCCTGTCGGGATCGGTCCCTCCGGGCGTTCCCACGGACATCTACGGGGAGATGGTCAGACGGGTCCGGGAAATCGGCGGCCGGGCGGTCGTGGACGCCCACGGCATCCTTCTTCGCCAGTCCCTCGTCCAAAGGCCCTTCCTGATCAAGCCCAACCAGTACGAGCTTTCCCTGTTGCTGGAAAAAGAAGTTCCCCGGATCGAGGACGTGGCGGAAGAGGCCCGTCTTCTCGCGAGGCAGGGGATCGATTACGTTTGCGTCTCCCTCGGAGCCGAGGGGGCCCTTCTCGCCGGTCCGGAGGGAACCTTCATGGCCAAGCCACCGCCCGTGGTCGTCAAATGCACGGTCGGGGCCGGCGACTCCATGGTGGCTGGACTGATCGCCGCCTTTTCGAGGGGAGAGCGGCCGGAAGACGCACTGAGGCTCGCCGTGGCCTGCGGGAGCGGGACCGCCGCCCAGCCGGGGACGGCCATCTTCACCGCCAGCCAGCTAAAGGAGCTGTTCGACCGGACCGAGGTCTCCGCCCTGAAGGCCTAGAAAAGGACCTGGAGCTTTTCCTGGAAATATGCCATCGTTGCGTATTGTTCACATGGTCCCCAGAGGGGGTTTCAGGGAGTTTTGATAAGACCTGCCCGGAAGAGAAAGGCGCAATCCTTGTCAACTGCCTCGGCCTGAAGGCCGGAGGCTTTCACAGCGCGGTTGACCGGCCTGAGTCCGCCTTGGGAGCCGATAGGTTCACCGACTTCCTAAAAGGGACTACGTTGCGGAGAGGTTCAAGACCCACTCCGGGGTGCTTCCTCAGCCCCGGGACCCTGGAGGTCCCGGTTGCAGACAACCATAGGGTACGGACGAAACGGATCGGGACGAAATGCCGCTCCGCAACATTGGCGAGGGGAGCCGGTCGAAAGACCGCGTCACAAGGCCGGTAACGGCAGAGCCGCAAGGCCCGACGGGTGGAAAGCCCGCTCATCTTCCAAG
>JAJYPO010000093.1 GCA_021795275.1 Nitrospirota bacterium | reverse complement strand
GGCTCTGGTCTGAAAACGGGAGGACCCTGAGTTCTCCAACTGAAAAAAAGCGGACAATTCATTTGCTACAAAACCGGACAATTCTACTTGCTACTAACATATCCGGATCCTAAACGGCTTCCTCCCTGGGAGGGGACAGGATCCCGGACCTCCAGGCCAAAACTGCCAGAATCGCCCCTGTGAGCGCCACGGCCGACAGGACGAGGAGGGTCTGGTCGATGCCCAGGAGGTCGAGGAGATGGCCCGACAGGAGCTGGGAGAGGGAGGCCCCGGCCGACACGACCGCCCCCGCAATGCCCTGAAGAAGGTTGAAGCGTCCGGTTCCCTTGGCGAACCCGGCCACCAGAACCGGAAGGACCACCGACATGACCCCCATGACCGTCCCGTCCAGAACCTGGCCTGAAAGAATTCCCCCTGTCGACTGCGTCTCTGAGAGAAGCCCGCCGCGCAGGGCCAGGACCAGGAGGCACAGCCCGAGAAAGACGGACCCGGTTTTTGCCCTCCGGACCAGGGCGGGCGCAAGGAGGGAAAAGGGAACCATGATCGCCTGGGTCACCAGAACAAGAAAGGCCATGACCCGCGCCGGAGACTCGGAGAGGACGATTCCCGAGAGTTTGTCCCCCGCCAGGGGAAGCATGGCGGTGTTGGCGACAAAGAAAATCAGGAGAACCAGCAGAAACAGAAAAAGAGAGGGTGAAAAGACCCGTGAAACCGGAAGAGCTTCCCCCTCATTGGCCATCTCGCGGGCACGCCGGGGATCGATCGCCCCTCCCGGCACTCCGAAGAGGATCAGGCCGGCCAGGAGAGAGGAGAGGGCGTAGTAGACGAAAATGGAAAAATAGGTTCCGTGAAGGGCGATCAGAAGGACCGAGGCCGCTCCGAAGACAGACCCCGCGTGGCCAGCCCCCTGGGCCTGCCCCGTCAGTCTGGGGAAGCCTCCGGACCCCACGAGCCCCATGGCCACGGCTCCCAGGACTGGCATGATGCCTCCCTGGGCCATCCCCAGAAAAAACTGGGCCAGAAGGGCCCGCCAGAGGGAGGGATGGCCATGGAGGAGCAGGCATCCGGTGGCAAAGGATGTCGCGAGCACCAGAAAAAAGGCCCTTTTGGAGGCGAGACGGTCGGCTAAATGCCCCGCGACCGGCTGGAACAGGAGAAGGACCAGGCTCCCGAAGGCCAGGACGATTCCCACCTCCCGTGACCTCCAGTGCTCCCCCAGCAGGAGGTCAATGCTCATGAGGGGCATGATTCCGGTCTGGATGTCCCCCGCCAGAAAATTGGCCGCGAGAAAGGGCAGAAAGCCGGGAACGGGTCTTTTGGGTCCCTCCCCGCTCCCGGTCATCCCTCCTCCATCTCCACGGAAAAATCTCTTCCTTCCCACCGCTGGGAGGCGGTCCAGAAGAAGGTGAAGACCACCGGAGCCGTCTGGGTGTCAGGCAGGATAATGTCGACATAGCCGCACCCGATGGCCGGCAGAAAGACCGCCTCCCGGTCGACGACCGTTTTCCAGCCGTCGGTGGAAAACCGGAACCGGAAGGGCGAAAGCGCCAGGAGACGAAGGGTCTGGCCCGGACGCATCCGCCGGAGCTGGCGGTTGAACTTCCATATTTCGAGATTCCGGCGTCCTTCCCCGTCCTGATAGCGCCTTGCCACCGACGGGAGCCTGTCGAAGACGGCCCCGTCATTGACCGACCGGAGAAGACGGATGTATTCGGCATGGGCCCAGGCGAGGGGATTTGCCGCCCCGGTCGCCCGACCGAACCGGCAGGAGGAGCCGGAAAGGTCGGGCCCGTCCCAGACCTGCTCGGGAATCAGCCCCCCGGCAGTCGTGAATCCCTCCATCGCCCGGAGGTAGGGACTCGGATCCCCTCCGGCGGCCAGTTCGAAGTGGCCCCTCTCCCCTGTGAGAAGGGGCCAGGCCCGTCCCGTCCCCCAGCCCAGGAAGGGACCCCCGTCCTCCCGCTGACCGTATCCATCGTGGTTGTACCGCCGGAAACAGGGCCCGAAAGGTGTCTCGACCCGGAGAAGGGCATCGATGACCTTGACCGAGTCGACCACCAGGGGATCGTCGGCCCGGCGGATCCCGTACCGGACAAGATCCAGAAACCCTCCGTCGACAATCTCCCGGGCCGGATAGCGGAACGGGAGCCCCGGAGGCTGGTTCGCGAGCTCGATCCACGCCTGGTCGACCTCTTCCACCGGAGAGGGATCCCCCGCCACCGTGGGGAGGATCCGGACGTAGTGGCGGGAGATCCCCGGCACGAGCGACCCTGACCGGGTGGTCGTCCAGCTGTCGAGACGGCTCTCGAGAAAGTCCGCATAATCGAGGAAAAACTGGCCCTCCGCCTGGTCTCCCCGGTTCTGGGCCCAGAGGCCGGCACAGACCAGGGCCGCAATCATCGCCGCAAAGGTCGAGGGAGAATAGCCCCGGGCCTCCTCCCACCGGTCCTGCTGGGTGGAGGGGCCATGGCGCACGAGGTAGGAGGCGGCCGAGAGGACCAGGGGGTAGGGATCGAAGGCCTTGAGGCCGTTCTCCCGGAAGAGCCTCCAGGCCAGGATGACCGGATGGGCCACCCCGTCGAGCTGGATTCCCGTCCAGTAGGGGGATCCGTCCACCCAGAAGTTCTGGTGGAATCCCCCGTCGGGAAGCTGGCTGGCCGCAAGATAGACCAGGGCCCGGTAGGGGCTTTCGGCATCGCCGCAGGCCAGGAGGCCCAGGGCGCTGTGGCAGAGGTCCCGGGTCCAGACGAGGTGGTATCCTCCCAGACCCGCCTGGTCGTCGTGGAAGTCGCCCCACGGAATGCTCTGGGAGGCGATGATCGCCCCGGGATAAAGCTTGTCCTCATGGGAGCGGAGAATGTTGTGGCTGATCCGGTAGAGCCGTCCCCCGTCTCCTCCGTGGACCCCCAGGGGAAGGATCTTGTCCGTGGCCCGGCTCCACTGCTCGAGGAAGCGCCCCTTCTGTTCGATGTAGTGGATTCCCAGGGACTGAAAAAGGGTGGTCAGGGCCCCGTGCTGTCCCGTTCCGAAGGAGAGGCCGACCGTGAACTCCTGGGAGCCGTCCACCGCCAGCTCCCCCACTCCCGCCACATTTCCGTCGGTGGCCTGGTCGAACTCCCAGCGAAGGGTCCGGTGGCTGAGAAGGTCGGTGACCCCGTCGCTTTCCCCCACGAACCCGCAGGAGAGGTGCCGGAAGGGAATGCTCGCCCCCAGGGCCATGTAGACGCCGTTCTTCCAGCCCAGAAGTCCGGTCTTTCCGGCATGGGAGAAGCGGCACAGCGTGTTGCCGGCCCCCCCCACGTCGAGATGGGGCTCGACCACGACGAAGAGCCGGAGAAGGTCGGCCAGGGCCGGATCGGCCTCAAGCCGGACACGAATCAGGAGGCAGGGCAGATGGGGGTCCCCCATCACCTCCTTGACGATTCGGTATCTCCCTTCGGGGTCGGAGGAGACGAGCCGGTAGCCCGGAGCCTCGGTCTCTCCGAAAAAGGAAAGATCGTGGCGAAGGCTCCGGCGCTCCTCATGAACGAAGGTTCCGTCAGTGACAAGAAATTCCAGGTCCCGGATCTGGGGGCGGTCCACCGTCGGATAGTAGACCTCGTTCACGATCCCGTGGGAGAGGGTGTACCAGAGGTTTGAGGCCGTATTGTAGGCCGTTCCGATTCCGTCCTTGCGGCTTGATGTCCAGCGGGGAGGCGCCCCCGGATGGCCGAAGGCCTCCCCTCCCCTGTTTCCAGAATTCATAGGAGCCTCCTCTGGAAAAAGCACGATTCGTGTCTTTCCGGAAGCGTGGCAAAGCTTCCGGATTCTGTCAACCAATCGGAGATCGCCTCCCGGGGAAAGCGACTTGGGGGAGGCATAAGGCAGGGTCCTGTCAGGGACTTGGGCCTTGTCCTTCGGGAGGGCGGAGGGGGTTCAGGGACCGGAGGGCGGCCCCTCCGAAAGCTCCCGCATGTAGCGGACGATCTCCGAGTCGGGAACGGTGGCCCGGAGGGCCAGCCGGAGCACCAGGAGGGAAAGGAGCGCCACCAATCCCATGTCGGCAAAGAAGGACAGGACTCCCCGGCCTCCCAGACTCGGGGGCCCGAGCTCCGACAGGATCCACATTCCCCCGAAATAGGGGAGGACCCACCAGCTGTGGGAGAGTCCCCATTCCTCCCTCAGGGAGGCACCTTTTTTCCTTCCGGAGAGAAGCCGCCCGAAGAGGGTCCCCAGAAGGACGAGAAGGAGGGCGAAGAGGGTGAATCTCAAGGTGGCGAGGCCGGACCAGAAGACGATCCAGTTCGAGACCACGAAGGAAAGGGGAGCCAGGATGTCAGCCTTCCAGAGACGGAAGGGGCGCGGAAGGTCCGGCATCGCCTGCCTGAGCTGGAGAAGGATGACCGGACCCAGGCAGTAGGACAGGACGGTGACAGAGGAGATGTAGGCCACGAGGCGGTGCCACGAAGGAAAGGGGAAGAAGAACAGGGATCCCAGGATCCAGGCCAGGAGAAGCCCGGCCCAGGGAACTCCCTGTCGGTTGATCCGGGACAGGAGACGGGGTGCGCTTCCCGTCTCCCCCTGGGCCATGGCGATGCGGGCGGCCGAGGTCAGGTAGATGAAGGCGGTTCCGGCCGGCGAGACCAGGGCGTCGGCATAGAGAACCATTCCCCACCAGAGGGCTCCCAGGGAGACGGCCAGGGCCGCGAAGGGACCGGTGACCCCCGGGAAGCTGAGCCCCCTCCAACCCTTCTTCGCAAGGGCTCCCGGATCGACGGAGAGGAGAAAGGCCGCCTCAAGCCCCATGTAAAGGAGACTGCCCACCAGGACGGAGCCGATAACGGCAAAGGGAATGTTCCGCCCCGGATCCTTTGTCTCTCCCGCCAGGTCGACCGCCTGCCTGAACCCGAAGAAGCTGAAGATGACTCCGGCGTTCCCCACCGCCACGAACATCCCTTCGAGACCCTCCCTGGGAATTCCGACGGAGAGGTTTTCAGGATGGAAGGAGAGGAGGAGAAGGAGGGCAATGGTGGCGAAGGGAATGACGAGCTTCCACAAGGTGGCCGCGCTGTTGATCATGAGGACGAGCCGGATCACCAGAAAGTTCAGGGCCGTGATCGCCCCCAGGAGCAGAATGGCGATCCCGGTTCCCCGGAGGGTCAGAAGCCCCGAGACAGGATCCACGAAGCCCGGAAGGTAGTTGTTGGCGTAGGCCAGGATCGCCATCACCTCGACGGGAGGGACGGAGACGTAGGAGAAAAAGAGGATCCAGCTCCAGAGCTTTCCCAGGAGGGGACCATTCCCGATGTGGCTCATGTGGATGATGGCCCCGCTCCGGGGAACGAGGGGCCCCAGTTCAGCGTAGACCAGTCCCAGAAGGAGAATGGAGAGGGCTCCGATCGTCCATGAGCCAAGAGAAAGGGGTCCGGCTTCCCGGGCGGCGTTCAAAGGACCGAAAAGCCATCCGGAGCCGATGACGGCGCCGAGGCTGGCATAGAGAAGGCCGAGCGGCCCTCCCTCGCGGCGAAGGGTTCCGGAGGCCAAGAGGGACTACCCTCCGGTCGTCGGACGGAAGGAATTCCCGGGAAGGACCTCCCTGAGTTTCCGGATCAAAAGCGGTCGGCCCGGGAGGCCCGAGAGCGGGCCAAAGCCGCGGGAGGTGGTATAGCCCGGGGCCTGCCCCTCCGTCAGGACCCAAAGAACCAGGCGACGGACTTCGGCCATCGTCGGCTCGGGAAGGTCGGGGCTCACCATCCAGAACTCCACTCCGGTCACTGGCCAGGCCCCGGGATGGGAGCCTCCGCCGACAAGGGAGCGGTTGTATCCCTCCGGAAAGGGGATCCGGGACCCCATTCCCGCAACCGCGCTTTCGATCGACCGGGGCGAGGCCACCACATACCGGCCGGCATCATTTTTGAGGGCCACAGCCATGAGTCCCGACCGTTTGAGCCATCCCAGCCCCACGTAGCCGATCGCTCCCTCCTGGGCCCGGACCGCGGCTACAATAGCCCGGGATCCGGGAACGGCCTGGGCATTCGTGTTCCGTGGCCATTCCGGAATGGGTTCGCGGCCCACATTGTCTCTCCACCACCGGCAGGAATGGGCCAGATAGTCGGTCAGGAGAAAGGACGTCCCCGAGGTATCGGCGCGCACGACCGGCCGGACCGGAAGGTGAGGAAGGGAGAAGCCGGGATTCTCCAAGACGATGCGGGGGTCGTCCCAAAAGGCGATCCGGCCCGTAAGAAGGCGGGCCAGAAGGGGCCCGTCGAGACGCAAGGGGGATCGGCGGGCCTTGGCGGGAAGGTTGACCACCGGCACCACACCTTCGAGCGCCACCGGAAGCAGGACGATATCTCCCTTTTTTGCGAGTTCACGGGAGGTGAGGAAGATGTCCGAGGCCCCGATCGAGACGTTCCCCTCAAAAGTGCCGGTGATTCCGGCGCCCGAGCCCGGCGAATGGACCCGGAGGCGCGCCCCCGGATGCTCCCGCTCGTATCCGGTAGCCCAGGCCTGGTTCACGGGATAGAGCATGGAGGAGCCGGAGAGGATGAGGTCTTCGGAAAAGGCGGGAGGGGCGCAAAGGAGGGCTCCCATTCCTCCCAGAAGGGAAAGGAGGGTCCACAGGCAACGAGGGCGGAGAAGGACCATGAGGCCTCCCTTTGTACTCAGGATTTGTCCCCCGGCTCCGGGGGCCCGGTCGGCCCCCGGGATCCCTTTTTTCCGGTCCGGGGATTCTCCGGCTGGATCGGTCGGGGACGGGGCGTTCCGAGTCCCGAAAGGAAATAGCCGAAATAGAAGGCCGCGATGCCGAAAAGGAAAAGCTTGAGAAGAAACATCATCGTCATGCTCTGGATAAAGAAGAGCACGACATCGACGAAGGTCACGACAAGTCCCAGAAGCTGGAGGGCCCGTCCCAGAGGATAAAGGAGATCACGCATGGGCGTCCCTCCTCCTGATCTCAGAAAGGCACAGGTCGGCGAGCTTTCGGGAACGCTCCGGATCGGGGGGACGGCAGGCCACGGCCAGGACCACCGACTCCCCCTTCCGGGTGGCAGGAACGGTGAGGGGCCTGACCGCCGTCCTGGTGGCCACGTTGGTCAGGGGGCCTCCGGTCCGGGAGGCGATCCGGTCGTTTACCTCCGGGTCGTCGGTCAGGGCAAAGGCCAGACGGAAGGAGGCCTCGTCCCCCTCGAGGTAGCCTCTCCGGATCCAGAGGATCCGTCCTTGCTCCGCCAGGGTTTTAAGCCCCGGAAGGGCCACGGGAGAGATCAGGGTGATCCGGGCCCCTTCCTCGAGAAGTCGGGGGATTCTGCGGAGGGCCACGGAGCCTCCCCCCACCACCAGGACCGGCTCACCTGTAAGATCGGCAAAAAGGGGAAAGAATCCCATCAGATATATCCCCGTCTCTTCCAGTAGTCGAGCAGGATCCGGGCCTTTCCGGCATAAGGGGAGGTCTTCCCCTGGCGGACGATGGTCTCCATGACCGCGGCCGCCTTTTTCCGCCTCTTTTCCCGAAAAAGGGACTTGGCGTACCAGAACTGGGCCCGGGCATAGATCTTTGAATCGGGATACTTGAGAAGGATCGAATGGAACCGGTAGGCTGCGGCCTTGAAGAACTTTGTCCGGTAGTAGAAATTGCCCACGTAGAAATGAAGGGAGGCCTTTCTCTCCCGGCAGTAGGCCACCTTCTTCTCCGCCTTCTCCACGTAAGGTGAATCGGGAAACTCGTCGATCACCTTCTGGAAGTCGGCCATGGCCTTTTCCGTAGGGGTCGGGTCCCGGTCGACCTTCCCGATCTGGTAGAAATCGCACATCCCGATCCTGTACTGGGCAAAGGCCGCCAGAGGGTGGGTGGGATGAAGCTCCAGGAAACGCTTGTATTCGCCCCGGGCCTCGATGAAATCCCCCTTGAAGTAGAAGCGGGAGGCCTCATCGAGAAGGGCCGAGGTTCCGAAGACCTTTGTCCGGAAGGAGTGGGTCGGCTCGTCCTTGGGAAGGATGTTGGTGAAGGGGTTGTACTTCTGGAAGGTGTTGCTGAGACTTGCGCACCCTCCCAGCCCCGTGATCAGGAGGGCCCCCGCCAGAAGACCCGCAAGCCGTTTTCCCGTTTCACCCACTCCGCCAACCTCCCTTGACGGCCTCCTTCTTCGGCCGCACAATGACAGTCATGCCCAAATCATCTTTTCCGCACAGGCCCCGTCCATGACAACGCGACCGGTCTATCTCAGGATCCCGGGACGGGCCATCGGGTCCCGTCTTGTCGACAACCGGGAGCTATCAAAGCTCACGGGGACTCCTCCCGAGGCGATTTTTCGTCTCACAGGCATCAAAACCCGGGCCTACGCCCCCTTCGAAGACGAGGTGGAGCTTGGCGTCCGCGCAGCCAATGACCTCTTCTACCGCCTTCCGGGCCTTCCCAAGCCGGACCTTCTTCTGGCCGCCACCACCACGCCAGGAAGCTTCATCCCGTCCACCGCCGCCCGGATTTCCTCACGCCTCTACCCCGACGGAGGGCCTCCCGCCATGGATGTCGGAGGCTCCTGTGCCGCCTTCATGACGGGGATCTTCACCGCCCGAAGCCTTGTCGCCTCCGGCATGGCCGGCG
>JAJYPO010000092.1 GCA_021795275.1 Nitrospirota bacterium | reverse complement strand
ATCATTATAGCAGACACCTTTTCCGACCCCAATCCCGTGGCATGGTCTGCCCGGTTTTTTCCTCCGACAGAACTAATGTCACCGTTGGCCCCCGATCCGGATCCCAGGAAGAGGCGTCCTTGGCGTCGACCGGGGAGAGCCGGATCGTCTCGGGTTCTTCTCGGTCGAGGAAGCGGAAGATTCCTGCGAACCATGACGAGATCTCTTCAGGCTGGGAATACTGGCAGAGTGGACCCGACAGGACTGGAGGGATCTCTTTCAACGGCAGTCAGACGCACCTCTCCAGGCTTCGGTCCGTAGCCGGAAGTTTTACGGAGCTGTTGGTGAAGAGCCATGGGGCAGAAGAAATCCCTTGGAAAAAGGTGCGAAAGAAAAGCCCTGGGACTTTTACGGAGAGGTCAGAGAATAAGGAGACCCGATAAGGCTCTGGCGTTTCAGGAGTGTGGGCAGGGCGGATCTCCCGAGGCGTATAAAATCTATCCCTTCAGGACCGGCCGATAGACATGTAGAACCCGTTCCATGATTTCGGCCGTTTCCCGGGCCGCGGCGGCCGAATTCCGAATGATCGACTGGGGGGCTCCGGCGTGGCGGACGAAGTAAAGAAAGTCCTTTCCGTCCTCATCGCTGCAATCCAGAATCTCGTACTCCCCTAAATCCTCGATTTTTTTCATGGAGTGGCTCATGTGACACCTCCGTCCCAAGCTTCATCCACAGAATGCAATGCCGCCACCCTGTGTGCGCCTCCTGAAAGCAAAAATAATAAAAATTAATTATTGATCCCATCACCTTATCACGGAATCTCTTTTTGTCAACGGCGAAGGGGAAATCCGAATTTTCCGGAGGATATGGACAAGAAACAAAATCGCAGGCTATTCTCTGGGAGTGCTTTTCGTGGCCGATGGGACGGCCCCGACGGACCTCTTCATTCCAATCTTCATGATCGGGCCAATGTGAAACAGGCGTTCTGGGCGATTCTCGCGACCCTCCTCTTTTCTCTCTCGACTCCCTTCACCAAGATCTTCGCCGATCGCTATCCCCCGATCTTCCTCTCCGCCCTTCTCTATGCGGGGTCGATCCTCGGCGCCGCCGTCGGAGTCCTCCCGTTTCTTGGCCTTCGCCCGACGGAGTCAGGGGCCTTCCTGGGAAAAGGCGGCCTGTCCCGGAAGGTCCGGTGGGCGCTGGCCGGATCCATCCTGATCGGAGGAGTCGTTGCCCCGGTTCTTCTCGTCGTGGGGCTTGCGGGAGCGCGGGCCTCCCAGGGAAGTCTCCTCATGAATGCCGAAGGGATCTTCACCGTTCTGATCGCGGGGCTTCTCTTCCGTGAGCGGCTGACTCCCCGTCTGATCGCCGGCACGCTTCTGGGGGGGGCGGGATGCGCCCTTCTCTCCTGGAAGGGGACGGGGCCGGCCGGCCTCTGGGCCCTCCCCTTTCTGGGAGCCGCCCTTCTGTGGGCCCTGGACTCGAACATCCTCCGGTATCTTTCGGAGGTGAACCCCCTGGTGCTGACCGTCTGGAAAGGAGTCGGTTCCTCTCTCATCCTGTTTTTCCTGGCCTTCCTCTTCGAACCGATTCCAGGACTCTCGCCGATGGTCCTGGGGATTCTGGTGACCGGTGCGGTCGGGTATGGGGCGAGCCTGGTCTTTTTCATCCGGTCGATCCGCCGGATAGGCGTTTCCCGGACGGGGGCCTGGTTCTCGTTTTCCCCGTTTCTGGGCGCGATCCTCTCGCTCCTCTTTCTCCGGGAGCCGGTCCCGGAGGTCTTTCCGGTCTCTTTCGGAATCCTTCTGGTTGCCGCTTTTCTTCTTCAGGAACCGTCAAGGGATGTTGCAGGACCGGGGGATGCGAGGAAATAGAGCTTGAGTGAGGGGAGGATCAGAGGAAGCGGTTGTTCCGGTAGTCGTCGATGGCCCGCTCGACTTCCTCCCGGGTGTTCATGACGAAGGGACCATAGGCCGCGACGGGCTCTCCGATCGGCCGCCCCGTGACGAGGATCAGCCGGGCGGGGTCGGTTCCGGCCGAGAGTCGAAGGTCGCCCGGGAAAGGGCTTTGGGGAGAGGCGACCACGGCCAGGGTCTCGAGGGGAACCTCGGTTTCCGAGGCCCGGAAGGGCCCCTCGATCCCGTAGAGAAAGGCGCTCCGGCCTGCGAGGAGCTCTTCGGGAAGCGTCAGGGATCCCTGGGGAGAAAGGGCGATGTCGGCATAGAGAAGATGGGTCAGGGGATCGGTGAGGGCCCCCTCGTGGCCGGCCCAGCTCCCGGCCAGGAGGCGGATCTCCGACTCCCCTTCCCCCTCCCGGAGACGGGGAATCTGGTCGGGAAGGATCTCCCGGTATTCCGGGGAGGACATCTTTTCCCGGGACGGAAGGTTGATCCAGAGCTGAAAGCCGCTCATGCGTCCTTCGGTCTGCCGGGGCATTTCGGAATGGATGACGCCCCGGGCAGCCTTCATCCACTGCGCCCCTCCGGTGACGAGATCCCCTTCGTGGCCCATGCTGTCCCGATGAAGCATATGGCCTTCGAGCAGATAGGTGAAGGTCACGAAGCCCCGGTGCGGATGGTCGGGAAAGCCCGCGATGTAGTCTCCGGGGTGGGTGCTGTTGAAGTGATCCAGCATCAGGAAGGGGTCCAGGGTCCGGAGGGCCGTGGTTCCGATGGTGCGGTGGACCGTGACGCCGGCCCCCTCGGAGAGACGGGATGCCTGGATGAGGCGAAGGGAGGGGCTCATGCGCCGCCTTCGACCTCCATGTTCTGGGCTTCGGCCTCGCCCAGGGCCTCCAGAAGAATCTGATAGGTGTGCAGGTCGATCCTGTTTTCGGTCCAGGCCCGGTCGAGTTTTTCCATGAGGGTTTCCCACATGGGGCTCGAGACCGGTTCTTCGTCGAGATTGGCCGCAATATTCTTCGGGCTCTTCCTGTTCGGTCCGCTCATGATCCCTCCACGTTGGTGGTTTTTTCTTCCGCTTCGTCCAGTGCGTCCAGAAGAATCTGGTAGGTTCTCGCATCGATCCTGTTTTCGGTCCAGGCCCGGTCGAGGCGTTCCATGAGGGATTCCCATCGGGCGCTCGAAACCGGTTCCTCCTCGAGGTCGTCGGCGGTGGGCTTGGGGATGGGATGTCCTTTCGGTTGCTTCGCGCTCATAAGATCCTCCTCCTGGGTTGAGGGTCGCGAGTTCTCTCAGAATAGACAGGTTCGAATTCCTCTTCAAGCCTTTTTTTACCGGTAGCGGGCGAGATACCTCCGTTCGAAGAAGGATTTGGCGTTGTGGAAAAGGGGGCTCTTGAGAAGAATGTTCCGGGTGGGGGTCCGGTAGACCAGGGTCCCCGAGTCGAGGCTGTCGACGACGCAGACCAGTTCGACCCGGAACTCCCGGGTTCCCGGCCGCCCCTCCAGGAAGGCCAGGATGTTGTGCGCGGCGGTCTCGGCCTGGAGATCCGCCGAATGGCCCTGTTTCGGCATCCAGTCCGGTCCGGGATAGGCGCCGCAGTCCCCGGCGACGAAGGTTCCGGGCCACCCCTCGACCTGGCAGGTCTTCTCCGCCCGGATGAAGCCTCCGGGAGAGAGGGGAAGAGAGGTCCCCCGGAGCCAGTCCGGTCCCCGGAGGCCTGGGGTGAAAATGATCAGGTCGGCCGGGAAGCGCTCCGCTTCGGTGGCGACGCCCTCCGGGGAAAAGGATTCGAGCTTGGCTCCGAGGTGGGTCGGGATGTTTCTCCGGGCCATTTCGTCCAGGAGGTTCCGGACGGCCTTGGGGCCGAGTCGGTTTCCCGGTTCGGTGGCGGGGCTGAAGAATGTGAGGGCGATCTTGCCCCGGCGTCCGGTTTTGCGAAGCCAGGTGTCGAGGCCGAAGAGAAGCTCGAAGACGGGGCCCCCCCGGACGGCGGAAGGTTCCTGGGGGTTTCCGGCAAATCCCAGGGCGATGGTGCCGGAGTCCAGGCTTTCGATCCGTTCCCGGATGGCGAGGGCGTCCTCGATGCCCTGGCAGATCGAGCGGCTGTGTTCGATGCCCGGAAGCTTTTTGAGGGAGGCCGAGCCGGTGGCAATCAGAAGGGCGTCATTGGGATGGCGTCCCTTGTCGGTCACCACGGTGCGTCCCTGGTCCTCGAGGCCGGTCACGGTCTCGGGAATGTGGCGGATCCCGTGCTTGCGAAAGAAGCCATCCAGGGGGACCCGGATGTCGGAGGGAGAACGAAGGCCCGTGGGGACCCAGATCAGCCCGGGGTAGTAAAGAAGCTCGGGCCCGGGTGAAACGAGGAGAATCTCCGTCTCCTTCGGCCCCTTCTCCCGGATGGCCCGTGCTGCGGCCAGCCCCCCGAAGCCTGATCCGACGATGACGATCCGTTTCATGAAAGGCTCCTTTTGAAGAATGCCGTCCCGGGAATGCTTCCATTGTATGGGGGCGGAGGGGCCGGTGCAAGGCGCGGGAAAGCGGGGGACGCAAATCGGAAGAGAGGGAGCCTTTTTGCGGGGATCACTCGATCACAAAGCACCCCTGTCCCGAATTTGGACTCGGTGCGCAGATCGAATTCCAGCTGAGCCCGATGGCGTGTCCGTAAAGGAAGGCCGGGAAACCCGCGTCGAAGAGCCCAGCCTGGAAGCCCCCCAGGGTCGAGAAGACCGTGTTCCCGGTCGACAGGAGGCTCTGGGCATCGTCGATCGAAAATTTGAGGGTGTATTGGCCCGTCCCCGTCCCCGTCCCGGGCGTCATCCTCGCGGATTGGTGTGGAGCATTTTGGCAGAAGAAACCCGCAAAATTCCCGGTGCATTGCGTGATCGAGGGGGTGTCGAAGAAAAATCCGTTCGATCCCGTGTCGAAGAAGGCGGGGTAGGAGGCTCCTCCATAGGTGGCGGTGATCTCCCCCACTGTGTCGGTCTGAAGGAATGTGGCGCCTGAAAGGGCTCCGAAGGAGAGGGTTCCCGTAAAGCCGGAGGCTCCAAAACTTTCGGAAACCCCGGGGCTGATGGAAAGGAGGACGCCGTTGTTATTACTGCTGATGGGAAGCAGGTAGACGGGATTCTGGACGATTTCGGCTTGTGGGGGTGTCGTATCTTGACCCCCCGCATAATACGTCGCGCTCGAATCCGTGGTGTCGTATTGCGGAAAGAGAACCCCCAGGATGCCGTTGTAGTAGGGCTCAAAGGGAGAGGAGGTTCCGCCGCACGGCGCGGAGAGCGAGGAGTTCGAAATCTGGACCGGAACGGTGACTGGATTGGTTCCGAGGGTCACCGTGGCGGTGACGACGGGACCATAGTTGTAGCCGGATTCGAAGGAGTAGCACTCGTAGAGCCGACCCTTCGTCGTTTTTTCCTGTGGGAGCTCCGCGGCGATGGAGAGGGTGTGGGAGAGACGGAGGCCGGTCGAGCCGTAGTCCAGGAGAATGTTGGGCACATCCTTGCAGGGGGTTGTATGCGGCACGCAGATCGTGAGAGTCACGACGGGGGTGTTCACCGTCCCGGCGCAGGTCGATTCGTAGACCGGCTGGGTCGTACTGGTTCCCGAAGCGAGTCCGGGCGGGGATCCTCCGGTGCAGACCGCCTCCGGGGCGGAGGGGGAGGAGGAAGAGCCGCCCCCGCACCCGGAAAGAAGAAAAAGGAGGAAGGCGAGGAGGTTCCCCAGTCCGAAACGCCAGGTCATGGAGCGATCCGGATCCGCGAGGGGGAAAGGCCCGAAGGAAGGCGCGCAGGGTTCCATGCCGCCCCCCCATGGACCAGGGAGGTCCCGAGAGTCGTGATGACCAGGCTCCCGTCCTGGTAGACGAAGTGGTGGCGGTTCGGGGTGCGGTTGACCGTGGGAAGGTGGAGGTAAAGGTCGCCCAGAAGCGACGGGAGATCGGGCCTGATCGATCCCCTCCAGACGACGGCGAAGGAGCGGCCGCCCGAATCGAAAAATTCCCTCACCGTCAGATTCCTTTCCGGGGATCCGGGAAGAGGGCCTGGCTGGGTCTTGCGGAAGGTCAGGGCGGTGTAGCCGGAGCGCCGGTCGGTGCGGACGAGGGAGAGTCCCTGGGACTGCGCCTTTTCCAGGGCCGCGGGCCGGAGATCCCCGATCCCCGCGGCGGCCGGACGGGGGAAGGATCCCGCAAGAAGGATTCCCGCCAGAAGGGCCTTCCCGAAAAAAGGCAAAAGGGAGAAGAAATTCCGGTTATCCATGAACGGTGACTCCGGAGGGGGCGAAGAGGGCCCGGCCGCCTCGAAAGAAATGCCAATGAGGGAGTTTTGGGGCGAAATGACCGATCGCACAGCCAGCGGGGAAGAAAAGGCTTCGAAGACCCAGGATTTCTTCCGTTGGCGCTGCGATCGAGGCTGTGCCGGGATGTCGGAATGCCATGCGGGTGCCTCCGGTCGTGGTCGGACTCTTCTAGGGTTTAATTGCATAAGTTGGTGATTGTATTTCTGAGTTGTACCCCATTGACCTCTCGTTTTCGCCATACGAATGGAGCGGCATTTTGATTGTACACCGACATAAAGTCCTGGATGGCCTGAATCAGATGAGCCTGACTCGTGAAGCTGGCTCCCGTCAGCGCCTTTCGTCCCAGGATGCCAAACCAGATTTCCATCTGGTTCAGCCAGGAGACCGAGGTTGGCGTAAAGCGAAAGGTCACGTTGGGGTGCTTTGCCAGCCAGTCTTCGTTTTTCTTGTGGGTCGACAAGTTGTCCAGGATCACATGGATTTCCTGGTCTGCCGGGTAATCCCTGACAATTTCCTCCATAAAAGACTGGAAGTCTTCCCGCTTCTTCGTCTGGGTGGTCTTTCCCTGGATTGATCCGGTGGCCACTTCCAAGGCCGCAAACAGATTGACCGTTCCGTACCGCTTATAGGTGCTCTTCATTCCCTGAACGATCTTCCTGCTCGAGGTCTTCACGTACCCCGTCGTCCGCTCGATCGCCTGAATGGTGGGCTTCTCGTCCACCGAGAGGACCAGGGCATTCTGGGGAGGGTTCAGGTACAGTCCAATGATGTCTGCGGCCTTCCGGGCAAATTCCGGATCGGTGCTTACACACCAGGACCGTCGCCGGGACAGCTGGATCCCCTCTTTTCGGAGAATTCTCCAGACGATGTCGTCGGAGACTCCCAGGACCTGAGCCAGCGTCCCTCCGTTCCATCGGGCCATTCCTTTGGGCGGGGATTGCTCCAGTTGGTTCAGAATCCGATTCCGAAGATCCGTTCCATACACCGGAGGCTTTCCGGACCGCTTCAGGTCCCGGAGACCCGCAATGCCCTGTTCGGAAAAGCGTTTCCGCCATGTCCCCACGGTATTGGGGTGGAGACCCAGCTCTCGGGCTACCTCGTCATTTTGCTTCCCTTCAAGACACAGAAGAATGATCTGGGCTCGTTCGACAAGACGGGCTTCTTCACTTCGACTACGGGACAGCTGAACCAATGCCGATCGATCCTCGGCAGAGCAAGGCAAAACCGGTGCAACTCGAGCCATTCGGAAGCCTCCTTCGTGAAAGATCATATCCCAAGGAGAATCCTGTATAACAATGATTATAAATGCAATTAGACACTAGTGTAGCGCAAACGGGAACCGTCTGGGAATCTCGAAGAGCCCCCAGAGGAAGGCGATGACCAGAAGGGCCGCTCCGGTCCTGGCGTAATCCGAAAACCGGTACTCCCCCGGTCCCCAGGTCAGAGTGTTCACAGGGTGGGAGAAGGGGGTCAGGAAGGCCATGGTCGCCGAAAAGGCCACTCCCATCATAAGCGGATAGGGGGAGAGGTGGAGGACCCGGGAGAGGTCGATGGCGATCGGTGCCATGATGAGCGCCACCAGGTTGTGCGAGAGAAACTGGACCATGAGGGCGGTCGTTCCCATGAGAAGGGCCAGGAGAAGGGTCGGGGACAGGGCGTGGCCCTGGGTGGAAAGGAGCCCCGCCACCATCTGTCCCAGACCCGTCTGGGAGATGGCCCACCCCAGGGGGAAGAGGCCTCCCAGGAGCATCACCACCCGCCACTCGATGGCGTTTTTCGCCTCCTCGATGGTGAGGCATCCCGAAAGGACCATCAGGATGGCCCCCGATACGGCGGAGAGGGTCAGGGGAAGCCAGGCGAAGACATTCGAGAGGACGACCCCTCCCAGGATCAGAAGGGCGATCGCCGCCTTGTCGGAACGGAAGGTTTCCCGCTCGAAGAAGTCGAGATAGAGGAAGATGTTCCGGGCCGAGAGCGCCTCGACCGCCTGACGGGGCCCCTGGATCAGGAGAAGGTCCCCCTGTTCGAGCGAGAGCTCCGGCAGTTCTCCCGGGATCCGGCGATCGTCCTCCCGGTGGAGACCCACGATATCCACCTCGGGGGGAAGGAGAAAATGCAGGGAGGAAAGCTTGCGCCCGATCATTCCGGAGCGGGGGGAGAGCATCGCCTGGGCCAGGATCCAGTCCGCCGACTCCAGGAGGCGGTCGAGGCGGGGGGCCATTCCCTCCTCTCCCCCCGCCGGGAGTGTTTGCTGGACAGGAAGAAGGGAGAGTCCCCGAATGTCTCCCAGCTTGTGGAGCTGGGAAAGGGTGGCCACCACATGGAGATGAATTCCCTGGACCATGATCTCCTCCTCCGACGGGCTGGCCTGGGGGGATGCCGGGAGAGGAGACGAGAGCGGGGGGCCGGTCTTGCGGGACCAGTCCCAGGAGGCCCGAAGGAAGGACTGT
>JAJYPO010000091.1 GCA_021795275.1 Nitrospirota bacterium | reverse complement strand
TTACTACCAGGGGCGCCGCCTTTGGGAGCGTCGTCAAGGAGGGGAGTTTCTCTACTCGTTCATCGGGGTGACCGAGCCCCGGTATCGTCCGCTCATGGAGACGCTTGAGCCTTCGGGGTTCGACAGGATTCTTGTGGTCCCTTATTTTCTCTTCGAGGGGGTTCTCATGGAGAGAATCAGAAAGGGTCTCGAAGACTTCCTGGCCCGTCATCCCCTCCCTCACGGAGGGTTCATCACTCCCCCTTTTGGCGATCATCCGCTTCTCCTTGATGCCATTGCCGGGCGGCTTACCCGCCTGGTCAAAAACCGTCAGACCGTCATGCCCCGGTGGCTCGCTCTTGATCCACCGGCATCTGCCACTCTTTAACCAAAAGGCCGTTCATGGGCTCAGCTCTCCTTTCCAATGACCTGTTTCTGCGGGCCTGCCGCCGCGAAAGACTTGATCGTCCTCCCATCTGGATCATGCGGCAGGCGGGCCGCTACATGCCCGAATATCAGGAAATCCGGAAAAAGACGACCTTTCTTGGGCTCTGCAAGACGCCGGAGCTTGCCGCGCAGGCGACCCTCCTGCCCATCGATCTTCTGGGTCTTGATGCCGCCATCCTCTTCTCGGACATCCTGATCCCGGTCGAGGCGATGGGGCTCGATCTCGAATTCACCGAGCACAAGGGGCCACGGTTTTCCAACCCTGTCAGGACCGATGCCGACATCGATCGTCTTGTGGTTCCTGAAGCCCGGAAGGCCACCGGTTTTGTCGCCGACGCGGTGCGGCTCATCAACAAGAGGCTGGATGGGCGGGTCCCTCTCCTGGGATTTTCAGGATCGCCCTTCACGCTCGCGACCTATATGGTCGAGGGGGAGACCTCAAAGGAATTCACGCGCGTCAAGCGGATGATCTTTGGAAATCCCCGCGGTTACCGGGCCCTGATGGAAAAGGTGACCCGCACAGTGATCGACTATCTCGAGATGCAGATCGAGGCAGGGATCCACGCCTACCAGCTTTTCGACACCTGGGCGGGCTCTCTCTGCGCCGAACATTACCGGGAGTATGCCCTTCCTTACACTCAGGAGGTGGTCAGGGCTCTTTCAAGGCATAAAATTCCGTCGATTCTCTATGTTAACGGGACCTGCGCACTCCTCGACGACATGAACCGGGCCGGAACAGACGTCCTCTCCATTGACTGGCGTCTTCCGCTTGAACGGGCCATTCCCAGAGTCTCGGAAGACAAGGTTCTCCAGGGCAATCTCGATCCGGTCGTGCTTCTGACAACCAGAAATGCGCTCGAATCCGAGGTGAAACGGATCCTGTCCGGGGTTGGAAGCCGTCCCGGTTTCATCTTCAACCTTGGTCACGGGATCCTTCCGGAAACCCCCGTCGAAATGGCCCGCCATTTGGTTGACATTGTCCAGAATGGACGCTCTTAGTCCCGAAACAAAGGAGTCAGGTCCTGTCATGATGAATCATGTGGATGTCGGTCTTCTCAAAAAGTACGACCGTCCGGGTCCCCGCTACACCAGCTATCCGACCGCTCCGGTCTGGACGGAGGAGTTCGGGGAGAAGGAGGCCCGGACAGAGCTTCTGCGTTCGAACAAGGCGAACCCCCCCCGGGATCTTTCCCTGTATTTCCATATCCCTTTCTGCGAATCCCTCTGTTATTTTTGCGGGTGCAGCACCATCATCACCCGGGACAAGGCCAAGGCCGAGGAATACAACGACTTTCTCTCAAGGGAGATGGGGGTGATCGCGCCCCTGGTCGACCAGAACCGGAAGGTTGTCCAGCTTCATCTGGGGGGCGGCACTCCCTCGAGTCTCACTTCGTCCCAGACGCGAAAGCTCTTCCGGAATATCGACCAGCATTTCTCGGTCGATTACAAGGGGGGAGAAATTTCGGTCGAAATCGATCCCCGGGAGTCCTCGAACGACTATCTCGAAACCCTGAAGGGGGTCGGGGTCAACCGGATCAGCATGGGTGTCCAGGATTTCGATCCCACCGTCCAGACGGCGGTCCACCGGGTCCAGCCTCTGGAACTGACCGAGCGGGTCTTCCGGAAATGCCGGGACCTGGAGTTCCACAGCATCAACATTGACCTCATCTACGGCCTTCCCTTCCAGACCGTGGAGAGTTTTGCGAAGACGCTCGACCAGATCGTCGCCCTCTCCCCCGACCGGATCGCCGTTTTCAATTACGCCCACGTTCCCTGGCTGAAAAAGCATATGGTCCTGATCCGGGAATCGACCCTCCCGCCTCCCGACGTCAAGTTCGCACTCATCAGCCTGATCGGGGAGAAGCTCGGAAAGGCGGGATACCGCTTCATCGGGATGGACCATTTCGCGAAGCCCGATGACGAGCTTTTCCGGGCCCAGGTCGAGAAGACTCTCTACCGGAATTTCCAAGGGTACACGACGAAAAAGAATGCCGACCTTCTGGGTTTTGGTGTGACCGCCATCAGTATGCTGGACGAGGCCTACTGGCAAAACGTGAAAGCCCTTCCGGACTATGCCGCCAGGACTCTGTCCGGCAGAATCGGCGCATTTCGGGGATTCCGGCTCTCGAAGGATGACCGGATGCGGCGGGAGATCATCTCCCGAATCATGTGCGATCTGGAAATCAATCGCAAAATGGTCTTAGCCCCCTTCGGGGAGAATTTCGACACCTACTTCGCACAGGAAATCGGAGTTCTGGAAGGGTTTGTTCCGGACGGACTGATCGAAATTTCCTCGGGCAGGATCCTGATTACCGCTCTTGGAAGGATCTTCCTCCGGAACATCGCCATGGTCTTCGACGCCTACCTGAAGGAAGCTCCCAAAGGTCCGCTTTTTTCCCGGACCCTCTGACACCCCCTGTCCGGACCGCCTTAGGGCAGATCCGGACAGCCCTCTTCCTACAAGGATTTCCAGAGGCTTTTCTGCCCGGTCGCTCTCCGGAGAGCCTCCTCCATCCGGTCAACAGGCGCCTTCTTCCCGGTCCATAGCTCAAAGGCCAGGGCCCCCTGGCAAAGCAGCATGCCCAGCCCGTTCTGGCGGGGGGACTTCGTGGAATCCCCCATCCGGAGAAAGGGCGTTTTCCCGTCGAGTTTCTCCTTCTCCGATCCGCAGGCCACATAGGACAGGTCGAAGAGGGAGATTCCGGAAAGAGAAATGCCGGAAAGGGGAGGGAAGGGAGCGCGGGCATCCGGGAAGGCCCGAAGGGAGAGCGTATTGACAAGAAGGGGAGCCGGGGCCTCCCTCAGCCAATCCTTCCAGGAAGGATCGTCCAGGGCACAGGGATGGCGGTCCGGGATCATGGCTGGCAAGGGGCCTTCCAGGAGTTGCTTCGCCCTTTCCAGGGTCCGGTTGACAAGGCAGACTCCTCCGACACGACGTCGCGCGAGGGCCCAGAGGACGGCGCGGGCCGACCCGCCGGCCCCGAAGATCAGCACCCGGGAGGGAAAGGGGAGACGGTTTTCTTCCAGAAACCGCTCAAGGGCTTGAAGGAATCCCGGTCCATCCGTATTTTCTCCGATCCAATCCCCCCGCTGGCTGATGACTGTGTTGACAGCGCCGATTTCCCGGGCGGTCTCGGATATCCTGTCAGTCTCCCGCATCATGACCTCCTTGTGGGGGAGGGTAATGTTGAAGCCCGAGACATTGAGTGTCCGGAGGGCGGAGAGTCCCTGTTTCAAGGTCTCCGGCGGGATATCGAAGGGGAGATAGGCAGCCTCGATCCCGGCCTCGTCGAAGGCCGCCTGCTGAAAGAGCGGGGAGAGTGAATGGGAGACGGGATGGCCGATGATGGCAAAAAACTGTCTCACGGAAGACTCCGCAAAAGAATACGGGCCCGGAAAATACGGGCCCGCATTGGTTCAAAGACGCAAGGAAATCTGGGACCTACTGGATCCAGCGTTTCGCCTCGGTCCTGTAAACGGATTCGGCTTTTTTGACGGCATCGGCATAGTCGGAGGTCGCATTGCGGAGGGTTTTGGTGTACTCCCTGAGAGCGATTGCGACAGCTTCCTGGCGAACGGCCCGGGCCCGGGCGATGGCCACAGCAAAGTCTTTTGCGGCGCCCTTGATCTTGTCCTTCAGATGGGCGTCGAAGCCTGAGCTCTGGGCCACTTCTTCCTTGACGGTATTGATTTTGAGTGTCACCTCCCGGTTGGCTCTCTCTGTCGCCTTGTCGTAGGAGGCATCGGCCTTGCCCTTGGCTTGATCGAACCTTTTCCGGGCATCGGCGAGGGTCTTGTGATAAAGGGACGAGGCCCGGGAGATAACGGCATCGTAATGTCCCACGGCCCGGGTGACCCGGGAGGTATCCGTCATGTTTTGTGCAAGGGCTTGGGATACAGGGAGAGCGGTCGCGACAGTTCCGGAGAGAAGGAGAGCCAAAAGGGTCTTCGTGGCGAATCTTCTGGAAATGAAAGATCTGGTTGTCATAAGCCCCTCTTTTTAAAAGGTGGTGTGGAAACCGGTCTCCGCCATCCTAGCATAGAAATCCCCCGGTTTGGGAGGGGAATTCCCGGGCAATGATGGCCTCCGGATGAAGGGGATTCGACACGCCGGACCTTCACCGGGAAGTTTCCATGGGGTCCAGTCATCACCTTCCCAGCCCAGGACTCAAAGGGGTCAGGGGGAAATTCTCCTGAAGGAGCCAGGAAGTCATGGGGGTCGGACAAAAAGGGGAGAAGGAGGTCGGGGCAAGGCCTTTTTTGAGGGATTTGGCGGAATGCAAGCTCTTTACGCAGGGGAGGAATTGCCCAGGTCAAATCACAAGACTTCCCCCTGAAATATCGCGCGAAATCTTTGAATTCAGGTCGAATTTTGATAGAGGGTCCATCCGTCCTTTCCCTGGCGCTTGACCGCATACATGGCCTGGTCGGCATGGAAGAGCAGGCCGTCGGAGTCCGAGGGATCAACAGGAAAGACGGTCACGCCAAGGCAACCGGAGAGGGTCACTGTCTGTCCGTCGACCTCACGGAGGCCCCGGATCACTCCGAGGATCCGGGTAAGGGTCCCTTCCAGGCTTTCCGCTGCCATGTCGTGAAGGATGATCGCGAATTCATCCCCTCCAAGACGGGCCACCGTATCCGACTCCCGTAACAGGGTCTTCAGTCCCGATCCGACCGCCACAAGAAGCTGGTCTCCCGTACTGTGTCCCAGGGCGTCGTTGATCGTCTTGAATCCGTCCAGGTCAAGAAGTGCCACGGCAAAGGAGGACTCATGGCGGATGGCGTAGCGACGGGCCTGTTCCAGACGATCGTAGAAGAGCCTTCGGTTGGGAAGTCCGGTGAGGGGATCATGGAGAGAGAGAAAATGGGCCCGCTCTTCCTGACGGGACCGGGCCTCTTCCCGGTCCCGGTTGTCGAGGGCAAAGGAGAGACTTCGGGACACGCCGTCGAGCAGGTCCGAAAGCTCCTGACCGAAGAAGCCGGTCTCTCGGGAGACAACGGCCAGGACTCCGGTCAGAGTCCCGTTCCGAAAGAAGGGGTAAATGGCGGCCGAGCGGATTCCGTGTTCCCGGAAGACCGGCTTGAGACTGTTTTCAGGAAGCTCCCTCATGTAATCGTTGACGACGAGGGATTTTTTCGCCAGAAAGACCCTTTGGGACATGGTCCTGGGAGGCAGACCTTCGGAGGCATCAGCTCCCACCCGGATGCGCAGGTCGGAGATCCAGCCGGAATCCGGTCCCGTGAAATGGGTCCAGTCGAGAAGGCCAGTCCTTTCGTTGACGAGACCGATCCCGACAATGCTGGATTCCTCGCTTCTGTGAAGGATCTCGCAGGTTCTGTCGAAAAGTTCATTTGATGAAGGAAGATGGGCGACCAGGGCATTGATCTCGGAAAGGGCCCGGTAATAGTTCTTGAGGGTCAGGATGGTCCGCTCGTTGCTCTGTTGCTCCCGCAGCCGGTCGAGGTTGTCGAGGGAAAAGGAAATGTTCCGGGTCATCTCGAAGAGTAGCTGGTCCATCTCGTTTCCGAAAAAGTTTGTGAAGAGGGAAAAGGCAATCAGGACACCGACCGGTTCTCCGCCCCGGCAAATGGGGTAGACGGCGGCCGCCCTGATCCCCTGTTCCTCGAATTTGGAGCGAAGGGCCTGTCCGACAGGATGGTTCAGGTAGTCGTTCAATATCATCGGCTTCCCGGACCGGAGAACCTTGCCGGTCATGGTCTGCCCCTCCGGTCTGTCGGGCTGGATGGTCAGACGGATCGAGTAGACCCATTCGGCCGGCAGTCCGGAAAAGGCGACCCAAATGATCTCCTCGGTCTTGGGATCGACGATCCCGATAACGGCCCCTTTGGGATCGCCCCGTGCATAGAGGATGTCGCAGACCCTCTGGAAGAGGGCCTGGGGCGTGGGAATATGGACGAGGAACTGGTTGATCTCGGAGAGGGCCCGGTAATAGTTCTTGAGCGTGAGGGACCCCTGGTCCTGGAGGGCCTGGTACTTTCTCCGGTCGCTGTTGTCGACCCCGAAGGAGAGGGAGACGACCACTCCCTTGAGAAGATCCCTGATATCTGTTCCGAAAAAGTCCTCTTCCCTGGCGTGGAGCGAGAGACAACCATGAACC
The DNA here is from genome assembly GCA_021795275.1 of Nitrospirota bacterium. The sequence goes on along the minus strand of JAJYPO010000091.1, from coordinate 2,139 downwards.
GTCCCCGCCCGGAAGAAAGGAAAGACCGCGATTGACCCGCTCGCCATTTCCCTGAGAAGGGGACGCCAGATCCGGATCTCCGGAAGGTCGAGGAGATGGTTTTCGATAACGGGAGTCGCGTTTCTGTAGGCCCGGCCGAAGATTCCCCGGCCTTCCGGACGATCCGGATCGACGGAAATGCGGACATTTTTAAGGCGGTCCCGCATCTTTCCATTCGTTGACACGATCCTGACCCACCCCTGGTGGTCGGGAATCCCGACAATGGCGTGGGATAGACCGCATTCTTCAACAAGGATCCGGCAGACCCCGTCGTAGAGCGTCCCCTCGTCAGGCATAGAGGAGATCAGCCGGTTGATGTCGATCAGGGCGCCGGTCAGTTGGCGGAGATAGTCTTTTTCCAACCCGGGACCTCCTCGGAGGCCAGCTGCTTCGGAAGGTGGGGACAGATGGATCGAACCTCCGATATTCTACCATGATTTAGGCAATGTCCGAAAAAAATGGCCGGAAGGCAAAGAGGGATAATCCGTGGGGTCTGGTAGAATTTTCGGGAGTCTCCTTAAGAGAGCCATAGGGAGGCAGGAGCTGGGGTCCTGCAAGGAATGAAATATATCCGATGGGGGACGTATGGGAACAGGGAGGGTCGAGGCCTTCAGTGACGGTGTCATTGCCATCCTGATTACAATCATGGTCCTGGAAATGAGGGTTCCGGAGGGGGGATCGGTCCAGGATCTTCTTCCGGTCATTCCCGTCTTTCTGAGTTATGTCCTGAGCTTTCTCTACCTTGGAATCTATTGGAACAATCATCACCACATGCTCCACACCGTGGAAACGGTGAGGGGCGGAATCCTCTGGGCGAACCTTCATCTCCTGTTCTGGCTCTCCCTCATTCCCTTTGTCACCCACTGGATGAACATGACCCACTTCGCAAGGATTCCGACGGCGTTCTATGGGGGTGTCTTGTTGATGGCGGCCCTCTCCTACATGATTCTTCAGGGACGAATCATCGCTGCTCAGGGCTCCGCCTCTCTTCTCAAAAAGGCGATCGGAAAGGACTGGAAGGGGAGGTTGTCCCCTTTAATTTATTTGCTGGCAATTTTCCTGGCGCTTTGGACACGGTGGGGAGCGATTTCCCTCTATGTCCTTGTGGCCTTGGTCTGGCTTATTCCTGACAGGCGGATCGAACGGGTCCTGAGTAAAAAGGTTGAGGAGAGGCAAGGATCTGAAATAAAAAGGCTCTAGACCATCAGAAATTTTCTGATGGTCTGGAGAAATGTTTCAACACGGGAAAATCAGCCCTTACCGGGTCAGAAAAATTGTCACCTGTTTTTGCATCGACATCGATGCGACAAAAACAGCGCATTTGCTGGGTTTGAACCGAAAGACCGTCAATCGGTATTTTCGGACCTTTCGAACGATGATCCATGCGCACCAGTGTGCCGAAAGGGAGCAGTTTGTGGGCATGGTCGAGGTGGACGAAAGTTATTTTGGTCCGTCCCGGCTTCGGGGAAGACCCGGTCCCAGAAAACGTGGAAGAGGGACGCTCAAACAACCCGTGTTCGGGATCTATGAACGCAATGGCCGGGTGTAACCGAAGTGATCTCCGACTGTACGGCCAGAACACTCCAGGGCATCATTCGAGGAAAGGTGAACCCTGAAAGTGTTGTTCACTCGGATGGATGGAAAGGATACGATGGCCTGGTCGATGTTGGCTACGACAAGCATTTCCGGATCAACAAAAGCCAGCATTTTGCCTCCCATGGCGTTCACATCAACGGGATCGAAGCGTTCTGGAGCTTCACCAAACTCCGACTGGCCAAGTTCAAAGGCGTCAAGAAGAATTTCGATCTCCACCTGAAAGAATGCGAGTGGCGTTACAATAAACCCCTTGATCAACTGATCGAAGAGTTACAGACTCTGATCAAGAAAACTAAAACTTTGATGGTCTAGAGCCTTTTTATTTACTCCTTTACTCCCAGTCGCTACTCAGCCAGGGACCTTTGCAATGGCCAATACGTTTGTGAACAATTCATTGGCTTCATTTACCGGGACCCAATGGTCTGGTAACTTTTTGCATAGTTCTCTTGGATTTGGCGGAGGATTTGGTCTGGCATATTGGATAACAAATAGAATCCTGATTAG
>JAJYPO010000090.1 GCA_021795275.1 Nitrospirota bacterium | reverse complement strand
CCGATCTTGGAATGATGCTCGAGAAGACCTCCCTTGGAAAGTGCTTTTTCAGTTCTTCGAGGACAGAGGTGCTGAGACGATTCCTTCGGTCGAACATGGTCGGGAGTATCCCTTCGATCGTCAGGCCCGTGTTCCATTTTTGCCGGACCCGCTCCATCGTTTTCATGAGCTGGCCAAGACCCTCCAGGGCAAAATATTCACACTGGACGGGAATGAGGACTGAATGGGCGGCAACAAGGGCATTGAGCGTGATGAATCCCAGGGAGGGTGGGCAATCGAGAAGAACGTATTCGAAATCGGAGAGTCCTTGTTCCGGGAGATTGTCCTTGAGAAGGCGGTGGCGCAGGGAGGGGTCGATCGTGGCTGCCTCGGGCTCGAATCCTGCCATTGCCACGGAGCACGGGACCGCACTGAGGCAGGGGAGCGCCGTTTTCTGGACAAGGTCTCCCAAGGAGTACTTTCCGGCCAGAAGCTCGTAGGAGGAGCGGGAGGGTGTTCCGGACGAGAGTCCCAATCCGCTGGAGGTGTTGGACTGGGGGTCGAGGTCGATCACGAGGACCTTTTTTTCCTCCACTGCAAGAGAGGCGGCGAGATTGATCGTTGTCGTCGTTTTTCCGACTCCCCCTTTTTGGTTCGCAATCGCTACGATGCGTGTCATTTGGGTCCTCCATGAAAATGTTCCACGTGGAACATTTTGGGATTAGCCTTGATAGATGGACTCCGTGAGCGACAGACAGGCCTTTTCGCCCCAGGGTTCGACGCCCCCTGTTATGACATAGGAGGAAACAGGAATGCAAGCAGAATGGAATTCGGTTCCGAACCGAAGCAGCGTGAAGGGCCTCCTGGCGTGTTTCCGGATGGCGGGATCGGCAAGAAGATCTTCAATTGTGATGGCCTTCATCATGATGAAGGGGGAGTCGATCGGGTGTGTTAGGGCGTGACGTGTAGTGATGTTGGCAAGTCCGAGGCGGGTGGCGGCATATTCAAGAAAAATCCGTTTTTTTTCGGTCCGTTCAAGAAGGAGGACGCGACAGGCCGGATTCAGGAGGGCGATCAGAAGCCCGGGTGTCCCGTTTCCCGATCCGAAATCAAGGATCTCGGGGGGGAGGCGGTCGCGAAGGAGTTCGAAGGCGAGAAGGGATTCGAGGATCAGATGGCGCCGGATCTCGTCCCGGGTGGTATAACCGGTCAGCCGGATCTTCTGGTTCCAGGTCAGGAGAAGGTCGGCGTAAAGGTCGAGCCTCTCCCGCAGGGGATCGGAAAGAGAGAGCCATCCCACGTCGAGCTTGGCGGTCATGTCTCGGCTTTTTGATGGAATTTGAGGATGGAGATCCTGAGAAGATCAAGGGAGCCTGGCGTGATTCCCCGAAGGGTCTGGGCCTCTGAGAGACAGGAGGGGCGGGCCTTTTTAAGCCGGTGATGGACTTCGCGGGAAATGCCGGGGAGCTCCAGATCGAAAATTTCCGGCGGAATGGGAAGGTCCTCCCGTCGGTTCCAGCGGTCGTTCGAAATCCGGACATAGCCTTCGTACTTGATCTCCTGTTCCAGTGAGGAAATCCAGTGGGCGGGGGCCTGGGAAAAATGGTCCGGAAGATCCTCCCCGAAAAACTCGGAGAGAGAGGATTCCGGGGCCCGAAGCCTTTCCATGAGAGATCGGCCGCCTTTCCGTGTCGAGGAGAGGGCCAGCTTCAGGGAGCGCTGGAACTCCGTGCGCCGGAAAAACTCCTCCCTCTTCCAGTCCGGGAGAAGGCCCAGGAGTTGGGCCTGGGGGGTCAGCCGATCCGCCGCATTGTCATTTCGGATATAGAGGCGGTTTTCCGCCCGGCTTGTGAACATCCGGTAGGGCTCGTCGACGCTGTGCGTGACGAGGTCGTCGACCATCACCCCGAGGTAGGACCCCAGGCGATCAGGGGACCAGGGAGCCCGATCCGAGACCGTGAGGGCGGCATTGATCCCGGCGACCAGACCTTGGCCCGCGGCCTCCTCGTACCCGGTGGTTCCGTTGATCTGTCCTGCCAGGAAAAGATTGGAGAGGGTTTTGGCCCGAAGGGTGTGATCAAGCTGGTCCGGGAAGACAAAGTCATATTCCACGGCATAGCCGGGCCTCAGGATAATCGCCTCTTCGAGTCCTGGAATTGAACCGATGATCTGTTCCTGGACGTCGAGGGGAAGACTTGTGGAGATACCGTTGGGATAGAACTCGTCGACATCGAGTCCTTCCGGTTCGACAAAAACATGGTGGGTGGACCGGTGGGGAAATTTGACGATCTTGTCCTCGATGGAAGGGCAATACCGTGGACCGATCCCGTGGATTTTCCCGCTGTAGAGGGGGGAGCGGTCGAGATTGCCTTCGATGATCTCCCGGGTCTTCTCGGTTGTCGATGTCAAAAAACAGGGTTTCTGGGCTCCCTCGAAAAAAAGGGAATTTGGGGGTGAAAAAAGGGAAAAAAAGGGAATGGGATCATCTCCCGGCTGGATCAGCATGCGGTCAAAATCGATCGAACGGCCAAGAAGGCGCGGGGGCGTCCCTGTTTTCATCCGGCCGAGGGAAAGACCACATTTGTCCGGAAGAATGACCGAAAGACCCGAGGAGGCCCGTTCCCCCCCCCGGCCTCCCTGGGTGGCTTCGAGACCGACGTGGAGTTTCCCGTTTAGAAAGGTTCCGGTGGTCAGGACCAGGGCGCGGCAGGAGAGACGGGATCCGTCATGGAGCACCACCTGATTGACCGTGCCGTTGGAGACGACAAGGTCCTTGACCTCCCCCTGGCGAAGGAAGAGGGTAGGCTGGGAGTCGAGAAGCCGTCGGGCTTCGATCCGGTACCGGGTCCGGTCACACTGGGCCCTGATAGCCTGGACAGCCGCCCCCTTCCGGGTATTGAGCATCTTGAACTGAAGGCCGGACCGGTCCGCAAGTTCCCCCATGGCTCCGCCCATGGCATCGACCTCCCGGACGAGGTGCCCCTTCCCGATCCCGCCGACGGAAGGATTGCAGGACATCTGGCCGATCAGGTCCAGATGCATCGTGACAAGGAGAGTGCGCTGACCCAAGCGTGCGGAGGCATAGGCAGCTTCAATTCCCGCATGCCCCCCGCCGACCACCAGAACGTCCCATGATTGCGCCATCGTCGATTGACTCCGTTATTTTCCCAAGCAGAAAAGTTTGAAGACCCGGTCGTAAATCTCCGAGGACGGGAGTGATCCCACCCCATCATCCAACACTTTTCGTCCCTCTTCAAGGGCAGAAAGGGCAAGATCCGCCTGGCCGGACCGGAGAAGGGAGAGGGCGCGTCTCGAAGCCTTCCGGAGACGGTTGAGAGTCTCGACCTGGCGGTCGGAGTCGAGCGGGGAGGTTGCATGGAGGGATTGATAATAGATTTCAGCGAGCGACTGGAGTCTTTTGACAAGTGCCTCCACCCCCTTGCGGGTCTTTGCCGAGACGAGGTGATCGAAGCGGGATCCGTCGGGGGGAGGGGAAAGATCCGCCTTGTTCCAGAGAAGAAGAACCGACGTTGCCGGGGATTTGCGAATAAGCCCTTCGGGAAAGGTCGGATTTTCCGGGGAGGCTACCCAGAGGACGCAGTCGGACCGGGAGAGGGTCTTCCGGGTCTTCCGGACTCCTTCCTGTTCAATGAGATCAGAGGAGGGGCGGATTCCCGCCGAATCCAGAAGGACGACATCCCCGAAAGGAAAGGAGAGTCGGCCTTCGAGAAGGTCGCGGGTCGTCCCTGGGAGCGGGGAGACGATGGCGCGGTTGTCCCTGAGGATGCGGTTATAGAGGGATGATTTCCCGGAGTTTGGAAAGCCTGCGATTAGGACGCTAAATCCGCCAAAAGGCCTTCTGGCCCTCCTTGTGAGAGTCAGATGGGAGGAGAGGGTCCGGTCAAACTCCGCCAGACGATTGGAAAGTGATTCGACCGAGAGATGGGAGAGATCTTCTTCCTCACCTTCGGGATGGTCAAGGAGCGTATATAACATGGCCAGAAGATCCAGAAACTGGTCCTGGATCTTGGCAAGGGGGTGGGACATTCTTTGGAAGTAATGTTGGTGAGCCGTCTGAAAATCCGCATAGGAAGGGGCGGAAATCATTCTGTGGAGGGATTCCGCCTTGAGAAGGGAGATCTTTTTGTTCTGGTAGGCCCGAAGGGAAAACTCCCCGGGCCGCGCAGGACGGATTCCCGCCTGGTGGAGAAGGGAAAGGAGTTTCCGGATGTTGTGGGGGTTTCCGTGGGCGTGGATTTCGACGACATCCTCCCCCGTGAAGGAATGGGGAGATTGGAAGTAAAGGAGGAGGCACTCGTCCAGGGTGAGGCCCTGGTCAACCGGATGCGTCCGGTAGACCCGCCGGTGTTCGAGCTTTACCGGAAGATCCGGGAACAGCGTTGTGAGAAGGTCAGAAAGACCGTCTCCGGTTAGACGAAGGATTCCGACGGGCTGGGGAATCAGGGCCGTGACGGGAGCGACAATGGGTTCCATGGTCTGACACCATTCTCTCTCCTAACGGGCCGGAGAGGTCTTGAAAAGATAGCGCATCGTGAAGTACTGCTGCCCGATCGTGAGGACATTGTTGACGATCCAGTACAAAACCAGGCCCGACGGGAAATTGAGAAAGAAAAAGGTCATGACGACCGGCATGAACATCATGATCCGTTTCTGCATGGGATCCGGGGTCGACGGGGTCAGCCGGGTCTGGATGATCATGCTGATTCCCATAATGATCGGGAAGATGTAGTAGGGATCTTTTTGGGAAAGGTCATGGATCCAGAAGAGAAAGGGAGCCTGCCGGAGTTCGACGGTGTTGTTGAGAATGTTGTAGAGGGCCACGAAGACAGGAATCTGGACAAGAACCGGAAGACAGCCGCCCAGAGGATTGATGCGCCGTTCCTTGTAGAGTTCCATCATGGCGGAGTTCAGCTGCTGGCGGTCGTCCTTGAACTTGGCCTGAAGTTTCTTGATTTCGGGTTGAAGCTGTTGCATCTGGAACATGGAGCGGTAGGAGAGATAGGTGAGCGGGGAAAAGAGAAGCTTGATGAAAAGGGTCAGAATGATGATGGCAAAGCCGTAATTGGCCATGTGGGCGTAGAGATTCGAGAGGATCAGGAAGAGAAACTTGGCCAGGAAGCTCACAAGATAGATCCGGCCGAAGAGAAACCATCCGAAATCGACGGTATCGACGAGGCCGGGGTCGGCATTTTTGAGCAAGCTGTAGCGTTTCGGTCCCCCTGTCATCGAAAAGGAGACCTCTCCTGGAGGGAGTTCGAGACGTATGAGAGATGAGGTCTTATCCTTGATGATTTCGGTATTGACGGGGAGTCCTGAGACAGACAGGAAGCCGATGAAATACTTTGTTTCATTGCCAACCCAGGAAAGAAGGCCCGGCGCAAAAGATTCTGCCTGGTCTTTCTTGAACTCATTCATCTTTCCTGCGGCGGTCCCGTAGATGGGTCCCTGGAACTCGGTCCCGTAGGACTGGACCTCGTCAGTCATTCCGAAATCAAGTCCCGGAAGAAAGACGAGAGGAAGTTTGTCAGGGTTTGAGACATGGACAGAAACCCGATATCCCGTGGCCGGAATTGAATAGTCGAGAATCGCGGGATGGCCGTTATAGAGATAATGCAGGGAAAGGACGAGTCCCCCTGGAGGGACCGAAAGGGCCTGGGCAGAGAGGGGTGCCCCGTTGAGGGAGATTGTCTCGAGTGTGAGGGGAAGCAGGCCGTTTTTGTCCCTGACAACAAGTCCGCCCCCGACGTAACCGGGTTTTGAGCGGAGGAGGTTGACCGGAGTCTTTCTGTCTGCCTCGAGATAGCGGGGGAGAGACCAGGAGGTCGTTGTCCCGGACTTTCGGGAAAATGAGAGCTTGAGATCGCGGGAGGAGATGACAACCAGGTTGTCTTCGGGATCATTGACCATGGGAACGGAGATGAGCTTCGAGGAAATGATGCCGGTCCCATGGGTGACCGGCCGGGATTCCTGTTTATGGGTCGAGAAATAGTAGTAAAGGAGAAAATTGAAACCCAGAACGATCGCAATCAGAGGCAGCATTCTTTTGAACATCGGAAAATCCACTTTCACGTTTAAAAGACCCTGGAAATCGAGCGGTCGGGTTCAGGGCATGTCGATCCCACCCGGGTGAAAGGGGTGGCAGCGAAGAAGTCTGAAAATTGATTTGGCGAGCGCCTTCGGAAAGGGATACTTTTCGAAGGCCAGCCGGGAATATTCGGAACAGGAAGGATAAAACCGGCAGGATTGGGGGAGAAAGGGCGAAATGAACCTCTGGTAAAGCCGGATCGCACTTTGCATTTTCAGGCCTTCATCCTGTTTAATGTCCTGCTGGCATCACCCATCTGTTCAAGAAGCGTCTCAAAAGGGACGGTCAGTGAGAGGGACCGCCCCATAAGGGCATATTCTCCGGGAGGGAATCCGTTCGTCAGACGAAAGGATTCCCGAAGGCGCCGCCTGATGCGATTTCGGACTACGGCCTTGCCAAGCTTTTTGCCAACGAGAATGCTCACCCGCTGTTCGGGGGACAGACGGCAAAGGAGAACAAAGGAAGGACAGACAAACTTGATCCCCGGAGATTCGATCAGAGACTGGATCTGGGATCTCGTGAGGGGAAGCGCCTTCAATAGAAAATCCGCATCAGACAGTCAGGCGGTAACGACCCTTGGCGCGACGTTTCTTGATAACTTTTTTCCCGGCAGTGGTCGCCATCCGTTTGCGAAACCCGTGAGTCCGGGTGCGGCGAAGATTGCTTGGATTAAATGTCAGGGACATGAAATCTCCTTGTAATGAAAGTGGAGGGACCGATGGGTCTCTCCGGGAAATAAAATGGAATCAGTGGTATGGGCCTACCCGGAGACGACCTCGATCTTTAGTGAGGTATGAAGAGAGTGGCCCAGGTTGACTGATATCGTGTATTCACCCAGTTCGCGGATGGGAGATTCGATGTGAAGCTGCTTCTTGTCGACCTGTATGTCTTTCTGGCCGAGAAGTTCGGCAATATGCATCGTGGTCACCGATCCAAAGAGCCTTCCTTTTTCTCCGGTCTTGACCGGAACCTTGAGGGAAAGCTCGGAAAGAGTCCGGGCCAGTACTCCCAGGTGTTCCTGTTCCTTCTGGGCCTTTTTCCGGATCTGGGCTTTTCTGACCTCAAGCGCGGCCAGTTCTTCCTTCCCTGCAAGAACACAGAGATTCTTGGGGAGAAGATAATTCCTGGCATAACCGGCCGAGACGGAGACGAGGTCACCGGGATTGCCGAGGTTGTCGATTTTTTGTTTCAGAATGACGTCTGTCTTTCCCATTTGATATCCCCGCTTTTTAAGAGTTAAACCGTAGTAGTGTAACAAAGCACCGGCCGACTAATCAATGGCCCGGAGACGGATGATCCGGCTCACGATTGAAGATCCCAGTGAATACGGGTTAGACTTACAAATCAAACGGATGTCAGTGCCAGGTCTTTTGGAGGGAATCGTGCGGACTGGGTTTACAACAGGGGCGTGTGCCCAGGCCGGAGTGCGGGCCTGCCTCGATGCGCTCGTCACCGGAGTCTGGGCCGAAAAAGTCAGAATCCGGCTACCGAACGGGCGTAATGCGGATTTTTCCCTGAAAAGCTATGAATCCGGAATGCGGGGAGGACTTCCCTGGGCCCTGGCCTCGATCATCAAGGATGGGGGGGACGATCCGGACTGCACCCACGGGGCAGAAATTATCACCGAAATCCGGCTGACGGGGGAGGGCCGGATCATTTACAGGGCCGGAACGGGAGTTGGCCGGATCACGAAGCCCGGCTTGGCCATTCCGGTGGGAGACCCTGCCATCAATCCTGTCCCGCGAAAATTCATGTCGGGAGAATTTCTGGCCTCGAAGGAGAGCATTGCGGCACATCTCGCCCTCGGAAATCCCGGGATAGAGATCACGATATCCATTCCCGACGGGGAACAGCGCTCAGAAAAGACATTGAATGCCCGCTTGGGAATCGTGGGAGGTCTCTCCATCCTGGGAACGAAAGGAATCGTGGTTCCCTTCAGCACGGCGGCCTACCGCGCGAGCATTGGCCAGGCACTGGAGGTGGCCCGGGCCCGGAACCTCGATACCGTCGTCATGACGACGGGGGGCCAGAGCGAAGCCTTCGCGATGAAACTCTATCCCGATCTTCCTCAGGAAGGATTTGTCCAGATTGGCGACTTCACGGGATACTCCGTTCGCCAGGCCGCCAGAACAGGGATCAGGCGTATCATCATGGCCGGTTTTCTCGGAAAATTCTCGAAACTGGCCAAGGGGGTGACCCAGACCCATGCCGCCGGCTCCCAGGTCGACCTGTCCTTCCTGGTCGATCTGGCCCGCCAGACTGGGTCTTCCGAGGAGGTGTGCGCCGAAATTCTCAAGGCCAACACGGCCCGGCATGTGGGCGAGATTCTGGAGGCCTCCGGAAACACGAAATTCTTCCCTCTGTTGTGCCGGAATATCGTCACGCACTTAAAAAGGATTTCTCCCCATCCTCCGGAGATGGAAATCCTCCTGGCGAACTTCCGTGGAGAGCTGATCGGGCGGGCAGGGAGCTCGGGTGAGTAGCAGGGCGGTTATCCACGTTATTGGCGTGGAACCGGAGGGTCCCGACCCGGACCGGCCTCCCCTGTCCGGGCTTCTGGGACACTGCGGTCTCCTTTGCGGGGGGAGGCGCCATATCGAGGGTCTGTCGGGACGGCTT
>JAJYPO010000089.1 GCA_021795275.1 Nitrospirota bacterium | reverse complement strand
AAGCCGGTTGATCCAATCAGACCCTGGCAGAAAAGGGAAATCAGGAGAATGCGGACAATCCGGAGATTGTCCGCGAATGGGAAGGAGTTAATGGAGAGAGAGGTCAGGGGAGGAAGAGTTTTTCGCCAGGGTTCCCTCTGATCGGGTCTTTGTCATGGCGGATTCCTCATGGACTGGTTGTTTGGCGACCCAGTCCGCTGACCCGGTCACGCAATCCATGTCACCACCGCATCCCAGGCTCCGTTCATACAGAACAGCCTCCCAGGCCTGCTTGTCGGTGATCTGTCCCGCAGAAACAAACCCGACCATAGCCGGCTGGAGAGGGGAGCCGTTGGTGACAACCCACACCATTTCTCCTGCGGTCCGGACCTGATCAAATTTGTGATTTGTAAAATTGCGGGGGGCGGGATCCATCCCTGCCGCTCCCGGACCATCCCCCTTTCCTCCGGCTCCATGGCAGGTGTAACAGGTCCCGGCCCCGGTGAAGACATCCTTTCCTTTGGCGATGGTATCGGCCGTGACGGGAAAAGGTGGTTTCATGGCCTTGGCTGCTGCGATCTGATCCGCAGGGACACGGGGTTTCAGGATATCGAGTTCCCCCGCCTGGGCGGGAAAGGAAAACAAGAGAGCCACGGTCATTCCCATTCCTGCCTGAATCAAACGCCACTTTTGCATCGTTGGTCTCCTTCCGTGAGTTCTTCGGATTGGATGTGAATTTCGATATCTTCTTTCATGAGGGTTTCCCCGCTTTGGGTAAGGCAAACTTCAGAAAAATATGAAAAACGCGCAAAAACACCCCCCTTAATGGCTTAATACAAAAGGATGATTGTTGCGGGGTTGAATCAACCATACCCCTATCAGGGGATTTGTCAATAGAAGGAGGCAGCTCAGGGGAAAGAGTTGAATGGGAAAGGAGAAAAAAGACAGGGGGAGCCAAGGCTCCCCCCTGGAAATGGGAGATTACTTGAGAACGAGATTGGTCCCGCGTCCTGCCTTCGGATCGGCGTCCGGAGTGTTCATGAGGACGGTAATGGCGCCTCTGAGGGCGGCATTTAGCTGGTGGTCGACGATGGCATTGTTTGTCGGACGGTCCTTCGGAGAGACGATGTCCAGAATGTCGCCTTCGGTTGCGGCAACCCCATAGGTCTGCAATCCGTAAAGGACGTTTCGGGGATTCCCGTTGATGTAGACGCGATCCCAGATACCGGCAATCGGGTGCAGCGCAACTGGGAGGTTGACGTTGGCATTGACAAAATAGATCCGGACCCGTTCTCCGGGTTTGGCGACCAGAGCCTGGCGGGCATTGGGGTCATGAACCGGATCGTAATGAAAGACCCTTCCGTTGACAAGGGAGTTTGTCCAGTTCTTGTTAAGGAGCATGGCCTGGTAATCGTCAGGATGCTGGAAGAGCTGTCCCTGCACGAGGACATATTCCCTGTCGGGTTTGGGAAACTTCCGGGAATACCCGCCCTTGGGGTCGACGATGATAACCCCGTACATGCCGCGGGCGATATGCTCGATCATGGGCATGGCTCCACAATGATACATGAAGACTCCCGGAACCTTGGCCACAAATTTCCAGTGTTCTTTGGTTCCCGGCTTGATGGGGGCAAACTCCTTCAGGACGTCGACCTGGGCTGCGTGAAAGTCCATCGCATGGGAGTTTTTGTTGGAGGCCGGGTTGATCAGTGTGAAATCCACGGTATCTCCCTGACGGACGCGAACGACAGGACCCGGAATCGTTCCGTTGAAGGTCCAGGCCGGGTACATCGTTCCCTTGTTGTCGATGGGAATGTTGACCTCCTTGGCGGTCATGACGACCTTCACGGTCCTGGCCTGGGCGGGGCCGGAAAACAAGCCTCCGATGGCAAACCCTGCAATCAGTGATGCGAGTGTTTTCTTGGCGAGTCTCATAAGTCCCTCTCTTGTGTTAAGGATGGTGATGGAACACCGATCGGTGTTCCCGGTTAAATAGAAAGGCATTAAAAAATTTTGGAAATTCCTCTTTTTTCCTCCTTCCTCGATGACAGGCTTCACTGGCTGTTGTATTTGCAATGGCAGAGGGTCCGGAGATACTGGACCATGTCCTTGATTTCCGACGGAGACAGGGTGTCTCCCCAGGGAGGCATGAGGACGGATTTGTCAATCGCCAATCCCCCCTCCTTGTCGGCCTTCGCCAGATCTTCGTCCGACCGCTGGGACATGTACTCTGCGTCGGTGTGGTTCCGGGGCTGGACAGACATGTCCCGGATATTGATCCCGCGCCCGTTGCCTGCAATCCCGTGACATTGGGCACAGTAGGTCCGGTAATTATTCTTGGCTGAGGCGGCAAGGGACGTTTCGGACAATACCGGGGAGAGTGTCCAAAGGGCGATGGCGCCAAGAAATAAGAGAGAATTTTTATTCATGAGATTCTCCTTTCGAAAGCGCCTGGAGATAATGCACGAGCTGGATGATGCGGGTCTCGCTCACATGCTTGTTCGGCATCCAGATTTTGGGATCCCAGGCCTGAGGGGAGCGGATATAGCTCGCGATGAACCGGGGTCTGAGGCGGTCTCCAGCGGTGTAGAGCTCCGGGCCCGAAAGCCCTCCGAAATCCGGCTTGACCCGGTGACAAGCCATACAACCCAGGAATTTGTCGAAGACAAGAGATCCCATCGATGTCGATATCGTTCCTGCCGGAACGTGTTCTTTTGCAATCAGATCGTCGTGGGCACGAAGTCTCATCAGGGCATCGGCCGCGAGTGTCGCATCGGCGGCGCTTAAGGCAAGATGGGGTTTCAGGGTCGATTCATCAACCATGTCCCGTTTTGGCCCCGGTTTGATATGGTCCGCATAGAATTCCCCTGCCGGCCGGATCCGGACAGGCTTCTGAAGCCAGGAGATGAGCCATTTTCGCCGGAACTTGTTGCCGGCGTAGAACAGGTCTGGCGCCTTCCTTTCCCAGAGAGCGTGAATCGAGGCAGGGGCCGGCCCAGTCAGGTTGTGGCAGGAGGCGCAGCGATTTTTGAGAAGAGTCATTCCGTCCTCCTCGCCCGCCCAGGCAGGTGAGAAGCCCAACATCGCCACCAGGGCCAGAAAAGCCGGATAAAGTCTCAAAGCTCGGTGCCGCTCTTTCATGGTCCCTCTCCTATGATCAGGATGCTTTTTCACTGGACAGGAGTTCCCTTGAAGCGGGGATTACGGAAGATTCCATACCCTTTCTTCATGGACACGGTGTAGAAGAAATCCGGGTCATAGGTCTTGTCCTTGTCCTTCCAGACATACCAGTCCTCCTTGGGAATGCCGTCATATTCAATGACAGTCATGGGACCCCCCATCTCCTTGCCTCCGTTGGTCATGTGCTTGTCGATATGATCGTGCATCACGAACCGGCCAGGATTGTTCATCCGGACGATGGCATCGTAGCGTTCTCCAGGTCCGACCAGGATGGTGTCAACGAAATATGGATGAGGAAGCGGATATCCATCCTTCCGGACAATGAGCATGTCGTGGCCATGAAGATGGATCTCGTGAAAGGCATCTCCGGCTCCGATGAAGTGGAACCGGACAATGTCCCCCTTCCTGACGCGGACCGGCATGTCGAGAGGGAAGGACTTGGCATTGACCGACCAGTAATCCGCTTGGTCTTTCGGTCCGCCTCCCCGTCCGTAATGGTGCGCATAGGGGGATTCCCAGGAGCTGTACATCAGGATGAAGTCCTTGGTGACCTTTTTCTCGAGTTTCGAGGGTTCTTTCGGATCGATGATGATGGGCCCCCACATGCCGCGCATGGCGACATGTTCATTGACGTTCACGTGGCAGTGGTACCAGAGGGTCCCGCTTCGCTCTGCAACCCAGTGATAGGTGAAGGTATCTCCCGGCTGGATCGCTTCTTGGGTCACCATGGGTACCCCGTCCATCTTCCAGTTTCCGTGGCTCTGGTTGATGCCATGCCAGTGGATGGTGTGGGGGAGGGAGGTATTGTTGGTCACGTGGACGATGACCTTGTCGCCCTCCCGGACATGAATGAGCGGGCCGGGGACCTGTCCGTCGAAGGCAAAGGTATTGAAGGTCAGGTCAGGGGCGACCCGGATGGTCACCTCTTCGATGGTCATGTTGAATGTCCGGGTGGCGGCATGAAGGGGAACAGGGATCGCCAGAAACAGCAAAAGCGGAATGAGGAAAAGTGCAAACCGTTCATAATGTCCGAAACGGGTGCGGGAGATCATGGGGCTTCTCCTTGTCACAGTGGTGGGGGGATCGTCCGAAGGGTCAATGTCCCTGATCCGGCCGGAAGAAAAGGACCGGAACCGAGCCCCTGTGAGAACGAGATTAACCCTATGGAAAAAAGACAAATATGATGGGCGTCATAAAGTATAAAAATGTGAAAAAAGGGGACATTCTAGGGAATGAGGAAGCAGAGAAGGAGGGGAGTCCAGACTCCAGAACAAATTGCAGGAGAAAGGGGAGACGCCGGTTCCGGAAAGGCCTGCCTATTCTCCTACCGGAATGCCGGCCCTTTCGTAATGGGAGAGGACCACGGCCGACCAGTCCAGGGACTGTCTTCCCTGGGCAAGCCCTGAGAGGAAGGAATCGCGCAGGATCCCTCCCAGCGGCAGGGGGACACGAAGGGTATTGGCAGCCTCGAGGACGAGGTTGATGTCCTTGAGGCCCAGGTCCATGGTGAAGCCGGGCGGATCGTAGCGTTTTTCAGCCATGGTCCGGCCATAGTTTTCATAAAGGGGGGAGTGGAAGAGAGAGTCGTTGACGATTTCCAGAAAGAGGGCCGGATCCACTCCGGACTTCTTCGCCAGGGCAAAGGTTTCTCCAAGGGTTTCCAGGACGGAGGCGATCATGAAGTTTCCAGAAAGTTTGACGATGTTGGCAGTCGCAGGATTCTCCCCCAGGTGGAAAACCCGGGGTCCCAAGGCGTTCAGAAGGGGAAGGACCTTCTGAACCGGTCCCTCTTTCCCGGCACAGAGAAGTCGGAGCCGTCCTTCCCGCACGGCATCCGGACGTCCGAAGACCGGTGCAGAGACAAATCCCTGTCCACGGGTTCCGTGTCGTTTCTCAAGCGATGTCGCATAGCCAACGCTGATTGTGGAAAAAGAGAGGTGGACGGCTCCTTCCGGCATGGAGTCGAGAATTCCCCCAGGACCAATGAGAGATTCAAGGGCGTTATCGTCGGCAACCATGGTGGCAAGGATATCGCAACCCGAGGCGCCTTGTGCCGGAGTTTCGGCCCAGAGGGCTCCTTTCTCGAGAAGGGGAAGGGCCCGTTCCCTGGTTCTGTTGTGGATGGTGACAGAAAAGCCGGAGGCCAGGAGACGTCCAACCATGGGCTCCCCCATGTGTCCGATTCCGATAAAGGTGATCTTCACAGTGGGATCTCCAGAATATGATTGTTAAGGGCTTGGGTGATCCCAGGAAAGGCCAGGGCCAGGAATCCCCCCAGACTAAGAAAGGGGCCAAACGGAAGGGCCTTTCCGAAGAGGGATCCCCTTTTGTCCCGGGGGCTGGCATAGTGGAGGACGAGAGCTGCGAGTATTCCGGTGGAGGAGGCCACCAGAAGGACGATGGAAAGGTTTAGGGGTCCTGTAAAGGCCCCGATTGCCGCGAGCCAGAACGCATCCCCCATCCCGATGCCCCGGCTGTAGAAGAGGGCGACAAGGGCCACAGGTATGAAGCCGATGAGGGCGCCTTCGGCAGATAAAAGGATCCCGTCATATCCCCTCCCGAAAAAGGAAAAAGCAAGACCGGCCAGGATGGCTGAAAGGGTGAGAAAATGGGGGAGGCGATGGTGGCGGATATCAATCAGTGTTAGGGGGAGGGCAAAGGAAAAGAAAAGGAGGAGAGCCGACTTTAGAGAGAGGGGTTCGGGTAAAATAACAACGATGAGAGCAAACAGGGCCGTGGCAAATTCCGAAACAGGAATCTCAGGCAGGATGGGGTGATGGCACCTCTGGCATCGTCCTTTTGAGGTGAGCCATGAATAGATGGGCACAAGTTCAGAGGGGGAGAGCGGAGCAAGACAATGGTCGCACCGGGAGTTGGGAGTCAGGATGGAAAGGCCCTGGGGAACCCGGACGGCGAGGACGCCGAGAAAGCTTCCCCAGAGTCCTCCGGCGACTAATGCGAGACCGGAGATCAGGAGAGTGGTCACCGAGTAGCTCCTGACGAAAGTTTCATGAGGGAGGGACTAGGTCTGGACCCCGGATTCCTGGGCCGTAGGAACGGCGGTTTCGCGTGCGGGTTCCTTGACCCTTATCTTGAAGCCCAGTCGGAGAAGAATATTGATCCGCTCTTTGGTCATCCTGTCCCGTTCTTCCTTTGTTGCCTTTTTTTTCTCAAGAAAGGAAAGGGAGTTCTTGATGGTCAGGATCGCATCCTTGATGGCGTCCTTGTTCGCATCATTTGTCAGAGCGGTGGATTGTTCGACTATATGGTCAATGTCGATTTCAGGCCATCTGTCGATATCGGTCCAAGAACGAAATGTCACGGGATGAGTTCTCCTTGATCTCTGGGCCGTTGGGCCAACTCGTTATTCTGGGCGCACCTCCATCATAAATCGAAGACGGAGGTGCGTTCAATCCTCTCAGTTCGTTTTGGCCTGGGAAGGCTTTGCCGATTCCTGTGCAAATATTTGTTTTATGTCGTCATAGGAAAGATATCCCGACTTGACCTGGCCATCAACGATGAAGACGGGGGCCGACGGAACCCCGATATGCGCAGTCAACGCATCACCGGCTTTTGAAATGTCAGGCAGAGGACGGCTCTGATCAATGCATTGCTGAACCTTGGGCGTGGATACGCCCGCCTGGACCATAAACCCTGAGAATATCGGCTTGAGTCCAGCCTTGTCGATATTCCTGAGGTCGACCCGCTGGTCGAGCTGGTTGTGAATATTCCAGAAGGCCGAAGGTTTTTCTTCAAAGACGCACATTTCAAAGATCGCGGCATCGAGCGAATTCCGATGGACAGTCACCTGCGGGTAGGGAATATAGGTGAAATGGATGGAAGGGTCGGCCGTGACCTTGTCCTGGACTTCACGGTTCCAGCGACGACAGGCGATACATTGTTCGTCCCCGAACATGATCAGGGAATGGGGGGCCTTCTCTGGACCCGTTGAGGGAAATCTCTCCATCTGGAATGTGGAGGAGGGGAGAAAGAGGGAGACCGGCTGGGGGGGAGGAATACTTGGAACGACGGCGTAGTGCCGGGTGATGTCCAGAAGTGGTGTGGTGACGAGGTAACGATGGTTGATGATGTAAACGGGAAGGACAATTTTTTGCGCTCCTACGATGATCGAAAAAGGCAGGGCGAGTATGTCGTTGTCGACAGCCTTGGGGGCGAGCCAGGCAAAGTCTCGGTAAGGAATGCGCTGACGGGCCAGGGAATCGAGAATGACCTTCTGGAACCTTTTTTGAAGGGCCGCGGGATCGTCGGATACCGGGACGTTGGGGGCGGGGGACGTGGATGCCGGTTGCGAAGCCGCATGGGCGACATCCCCCTCTCGGTGCACCGGCTGAAACAAAAAGAGAAGGGCCATTCCTGCCAGTGAAGCCGGCAATCCATATTTTGGAGAGGTGTTCTTCAATCGGGCGAAGTGGAAAAGTCGTTTGAAGGAATGAAGCATGTCATTGTCTCTCTCTAGGTTGTCCCCTTACAGGGAGTTCTGAATCCTGGTTCCGAAGTTATGGGCAGATTCCCGCCACTCTTGATTTTCGGGAATGATCGATGCCCTTGACCGCTCCGTCCAAGGGGCTCCCACTGTCATGCGGTCCGCTGTCTTGGCCGGCTCTTGTCTCCCGGTCTGGACGGCAATGGGTGAATAGGGTCAGAAATATGTAAAAAAACTCGAAGAACTCCCACCAGACCGGGATCGGGATTCCAGCGAAAATACAGATTCGGGCCAGATGAGGGACGAGGGCAGCAGATTACCTGCCGAGTGGGACTTTGATCCATATCTTTACGATGTTAGCAAAGGGACTGTTAAGATTCAATCATCCCGGGAACAACCTGAAAATTCCGGCACAAGTCTCTTGAAATCGGATGGCTTGATGGGGTAATCTTTTCCGGTTTCGCCCTATCTTAAACCACCTGTTCGCTCCTGTAGCTCAATCGGTAGAGCACCCGCCTTGTAAGCGGAAGGTTATCAGTTCGATTCTGATCAGGAGCTCCATGATAATCAATGGTAATCAGTAATACTCACTCTTGCTCTCTTTTTTGATTTTTGGGAACAATTTTGAAGGCTGAATGCCGGAGAGTTACGGTAATCATCTTCGGGAGAGGCTTCCAATGGCGACGTTCGAAAAGCGGGGCGATCTGAAATGGCGGGCTCAGATAAGACGCAAGGACTATCCGATCCAGCGGAAAACCTTCAACTCCTGAGCCGAGGCCGAAGATTGGGCGGCCGTTGTCGAGTCGGAAATGGCTAGGGGAATTTTTGTTTCCCGGTCGGAATCGGATCGACGGTGCTTAAAGATCTTCTGGAATGATATCGAAACGAAATACGCCCGACAAAAAAGCCAAATATCTGTCTTGTCGCAGATCCGATTTCTTTCTGATTGTTTCGGACAGTATTCCCTTGCGGCGATCACCCCGATTCTCCTTGCCAAATATCGCGATGAACGGGAAAAGAGGTCGGTCCCCAATCCGTCAAGCACGACCTCTCACTCCTGTCCCGCCTGTTCATCGTTGCCATCAAAGAAGGGGGATCGCTCTTCAACATCAAGTCGGCCAAGGCCTACCTCCTGAGGGAGGACTTTCAGGATCCCGCCGTTGCCGCCTGGTTTCTGGAAA
>JAJYPO010000088.1 GCA_021795275.1 Nitrospirota bacterium | reverse complement strand
GGCTCGAGGTTCCTGATCCGAAGATGGGGGGCCGCCTCGCCCAGATCGATCCATCCCAATGCCGCCCCTTTTTCCAGGCTCAGGTAGAGACGGTCCTCAAAGGGAGAAATCCCCGGGGATGCGGGGTCCTGGCCAGAGAGAGATCCGGGAAAGGTCCCGGCGCAGGAGGTCTTTCGGCAGCCTGCCGGGATCCGCAGGATCGCCCCGGAGTGGACAAAGGTCACCCAGAGATCTCCCCTCTTCGGGTCGTAGGCGATCCCCGACGGAGACCCGGAAGACGGAAGGCGGAAAAAGGACAGGCAGTGGCGACCGGCACAGTCTCCGGAAAGGAAGACCACGCGTCGGCCCAGGCGGTCCAGAACGGCCAGCCGATGCCTTCCGGAATCATAGACGGCGCGGAAGGGATAGGCCGGACGTTCCGGAAGACGATAGGTCCGGAGGCAGGATTTGGAAAGACACCGGGGAGGAACATAGATCACCTTGTCCCCGAGACGCAGAAGGACATAGGCGCCTCCCCGCTCCGGGTCGGACACGACATCCCCGGGATCGCCCAGGATTGGCTCAAGCGGGATCAGAGTCGCGCAGTCTTCGTTCCGGCAGGAAGGGGGGAGAACATAGACCCCGTTCCGGAGAGCCGAGGCGACATAGAGGGCCCCCGAGCGGTCCCGGGCCAATCCTCTGAAGCCAAAATTGCTCACCGGAAGGGCAAGCTTGGAATATTGGGTCACCGGTCCGGGAGAGTCCTCTTCCTGGGAGGCTGGGGAGGCCGCCAGAGCCATGGGTCCGAAGGATAAAAGCCCGGAGAGCATCCCCCCCAGGAGAAGGGTCGTCAGAAGTCTACGCCGGTCAGACCGGGGGATGGATGGCATTTTCGTCTCCGATTTCATGAATCAGGTTCAGGATGTAGTTCCGGTCGGCCCCCAGGTCGGGGAATCCCGAACGGGAGGTGGCGGTCACATCCATCCGCAGGCCCCCCCGCACAGGAGAGAGGGTCACTTCGAGACGGGAGGCGTGGTGCCAGAAGGAGGGCCCGACCCTGACTTCGAGGCGGCCGGGAGTCGCCTCCTCGATATGCCACCCTGAAAAGCTCCCGATGGAGTGCGTGATATTGGCATAAAGCTTGTCCGGATCCCCGTAGAATATCTGTGAGCTCACCTCGGGCAGGGGATATCCTCCCGTAGTCCAGGCCCGGTTCAGGGTGAAATAGACATGGATCCGCGTCAATGGGCCCGGGGTATTGATGAAGGCGGCGTTGTTTGCAATGAGGTCCCCGCCCAGATAGACCAGAGCCAGAAAGACCGTCAGGGCCAAAATTTTGAGGGATTTCAAGCGCGGCTACCTCTTTTCGACGCCGGAGGCTTCGAGAAAGCGCTCCGCATCGATCGCCGCCATGCAGCCTGTCCCCGCGGCCGAGATCGCCTGACGGTAGACGGGATCGGAGACATCTCCGGCGGCAAAAAGGCCCGGAACGCTGGTCTTTGTCCCGGAGGTTGTCTTCAGGTACCCCACGGCATCCGTTTCCGCCATTCCCTGAAGGAAGGCCGTGTTCGGGCTGTGGCCGATGGCCACGAAAAATCCGCTGCAGGCGTGGATCGATTCCTCGCCGGTCTTTGTGTCCCTGATCCGGACCCCGGACACCTGCTGTTTCGACACGTCGAGAATCTCGAGGATCTCCTTGTTCCAGAGGAAGCGGATCTTCGGGTTCTCGAAGGCCTTCTCCTGCATGATCTTGGAGGCGCGAAGGGTGTCCCGGCGGTGAATGACGGAGACGTTTGTGGCGAAACGGGTCAAAAACAGCGCCTCCTCAAGGGCCGTGTCCCCTCCGCCGACCACGACGATCTCCTTGTCCCGGAAGAAGAATCCGTCACAGGTAGCGCAGGCGGAGACCCCCGCGCCCATCAGGGCCTTCTCCGACGGAATCCCCAGGAACTTGGCCGACGCCCCGGTGGCCACGATCACGGTCCAGCTCTCATGAACTGTCCCTTCGTCGGTGATGACCCGGAAACCCCCGCCCTCCCGCTTCTCGACCCTCTCGATGACCGCCGGCTCGATGCGGGCCCCGAACCGGAGAACCTGGGCCCGCATCCGCTCGATCAGTTCGGGGCCGGTGATCCCGTCCGGAAATCCGGGAAAATTTTCGACCTCGGTCGTGATGGTAAGCTGACCTCCCGCCTGGGGGCCCTCCAGAACCAGGGGCGACAAAAAAGCCCGCGCCGTATAAAGGGCGGCCGTAAGCCCCGCCGGACCCGTTCCCAAGATGATTACCTTTTCCACACTGACTCCTTCCCCATCCGTCTTCCCCTCTGCCGGGTCCATTTCCGTTCCATATCCCTCCACAATACCAAGGGGGACAAAATCCGGTCAACCCGTCATTCCTTCACGGGATCACGACCTACGACCTTCTTCCGGATGTCGGGAAGATAGTTCAGATAGTCGACCCCTTCGGCGAACCGGAGCGTCGCCCGGTCGACCTGATAGCGATATTGATAGGTGGCGAGCGCGGCTTCGGTGTTGAGGAGATAGACTTCGGCCAGGGAGAGCGCGACGATCGAGATGAGATTGGCGGAATAACGCTTGTTGGCAAGGACCAGCGCGAGATTTGCCTCCCTCACCGCCTCGGTGTAGGCCCGGATGTTCGCCAGGTCCGATGCGGTCCGGGCCCGGGCCCGGACGACCTGATAGCGGATATTATGGGACCAGTCGGATATCCCGTATTGACGTTCACGCGCCTTCTCGTGGGCCCGTTCCGTCAGGCCACGGATCATTCCGCCCGTGTAAATGGGAATGGTGATCGTTCCCCCACCCGACCACAATCCGGGTGAATAGCTGTTGCTGGTGACAAGATTTCCCATGAAACCGTAGCTACCGAAGGCCGAGATCAGGGGATAATGCTGCGCCCGTTCATAGCGTGTCCGTTCCTTGTCCTGCTTGAAGAGATTTCTGAAAGCGTTGATCTCGGGGCGGTAGGTCAGGCCCCGGGTGATGGCTTGGTCGCTTCCCGTCAAAAGCTCCGACACATGCCCCAGGCGGCCGGTGAGAGTGTAGTCGGAGCGGCCAGTCCGGCCCAGTCCCATGGAGTCATTCAAGTGGGCGATCTGGGCCACGAGATCGTCCTTCTCGGACTCCAGAAGGGCCCGGGCCTTTTCGTAGTCGACCTGGGCCAGGTCGTAATCGAGCTGGGAGCGGTAGTCCGACTGGTAGAGGGCCCGGGTCAGGTTCTTCACAAGTTTTCTCTGTTCGAGATTTTTCCGGTAGACCTCGATCAGCTTCCGGTCGAGAAGGACATGATAGTAGGCCTCCTTCACCTGAAGGATCACCCAAGCGTCCTGGCTGTAAAGCCAGAATTCGGAGGCGCGCTTTCCCGCGAGCCTCTGCTTGACCCGGTGTTCGAATTTTCCGAAGTCGAGCAAAAGCTGATTGACGCCGATGGTCGCGAGTGCCATGGATTCGTTGGGGGCGGAAAGAGGACCCATCTTGGCGTAATCCATCGGAAAGACCGGAGTCACAAAGTTCAGGTTGTTGATATATTCATTGCCCAGTCCGGGGTTGGCAATTCCATAGAGGGCCCCTGCTCCGACATGGGGGAAAAAGTGGGACTTCGACACCTTGACCTTCGCTCCCTGCTTCCTGACGGCATGGCTGAACCAGAAGAGTTTCGGATGGTGTGTCAGCCCGAAATGGACCGCCTCGTCCACGGAAAGGGTCCCGGGGGGAACGTCCGATGATGAGATCACAGTGCTGTTTTCCGAAAAGGCCGAAGGGGGAAGGCCCAGGAGCGTCCCCAAAAGGACAAGGGCAAAAAGCCACCCGCGCATCGCCCGAATTTCAGAGAACGTCCTGCCGTAGACCCCCGAAGTTTTTCCTGCCTGGGTGTGTGTGTTCACAAAGACCATACCCTCCTGTCCTTCCATTGGGGCCCGGATCTCGTCCGGGCCCGGAATCGTATTACAGCTGGCGCGCGGGCCGGAACGGAACCGGCTTGTAGGGCAGCGCCCTGACCTTCTCACCCGAATGGACGTGCCATTTCCCGGCCAGGACCAACTGGTCTCCCGCCGAAAGCCCCGAGAGGATCTGGACCCACTTGGCGTTGTCGATGCCCAGCACAACAGGAACCTCCAGAGCCTTTCCGTCTTTTACGATCATGACCGAATAGGGCTTGTCGCGCCGGGCCATGACGGCCATGCCCGGGATGAGGATGGCATCGGGAAAGCGCTGGAGAAAGAAGGTAAACTTTCCGTACATCCCGGGATGGATGACGAATCCCGGATTGTCCATGTCGACCTCGGTGCGCATCGTCCGCGTTCTCTGGTTTTCCGCAAAATCGTACCGGGTGACCCGCCCCCAGAAGGTTTGATGGGGGAGGCCCGCGAAATGGACCATGACCCTTTGTCCCCGCCGGATCTTTGGAGCGACGTCGGCCGGCACCCAGACATAGGCCCGGAGGGTGTCCACCTGCTCAAGCGTCACCAGGGGCTGGGCGGTGGTGGTGGCGTTCGTCCCCTCCGAAATCAGCTTTCCGGGATCCACATAGCGATGGGTGATCATCCCGTCGAAGGGGGCCCGGATGGTCTTGTAGGAGATCAGGGCTTCCTCATGGCGCATTTCGGCCACGGCCTTCAGATAGGCGGCCAGTTTCTGCTGGACCCGCTCCTTCGAGATGAGGGCCGGATGGTCGAGCCAGACCTTCTTGATCCGGTGGTAGGTGAGGTCGGCGATCCGGACCCGGGCGACCGTCCTCTGGTAGGTCTGGTAGAGCTCCGGGTCCTGGATATAGGCCAGTACCTGTCCCTTGTGCACATAGTCCCCCTTGTCCACGTTCAGGTATTTGAGGTAGCCGGGAACGTGGGCATAAAGAATCGCCTGGCGGAAGGACTCGATTCCCGCCGGGATCGTGACCTTGTGGTGGAGAGTCCGGAGCCTGACCGGCTGGACCTGGACCACAGGAAGGGGCTGGGGGGGAGTCTTTGGAGGAAAGATCCAGTACCAGACAAACAGGACGAGGGGCCCGACGATCAGGACGGCGAAGACTCCCAGGACGATTCGAAGCGCGAGGGGAGGCAGATGGACGTCGTTTAAGTCGATTTCGTTTTTCCATTCCGGCCGGAAGGACTCGTGGTCTTCCCCGGATGTGTGTCCCTCTCCGGGCCCCGGAGCATGACCGGTCTCGGTCTCACCCATGCTCATGCCTCCTTGCCCCTTCGATCCGGATCCCCGTCTTCGTCATTGACACCATTCGATTCCTCTCCCTAATATCAGCAGATGGAGCTTTTGCGACCACCCCAACAATCTCCGGGGGGGAGACTCCCCCGGCCCGTCCACCAGGAGTCCTGCACCCATGCTGACCAACGCCCCCGATACCCGCCCGGCACACACCCATGCGGGCCTCTTCATTCCTGACGCCTCCCGGTCCCTGCTCCTGGTCTCCGGAGAGGACCGGATCCCCTTTCTCCAGGGTCTTCTCTGCCAGGATGTGGCGGCCCAAAAACCGGGTACGCTCCGCTACGGCTTCTTTCTCAATCCGAAGGCCCGGATCCTCTTCGATTCCTGGATTGCGGTCCGTCCGGAGGACGTCCTGCTCTCCCCTTCCGGGGAGACGGAAGAGGCCTTCATCGCCCACCTCAAAAAGTACCTCTTCTTCCGGACAAAGGCCAAGATCACCTCCCTCACCGGGAATTTCCGGAGCATGACGCTTGTCGGCCGGGAAGCTCCGGCGCTGGCCACCCCTCTCTTCTCGAACGATCCGGCCGAGGATGGCTACCGGACCCTCTCCGGGGGGGGATTCGCCTTTCTCCGTCCCCATCCCTTTGCCTTCGAACGGGATGCCGGCCCCTGGATCGATCTCTGGATTCCCCGGGATTCCTTTGAAAAAGCCGCCCGGGACCTCGAGGGGCGGGTCCTGTCGGCCGGAGGCATGACCCTTGACGCAGGGGCCATTGAAACCTATCGCCTCGAGCGGGGAATTCCCCTCCCCCCCTCCGAGCTGAACGAGGGCCACTTCCCGGCCGAAGCCGGTCTCGATGCTGTCGCCGTCTCCTACAACAAGGGGTGCTATGTCGGGCAGGAACCTGTCACGCGACTCAAGTTCCAGGGCCAGCTCTCCAGAAGGCTCACCGGCCTCCGTTCGAAATCCCCCTCGGTCCGGGAGACCGTCTGCCCCCGCCCGCTCTTTTCGGTCCTCGACGGCTCCGAGGCCGGATCCCTCACCTCTCTTGCCCCCTCCCAGATGGCCGGCTCGGTCCTCGGATTGGGGTTCGTGAAGCGCGCCCACTGGGAGCCGGGAACCGCGTTGATCGACGGAGCAGGGCAGCAGTTTGAGGTCACCGATTTTCCCTTCCTTTCGATCGACTGACCGGCCTTTTCCGGATCGCTCATTCAGATCTCCGGCTTGCCAAAGGGCAAGCCGGCCCCCTAGCGGGCTTGCCTCCGGGCCTTCCATTTCTCCTCCCAGGTGTGAAGGATCACATAGAAAATGGGAACCTGAACGAGCGTCAGGACCGTCATCACCATGAGGCCCCCGATCACGGCCCGGGCCAGGGGTTCCTCGGCGCCGGAGCCGACCCCCATCCCGATCGCTGTCGGGATCATGGCGAGGATCGTCCCGATTGCCGTCATGAGGATCGGACGAAGACGGGTGGCCCCCGCCTCGACCACCGCCCGGTAAAGGGGAGCCCCCTGCTCCCGGAGACGGATCGCGAACTCGACTAGCAGCACCGAGTTCGAGACTCCGATTCCGATATCCATGATCACCCCGATCAGGGACTCCACGTTGATCCCGGTTCCCGTGGCGTAGAGCATGGCGAAGACCCCGATGAGTCCGAAGGGGACCGACATCATGATGATGAAGGGATCGAGGAAGGACTGGAACTGGGCCACCAATGCCAGGTAGACCAGGGCCATGGCCAGAAGGACCGCGAGGCCCATCGACCCGAAGGAGCGGTGCATCGAGGCCAGCATCCCGGATTCGCGCCAGGAATACCCCTTCGGAAATTTCATCTTTGCGAGATAGTCGTCGATCTTGCCTCCGACCCCTCCCAGGGAGATCCCCGGATCGTGGGTCACATTGACCAGGATGTCGACCACGCGCTGGACATTGTAATGAAAGATGGCCGGCGGAATGGTGATGCGGCGGATCTCGGCGATGTCCCGAAGATAAATGGGAGGATTCTCCGCCCCCGACTCCGCGTAGTCCGACCCCCTGAGCTGGCGGACCAGGATGTTCGAGAGGGCGTCCATGGAGTTGATTTTGTCTTCGGGATACTGGGCAGTGAGAAAGTAGGGGTTCCCCGTGGTCTGGTCGACCCAGAAATTCTCTCCGATGGCCACGTCGGTCACCAGGCTCGTGATGACGTTCCGCTCAACATCAAGCTCCGACACCCCCAGGAACTGGGCCTTGTTCCGGTCGACGTCGATGAACATCGACGGATAATGGATGTTCTGCTTGAGCCGGACATCGGTGGTCCCGGGGATGGACCGGATATGATCCACGATCTTGTGGGCGATCTGCCCCAGCTTGCGGTAGGAGGGGCCCAGAAGCTGGATGTCGACAGGGGCCTCCCCCGAGCCTGCCAGGATCTGGGTGATGATCGAGGAGGACTCGAAGTAGAACTCCACATTGGGAAAGTGGGAGACCAGGTAGGGCCGGAGCTCGTGCTCGAAGTCCCACATCGACCGCTTTCGCTCATTCGAGCCATTGAGCTGGACCAGGACAAAGGCCATGTGGCTCCAGAGATTGGTCGTGTACATGGCGTCCCACCCGGGACGGACCCCCTCGTTGATCACGACGTGGACGATGTCCTTGGCCGGGATGATCCGGCGGATGGCGGCATCCACCCGGGCGCTGACCGCGTCGGTCTTCTCGATCCGGCTCCCGTCGGGAAGACGCATCTGGATGATGAAGGCGCCGGTGTCGTCGGGCGGAAAATACTCCGATCCGATATGCGCAAACAGGAAGAAGGAGCCGACAAAGGCCAGGAAGATGAGGATCGAGACCGGCCCCCGGTGTCGGAGGGCGATCTTCAGGGTGTTGCGATAGGTATTCCTGAACCGGTCGAATAAGGCGTTGAAACGCGTGACCCCGCGACGAAAGAGCGACCGGCTGTTCCTGTAGGCCGATTCCGGCTTCAAAAACCAGGACGAGAGGACCGGCACCAGGGTCATCGAAACGAAGTAGGAGGCCAGCATGGAATAGGCGACGGCGGCGGCCAGGGGGGTAAAGAGGTACTTGCCCTTGCCCAGGAGAAAGAGGACGGGGGAGAAGACGATCATGGTGGCGATCGTCGAGGCCAAAACGGGCATGGCGACCTCCCCGGCTCCGTCCAGGGCCGCCTGGGAGGGCGTCTTTCCCATTTCGAGGTGGCGATTGGTGTTCTCGAGAACGACGATGGCGTCGTCGACCAGACGCCCGATGGCCAGCGCCAGCCCCCCCAGGGTCATGATGTTGATCGTCTGACCGGTGGCGTTCAGCATGATGAAGCCCACCAAAAGCGAGAGCGGGATGGAGGTGGTGATGATGAGGGTGGAGCGGACATTGCCAAGAAAGATCAGGATCATGGCCGCGGTCAGCAGGATCCCGACGATTCCTTCCCGTTCGAGGGAGGCGACCGAGTCCCGGATATAGACCGACTGGTCGAAGACCAGGGAGATGTCGAGGCTTTTGGGAAGCCCATAGAAGGTCTTGATCGCCGCCTGCGTGGCATCGATCACCTTGACGGTGTTGGCCCCCTCCTGCTTGAGGACCGGGATGTAGACGGACTTTCGCCCGTCGACC
The DNA here is from genome assembly GCA_021795275.1 of Nitrospirota bacterium. The sequence continues at coordinate 239 of JAJYPO010000088.1, read as the reverse complement.
CGCACCGGATTGGTCTGGATCCGGTAGGAGTCCTTCGCGATGCCGACATCCTTGATGTAGACGGGTTGTCCGTGTTCCACCTTGATCGGAACGTCATTGATCGACTTGACCGGCCCCAGAAGCGCGTTCACGAAGACGTTGTAGCTCATGTCCCCGATCTTGGCGAATCCGGCCGGCCAGACGATGTTCTGGCGGTTGAGCGCGTTGACCACGTCCCAGATCGTGAGCCCCCGGGCCAG
>JAJYPO010000087.1 GCA_021795275.1 Nitrospirota bacterium | reverse complement strand
GGCGCAACTGATGGGCGATTTCCTCGACCGCCTCGAGATTGGTCTTGAGGATGGTCTCCTCCGGATCCTTGTCCCCGACAAATCGCCCCGTATTTACATCAACCACCGTCAGGGCTTCGGCCCGGTCGATCACGAGGTAGCCTCCGGATTTGAGCCAGACCTTCTTCTCGAGGGCCCGGGCGACCTGCTGGTCGACCGAATATTCCTGAAAGAGAGATGATTTTCTGCTCCAGAGTTCGATTTTGTCTGCATAGGCTGGCAGATAGGTCCGGACAAATTCGAGAACCCGCTGGTGCTCTTTCTGGCTGTCGATGAGGAGACGGTCGACTTCGTTTGTCAGGTAGTCCCGTATTGTCCGGAAAACCACGTCCAGGTCGACACGAACGAGCGCCGGGGCCCGGACAGTCTCCTTCTTTGACTTGATGTCCTCCCAGAGAAGATCGAGGAAAACCATGTCCATCCTGGCTTCGTCCTCGGTCATCCCTTCCGCGACTGTCCGGATGATATACCCGCCCTTGTGGGTCCGGAGCCCCCCCACGATCTCCTTCAGCCTCTGTCTCTCTCCCTCGTTCGTGATCCTGCGGGAGACTCCGATATGGTTGACCTGGGGCATATAGACAAGATAGCGGCCTGGAAGGCTGATATAGGTTGTTGCCCGAGGGCCCTTGGTACTGATCGGGTCCTTTGTCGTCTGGATCAGAAGCTCCTGTCCATCGGTCAACAGCTCCTCGATGGGGCGTCTTCCCGAACGTTTTGCTGGCTCCGGCGGGGCCTCCCCTTCGGGGGTGGCCGGAATGGACACTGGGGTTTCTTCCTCGATCACCGCCCCCGGAGGAGACTCCTCACGCAGGGCATCGGGAAGCGTCTCGGTGCCTTCGACAAAGATATCGTCAACATAGAGAAAGGCGGCTTTTTCAAGACCGATATCCACAAAGGCTGCCTGCATTCCCGGGAGCACCTTGCTCACCTTTCCCTTGTAGATATTTCCCACGATCCCCTGGGCCTGCTTCCTGTCAAAAAAGTATTCGGCCAGACGTCCGCCCTCGACGATGGCCACCTTCGTCTCTTCTTCAGTCACATGAATCAGGATTTCCGAACCCATTCTCTACCCTCCTGCAACGACCATTAAAATCCTCCGGCATCAAAAATCCTGTCCTCACGAGGAGGACTCCATCCTAGACCTTCAGGAAATCATTCGGAAGCCGTGTGATCCGCAAACCGGCGTTATCTCTTTGCATAAAAGCGGACATTCATCAAAAGAGCCATGGCTCCCAGAGACACAATCATGGCCGACCCCCCATAACTCATCAGAGGCATCGGAACCCCCACGACAGGAAGTATCCCGAGCACCATCAGGACATTGATCAGAAAACAAAACAGGAAAAAACCCGTCACCCCAGCCGAAAGATAGAACCCAGCAGGGTCCCGACAATCCATGGCTGTGCGGAAACCGAACCAGACCAGATAGGAGACCAAACACAGGAAGATCAGGGCTCCGGCAAATCCCCATTCCTCCGTAAAAACGGCAAAGACAAAATCGGTATGTGCTCCGGGAAGGAACTGGTAGCGCACCTGTGTGGCCCCGGACAACCCTTGACCGAACCACCCCCCCGATCCGACCGCCACGATGGACTGGATGGTGTGGTATCCGAGGCCGGAAGGATCGGAAGCGGGATCGATGAAAGCCCGGATCCTGTCCTTCTGGAACTCGTGGAGGTGTGCCCAGACCCCTTCCCAGAGAACCGGAAAGAAGGCCAATCCTCCCAGGACAGAGATGGTCACGATCCTGGAAGGAATTCCCTTCAGAAAAACGAAGACGGAAAAGATGATCATCAATTCAAATGCCGTGCCAAGATCCGGCTGCCTCGCGATCAAAAGGGCCGGGAAAACCGAGGCCAGGAGAGCGGCGGCGAAACGCCCCGGCCGTAGTGGGACATCCCGTTTTTCCGGGACGAAAAGCCATGTCAGAAAGAGAATCAGCCCCAGGATCATGAACTCCGAGGGCTGGATCTGGAACCACCCCAGCCCGATCCAGCGTCTTGCTCCATGGCTGGCATGTCCGGCAAGAAAGACGATGGCGAGAAGCGCCAGGACAACCCCGTATATCCAGAGGGCATTTTTCAGAAAAAGGGGATAGGGAACAAGGAGGATGCCAAGTCCCATAAGAAGGCCAAAAACCTCCCAGAGTCCCTGCTTGACAGCCAGATAGGGTGTCACGGAGAACAGGGTCAGAAGATCGATTAACAGGAGGGCGGACAGAACCACCAGAAAGGCTGGATGGACCCTGACAACATAGAGGAGAATTTTGGCGATCAAATTCCAGTGTCCCTTCCTCAGGATGCAACGGCCGGCGCGGGATTTCCTTTTTCTGCCAGCCGCGTAATGTAGAACATGCGGAAAATCTCCCGGGCCACAGGCCCGGCCACATCTCCGCCGTCTCCTCCGTTTTCGATCAGGACGGCAACAACGATTCTGGGATCATCGAAGGGCCCGAACCCCACAAACCAGGAGTCGGCCTTCGGACGCTTGATGCCCTTGTTTTTTCCACGGTTGCTGACGACCTGGGCCGTCCCGGTCTTTCCTGCGATGGCAAAAAACGGCAGGTCCACCGGATGGCCCGTCCCGTGCGGAGCCGCCACAACATCCCTGAGATCGCCGCGGACAATATCGAAATCCTTTTTGGGAATCGGTATGGGAGTCAGGTCTGCGGCCCCGGAACTTCCCCCTTTTTCCTTCTCCCCGAGCAGGAGATGGGGGTGCGAGAGTTGTCCCTTCATGGCCACAGCTCCCATCAATCTGGCCATTTCAAGGGGAGTGACGGTCAGAAAGCCCTGTCCGATGGCCAGGGGGGGCGTCTCTCCCGGGTACCAGGACGTGTGGAGATATTTCCTCTTCCACTCCCTGTCAGGGACAACTCCCGAAAGTTCGGCCGGAAGATCGATTCCCGTCCGGGAGCCCAGCCCAAAAAGGCGGGCCACCCTGGCAATGGGTTCGGGACCCAGGGTCATTCCAAGGTGATAGAAGTAAATGTCGCAGGACTGCTCGATCGCCTTGTGAAGATGGAGCGTTCCATGCCCCCCCCTCTTCCAGTCGTGAAAGATCACGGATCCGACCCGGAAAGTTCCTGCGCAATGGAAGGGGGCCTCGGGATCAAGCTTGTGTTCCGTCAGACCAGCCAAGGTGGTGACGATCTTGAAGACCGAGCCTGGAGGGTAAAGCCCCTGGACGGCACGGTCCGTCATCGGGTGGTCGGTGGCATGGACGAGAGTGTTCCAGCGGGCGGAACTCATGGCCTGCGAAAGCTCTTCCGAGTTGTAGGAGGGATGGCTTGCCAGGGCAAGGATTTCTCCGTTTCTGGGATCTAACGCCACGACGGCACCACGCCTGTCTCCCAGAAACCGTTCCGCAGTCATCTGGAGCCTCATGTCGATCGTGAGCCTGAGCGAGCGGCCCTCTTTCGGTGGGTCGTTCCTGAGATTCCGGACCATCCGGCCGTGGGAGTCGACCAGCTTGCGTCTCAGGCCGGGAGCTCCCTGGAGGAGGGCGTCATATTCCTTTTCGATTCCCGACTTGCCTATTCCTGTTCCCGGAGGAAGATGGCGATAGAAAGACCCCTTGAGGTCGGACGCGGTGAAAGACCCGACATAACCCAAAAGATGGGCCCCGATATTGTCCGGGGGGTAGATCCGCTTTGGCATGACCTGGATGTAAAAACCCGGCAACCGGTAAAGATCCATGTTGACCCGGCCGACCTGGGCCATGGAAAGTCCTGTCTCCAGGGGGACGGGCATGTGGGGGGGAAGGACGAATCCCAGACGGGAGAGGGCATGCCGGAGTTTGCTCGCGGGGATTCCGAGATCAAAGGCAAGCCACGCCAGTTCGCGGCGAGGATGGCGGACCTCCCCCGGAATTTCGAAAACGGCAAAATCCGGTCCATTGCGGACCAGAACCACACCATTCCTGTCGGTAATTTCTCCGCGGAGGGGAGGGATGGGCACAACTTTTACGACATTGTCCCTGGCAAGGGCCAGATAATGGCGGTGTTTGATCACCTGGACCACATAAAGGCGAACAACCACCACCGCGATGCCCAGCCAGAAGACAAAAATCAACCCGTTGAGACGGGCCCTCGGAGATCCTAGGATCCCATTTTTATGAAAGCGGAATTCCGATGCCATGTTGTTTTCGGGACGGAGGACCGGCTGTCCACCCCAGGGATCTCCTCACAAAAACGAGCATCATCCCCAGGAGTCCTGTCACCCCGTCCATCACCAGCCAATCTTTGAATAATTGTGTCTCAAGGGGGTAATCAAGAAGCTTCCTGACAAGAAGTCCAGCCCCCATATCGATACCGAGGACGATCCATACCATAAGGTACTGCCTGACACCAGAGCCGGTCGAAAAATCCGAAAGCCGTGAAAAGAGCCAGGCTTCGGAAAGATACAGAAGCACCCAGAAGGATCCCGGCCCATAGGAAACAAGAGAGAGGACGAGACCGGCCAGTAAGCCCAGGAGAAGGAACCCGTACTTCTCCTTCTTCTGCAGAAGGAAAAAAAGGAACAACGGAACCGGATTGATCCACTCAGACAGGTAAGGAAACCATCGAAGTCCGGAAACCGCCAGAACAATAAGAAGAACCAGAATCATGGCCCGGACCGGAAGGTTCACTGTCGCCCCTTTCCAAGAAGGGGTTTTTCTGTCCAGTCGAGCGGCGGAACAAGGACCATGACGGCATACAGGGACTCGAGCTTCTCGGCACTATCGAGCCTGATCGACTGAAACAACTGGTGACGGGAGTTTCCGCTCCGGACGACGGTACCGATCAGTTGATCCGGCGGGAAGAAGCCGTCTTCTCCGGTCGTCACCACATGCACGCCATTTTCTGTCGACGCCATGGAGGGAATATATTCGAGCCTGAGAAAGTGCCCTGTCCCCCGTCCCCGCACAAGTCCATTCTGCCCCGAATCCTGAAGTCGTCCTTCCAGCGCAAACATCGGATCCTCGATCCAGAGGACCTGCGAGAATCCGGAAAAAACCCGCACAACATAACCGACGATGCCTTTGGTCCCGATCACTCCATCCCTGACGTGTACTCCCCTTTTTTTCCCGCAGTCCAGAAGAAGGGTTTTGGGAGCGGCCGTCGGATTGTCCGCAATCACATGACAGGCAATTTCCCTTTGCGGAATCCTTTTCTTAAGGTCGAGCAAAGCCTTGAGATCCTCACTTCTCAGGAAAAGCTCCCGGTCGTGTTGAAGAGAGTTCCTGAGGGTCTCGACCTCCAGCCGGAGCGTGCGATTTTCTTCTTCGCTCCTGACAAGATGAAGATAATGGGTCCAGAGTCCGGTCGATCCTTGCGAGAGGTCTGTGACTTCCAAAAGGACGAGACGGAAAGCCTTCAGGGGAGGGTCAAGAACCCAGCGCCGGAAAAAATCCGGATAGAATCCGAGAACCACAAACATCACCAGAACAATCAGAAAAACCGGAACGGCCTTAATGGATTTTGGTCGTTTCAGGGAAGGTCGCACCGTTTCGCCTAGTCTCCGAGTGTGACCTTTCTCAAGACATCGAGTTCCTCAAGAGTCTTCCCCGTGCCGATGACGACAGTCGTCAGGGGATCGTCCACGGTGATGATGGGGAGACGGATCTCGTCCCGTATCCGGACGTCAAGCCCCCGGAGCATTGATCCCCCGCCCGTCAGAACGATTCCGCGGTCAATGATATCGGCCGAGAGCTCCGGAGGCGTGTTCTCAAGGGTCTTCTGCACAATCGACACGATACTGTTGATGGTTTCCGAAAGGGCCCCGCGTATTTCCTCTTCCGTGATCTTGAGGGTTTTGGGAAGACCGGTGATGAGATCCCTCCCCTTGATGATCATGACGTGGCCCTCTTTCTGAGGACAGGCGGATCCGATCTCCATCTTGATCCGCTCCGCCATCGAGTCCCCTATCAGAAGGTTGTGCTGCTTCTTGATGTAGGAGATGATGTCCTCGTCCATCTTGTCACCGGCCACTTTGATGGACTCGCTGTATACCGTCCCCCCCAGGGAGATCACAGCGACATCCGTCGTGCCTCCTCCGATGTCTATCACCATGTTGCCGGAAGGCTCCATGATGGGAAGCCCCGCCCCGATTGCCGCCGCGAGAGGTTCCTCAATCAGGTAGACCTCCCTGGCTCCGGCCATGCGCGCCGAATCCTTCACCGCCCTCTGGGCCACCATCGAAATTCTGGACGGGACGCAGATCACCATCCGGGGACGGACAAAAGCCGACCGCCGGTGGACCTTGTTGATGAAATAGGACAGCATCTGCTGGGCGATGTCGGGATTGTCGATGACGCCGTTCCGGACCGGCCGCACCGCCACGATGTTTCCCGGCGTCCTGCCCAACATTTTCTTGGCTTCCCGTCCGATGGCGAGGACCGAGCCCGACTTCTGGTCCATGGCCACGATCGAGGGTTCATTGATGACGATCCCCTGGTCACGCACGTAGACCAGAGTATTGGCCGTTCCAAGATCGATCGCCAGATCCTGGGAGAGAAACCCGAAAAGATTTGCGATGAGCCCCAAGATGATTTTCCTTTATTCTTTAGGGAGTCGTCGACTCCGTTGTGTCCCCGAGGGAGGTCTCCGAGGCCTTGTCCTGTCTGTTTTTATTCCCTCTGAACTCGCTCTTTCTGACCATTGTTCCCACCAGATCATCCCCGAACCTGCGGTCGGAGGGCATTCCGGCAAGGATGAGAGCCTCAAAGGAGACAACGAGCAACCCCAGGACCCACCCGATCCATGGAATCTGGGAGAGGATGTAGGCCAGCCCCATCGGAATGTTCCGGATTGTGGACTCGTAGAAACTGCAGGGGCGCCCCGTCCTCCCGGCCACCCACAATCCCGTCAGTCTTTTTCCGAGACTTTTGCCCCCGGGAAGACCATCGGCAACAAGGATATAGGCTGTCGCCGCCAGCCAGGCCAGCCAGGAGCTGCCCAACAGAAACCCGGCATGCTCGAGGGAAAGGGCCAGAAGATAGTCCACAAACTTGGCCAGAAATCGGTCGAAAAGGTAGGAGAATCGGTCAGACGGTTCCCTGATGTCCACCCCATCCTCCCCCGGCCCGGACGGACAAATCCATAAAATTCTTCACAAGAGAAAACTTACCCCAGCACGCATGAAAAATGCAACACAAGATTTATTTTGGACCCGACAGGGAGGACATTTCCGGAAATTTCTCGATTTAATAATGATGAGCGTGGGTTTTTTCACGAAGGCTTACTGGTTCTCCTCCAGACGCTTGCGGATATCCCTGAAGACAGCCTCGCAAGGAGTGGCTCCAAAAATGGCGGAACCCATGACCACGGTGTCGGCCCCGCAGTCCACCACCCGGGCAATGTTGGCAGGCTTGATCCCTCCGTCGACCTCCAGTCTCACGTGGCTGGCCCCTCTCTTGTCCAGCAGATCCCGCATGGCGGCAATCTTTTCGAAGGAGTGGGGGATGAAGGACTGTCCCCCGAAGCCTGGGTTCACCGTCATGACGAGAACCAGGTCGATCATGTCGAGGATTTCCGAGACCATGGTCACGGGGGTAGCCGGGGAGAGGGCCACGCCCGCCCTCATGCCAAGCTCCCGGATCCGGGAGAGGACGTAATGGAGATGAGAGGAGGCCTCCCAATGGACAGTCACCCGGTGCATCCCGTATTGCGCGAGCTCCGGAAGGTAGATCTCCGGGTGCTCCACCATCAGGTGGGCTTCGAGGGGAACATCCGTGATTTTCCGCAGCCCTTCGATGACGGGAGGCCCGAATGTCAGATTGGGAACGAAATGGCCATCCATCATGTCCAGGTGCAGAAGGTCGGCACCGGCGGAGGAGGCCTCCCGGACCTCCTCTCCCAGGGCAAGAAAGTCGGCGGAGAGAATGGAGGGGGCGATCAGGATCTTGCGGCCGTTCCGGGAGAGCATCATCTAAAAGGCATGCCGCGAGAGGGAGAGGCTGGAACCGGCCATGGCCTCGAGCCTCCGGATACGCTCTTCCGTTGGGGGATGAGTCGAGAAAAAGGCCATCAGACCTCCCGCGTGGAAGGGTTCGAGAATGAACATGTGCGCTGTGGAAGGGTTGGCGGCCATGGGAACGGCGTCGATGCCCCGTTCAAGTTTGGACAGGGCCCGGGCCAGGAACAGGGGATTTCCGCAAAGCTTCGCCCCCCCTTCGTCGGCCGCGAATTCCCTCGAGCGGGAGATCGCCATCTGGACCAGCATGGCGGCGATGGGAGCCAGGATGATCATCAGGAGATCCCCGAATCCTCCCCCTTCCCGCTCCTCGCGTTCACGTCCTCCGAAGATGGCCGCCCACTGGGCCATGCTTGCCAGCATCGTGACTGCTCCCGCGATGGAAGCGGCCACCGTGGAGGTCAGGGTGTCCCGGTTGACGACATGGGTCAGCTCGTGACCCAGAACACCCGACAGTTCCTCCGGCGTCATGAGGTCCATGATCCCGGTCGTGACCGCAACTGCCGCATGGGACGGATCCCGGCCCGTCGCAAAGGCGTTGGGAGAGGGATCGTCGATGATGTACAGGCGGGGAACGGGAATCCCGCCGCGCCGGGCAAGACCCGCCAGAAGCTGCTGGATCTCACGGATCCGGGGATTTCCGGACTCTCCAGTCACTTCATGGGCCTGGTACATCGAGAGAACGATCTTGTCGGAAAACCACCAGGAAAAGAAATTCATCCCCACCGAGAGGACCAGGGCGACCACCATTCCCGTCTGGCCTCCCAGCTGTTTTCCGATCACAAGGAGGAAGCCCGTCAGAAGTCCGAGAAGAAGAACGGTCTTGAAAGAGTTGAACATTGTCTTGAAACTCCCCTATGGGTTCTGTCGTTTGTTGGTCATTTTCAAAATTTCATGCCTCGAAAAGCACGATCTCGTCTTTTCCGAATCGCCGACCTGCCAGGAACTCCCCCGAGGTCAGTATCCTCCCGCCTTCGCGCTGGAGGGAGAGAATCCGGTAGACCCCTTTTCCGCAGGCCACA
>JAJYPO010000086.1 GCA_021795275.1 Nitrospirota bacterium | reverse complement strand
GATCGAAGAGGACGGCCTGGCCGTCGCGGGTGACGAGATACTGGTTGGAGGGGATTCCCTCCTCCCGGGACGATTCCCCGAATCCCAGAAGAAAGTAGCGGTGTCCCCTGTTGTCGTACAGGACCCTGGTTCCACGAATGTTTTTTTCGTCCCCGGAGTTCGGGGGGAAAGGCTCTTCCGGCAGCATCTGATTCGCGAACAAGGGGTCTCCTGATCCCGGCGGATGGATGGACTTCATGCGCCCAGAAACTTCTTGACCGACCGGTCCTGACGTTCGGTGGCACTGGCGATGGTGTCGATGGAGCCGAGCATCTTCTGGTTCCCCTTCTGGATGGAGGTCAACCCCTCGGCCGTCCGTCCGGCTTTTTCCCGGTTTTTCGAGGCGAGCGTCCGGCTTCCTTCAAGAAGTGAAACCGTCTTTGCCGTATCTTCCTGGACCATCCGGATCGTGGCAGCGATCTCCTTCGTAGCCCGGGCGGTCCGTTCGGCTAGTTTGCGGACCTCCTCCGCCACGACCGCGAATCCCCGTCCCTGCTCTCCCGCCCGTGCTGCCTCGATGGCGGCGTTCAGGGCCAGAAGGTTGGTCTGGGAGGTGATCTGGCCGATGGTTTCGACGATGGCGCCGATTTCCTCAGAGCGTTTTCCGAGAGTGCCGACGACATCCCCAAGGGTCTGCATCGCCTCTTCGTTTCTGACGACCTCGCGGGTCATGGACAGGATGACCTCCTGCTCGCCCTCCGCCTGCCTGACGAGTGCCGAGACCTCTCCCGCCAGGGTGTTTGCCATGCGGGAGATCTCTTCCGTTTCGAGAGAGACGGATTTGAGATGTTCGCGTGCGGAGACATCGGTGAAGACGGTGAGATAGCCGATCCGGCGGCCTTCCCGGTCGCTCAGGACCTGCGTGACCGACTGGATTCGCAATTCTCCCACCGGAATGATCATGTTGTTCCGTGGCTTTCCCGGAGGTATTTCGGCCAGGATTTTCCGGATGCGGTCCGGATTTTCGTGGAAGCGGTGGATCGATTGCCCCAGAACCTCCTCGGGGGTCAGCCGGTAGTGGCTCCGGAGATCGTCCCTCATTCTCTCGAGAAGCTCCTTCATCTTCCTGTTGGCATAGATGATGCGGTTTCCGGTTTGGCCTTCACCCGTATCCGGGGTGGCGATGGCCACTCCGTCGGACTGGATGGCATCAAGAAAGAGTTCAAAGGCGTTTGGGCAAAGGGCCAGGATATCAGCGATGTTTTTAGGGATTTCTTCGTCCCGAAGGGGCCCTGTGCCGAAGGTTCGGGTCCCGGTTCCGGGAGCTGTCGAAGAAGAATCCGTCGGAAATTTTTTCGGCACGACCATAGACACACCTCTTTCCAGAAGAGACAGACGACAGGAATTTCCGTCGTCTGTTTCAATTTTGGATATTCAATCCCTATACTATGGTAATGTTGCATCGTCACATGATCGTCACAAAAACAGCGCCTCGGGGACACTCTTTTTTGGGGCTAATCGGAGAGGCTTGGACTGTCGATGGAAGATGGGTGAAAGATGAAAGACCGGAAACAGAAAGGCAATCTCCTGTTCGCCATGCTTGGAGTTCCCGCCGTCTTGATGGACGGATCCGACCTGACGGACAGGATTGTCAGGAAGAAGGCCCTGGGGCTCTTGTCCTACCTGGTCATCCAGCCTGCCAGATCCCATTTCAGAAAGGATCTGGCGGTTCTCTTCTGGCCGGATCTTCCGGAGGCGCGCGCCGACCAGAGCCTTCGACAGACCCTTTATTCGCTCCGAAAAATCTTCGATCCTCACCGCGATTCCGGAGATTTCCCTCTTCAGGTGGACAGGACCTCGGTCCGAATCAATCCCCGCCACCCCATTCTGAGCGATGTCTCCTTTCTGGAGAGCCCGTCCGATGGCTGTCTCTCCCTTCATTCCCCCGAGCGCTGTCCCCGATGCGAACGACATTTGGCGGAAGGAATCGCGAGTATCCGGGGGCCCTTCATGGCCGGCTTCGACCTTCCGGAATGCAACGACTTCATGGACTGGATCACGGCCACACGGGAAATGTGCCAGATGAAGGTCCTGCGGGCCGTGGACAATCTGTCCCGGATCCGCGAAAGGGAAGGCCGGATCGGGGACGGGATCTCGCTCGTCCTGCGATACCTGGCAATGGACCCTCTCGATGAATCCCAGCACAGGCGCCTCATGGAACTCCACATGAAAAACGGAGATCTCCGGGCGGCGGAAATTCAGTATGAGCTTTGCCGGAATCTGCTCCGGCAGGAGCTCGGGGTCGATCCAGAACAGAAGACGAGGGAGGTTTACGAGAAAATCCGCTCCGAAACACTCCCGGTTCATGATGTTTCATCGCTTCCGACCCCGGTCCTTTCCCAGGAACCCTTGCCGGAACGGCGTCCAGTGACCGTCATGTTTTTCGAATGTCTCGGGGTCGGTGATCCGGACGAGGATCCGGATCTGCGCTCCTCGGAGCTCGAATCCCGGCTTTTCAGCGCCATGGAGAGGGTGCGCTCCTTGGGCGGGATTCCCGTCCGTTCCCATGGAACCGCCTTTCTGGCCTATTTCGGTCTGGGAGAACATCGCGAGGGGGCTGCGAGGCGGGCGGCCCGGTCGGCGCTCGAACTTGCGAAGTCGTGGAAATCCACCCGGTCGACCGGATTCCGAGGGGCCATCCATTCGGGGATGGCGATCGTCGCGCCTACCGTCCAGGCTCCGGCCGATCCGGCGGGCTCGGTCTCCCGTCCGGCCATATCCCTGTGCATGCAGGCCGATCCCGGGACCCTGCTCCTTTCGGAGGGAACGGCCGCGCTCCTGCGGCGGCAGTTTCTCTTCGAACCGGCAGGGCTTTTCCGGGTCGTGGGAGATCCCCTTCCGGCCTACCGCCTGATCGACGGCGCGGAGCCGGGGGCAAGCCCTGGAAGGGAGACGCTCCCTTTGATCGGTCGGGAGGAGGAGATGTCCCTTTTCCGGGAGATACTCGAAAGGGATGGGGGAGGCGTTCTGCTCGTTTCGGGAGAGCCGGGCATCGGGAAAAGCCATCTTGTGAGAGCCTTTGTCCGACAGGCCAGAATGGACGTGGATCGGTTTTCCGTGATGGCCTGTCTGCCTCATTATGCCGATACGCCCTATTTCCCGCTGATTGCTCTCCTCCGGAGAGAAGCCGGGCTCTCCGAAGGCCTGGAGGAAGGGCTGGCTTATACCAGGCTGCTGCTTTTTTTCAGAGCTGTCGGAGTGGGGGATCCGGAGCGATCTGCGGCCCTCCTTGGCCCATTTTTCTCTCTCGCCCCGCATCCTGATTTTCCGGCTCCACCGGGACTCGATCAGGTCCGACGGGAAGAGGCCGAGGACATTTTGTGCGCCTCCCTCGGAGCCCGGATGGCCGCGTTGCCTCTTCTCGTCGTGGAGGATCTCCATTGGGCCGATGACTCCACCAATCGTCTGCTAAAGAAATTCCTGTCGGGAGAGAACGGGTTGGGGGAGGGTCTGATCATCCTGACCATTCGGGCGGGCGAGATCCCTTCCTGGCTTACCCAAGTAAAGAACCTCTGGCGGATCGAGCTCCCTCCACTGTCTCCCGGAGAGAGCCGGGAACTCGTGGAGGCCCTGGCTCCGGAAGGGCTTCTTTCCGGGGAGACGGTGGAGCGCATCGTCCGGAACGCTGACGGAATCCCGCTTTTTATCGAGGAGATGACCCGAAGCCTCCTGGACCAGATTCCGGGAGACAATGTTCCACCCGCCGACGGTCATCCCCAGATTCCATTGACCCTGTCCGAGGTGCTGTTCGACCGGCTGAAACGGCTGACGCCGGAGATCCGCCTTCTTCTCCAGAAGGCCTCGGTCGTCGGACGGACGGTCCCGATGGATCTTTTCCGGGTTCTGGCCGAAGAGCCGATCCCCCGCCTGGAGCGACTTCTGGAGGAGGCCTCCCGGTTGGGGCTGGTGCGGCGCAATGCCAGTCCACCGGAGGACTCCTTCGAGTTCCGGCACGCCCTGATTCAGGAAGCCGCCTACCAGTCGATGGTTCGTCGGGAGAGAAAGGCCCTCCACTGCGAGGTGGCGCTCCTGCTCGAGAAACGATTTCCGAAGAGGGCGGCCGCTCTTCCCGGAGTCGTGGCCAGGCACTGGGTGTCCGCCGAAGATTTTCTCCGGGGGGTAGTGTGGTCCGAAAAGGCCGCGAGGAGCTGTCTTTCGGGGGCGGCCTACATCGAGGCCGAACAGCATGCCCGGGGAGGGCTTGCCGCATGCGACCGGATCATCGGGGAGGCGGAGAGTCTGCCCATCAAGGTGCGCCTCCTGGTTCTTCTCGGGAACATCCTGGTGGAGCGGACAGGATACGGCTCCAGGGAGGCCCGGTCGATCTTTCAGAGGGCCGCCGGCCTGTGCGCTTCCGATGGGAAAATTCCGGGGGATCTTTTTCCGGTCCTTTTCGGGCTGTGGCATTCGTCTTTGGGGGAAGGTGACCTGGAGCAGACACGGGAGCTGGCCGACACCCTGGGGCGGATCGCCGATCGGGACGGATCCGTTTCCTATCGCGCGGTCGCTCTCTACGCCAGCGGGTGCGTTTCATTCTGGACCGGCCACTTTTCCCGCTCCCTCGACCGCCTGAATGCCTGCCGGGATGCCTATACCCGCGCCCGCCTGGGGGGTGAACGGTGGTCGGGCGAGATCTCTTTCGAGGAAATTCTCAGCATGGCCATGAGCTACCGGCCTTGGGTCCTCTGGTTTCTCGGCCGCTACGTCTCCGCACGCCGCGAACTCGAACTCGTCCTGGACCAGGCTAGAGTGGCGGAAGGGCGCCAGAAGCAGGGGCTCCTTCTGAGCTTCGCCTGCATCGGATTCCGTTATTTCCGGAGTCCCGGGCGGGTCCTCGATGTGGCGGAGGAGCTGGCGCGCCACGTCCGTCTGACCCGCTCGGAAGGATGGGCTCCGGTCGCGCAGGCCTTCAAAGGATGGGCCCTGGCCATGAAAGGAGACGTCCGGGGCATCCCCCTCATTCTCCGGAGCCTTCCCCTCTGCCGGAAGGCCCACCGGATGGCCGAGTCGAGCTATCTGTCTCTTTTGGCAGAGGCCTATCTTTCGGTGGGGGAAGGCGAACGCGCCATCGGGGTGGCCGACTCGGCCCTGAGGGTCTCTCGCAGATGCGGGACGGGCTTCTACGATGCGGAGCTCTGGCGGATCAAGGGGGAGGCCGCCCTCCTGCGCTTCGATCGGGAAGAGGCCCGCCGCTGCTATTCTCTTTCTCTCGGGATCAGCCGGGAGCAGGGAGCCAGGGCCCTGAAGCTTCGGGCGGCCACGAGTCTGGGGCGACTTCTCCTGGACCAGGGTCGGAAGGAGGAGGCGCTTCTTCTGCTCTCCTCGCTTGGAGATCTTTTGTTCGGGGCGGAAGCAGACCAGTCCCTGCCCGACCTGCGGGAGGCGGCGGCCATGCGTGGCCGCCTGCTGGGCCGGAACGTCATTCTCCATCCGCTGAACGCCCTCTCCGCCTCAAGAGACCATGACCTCCGGGGTGGAGGGGGGCCCCGGTGGGAACCCCTGGCCCAGGAGCCCTGAGAGGAGAGCCCTTTGGCGTCTTCGGGAAAGCTCCTTCCGTTTTACGGGGGGGAGGGTCAGTGTATTTCGGGAGTGGGGTGGCCGATGGCGAATCCCTGGGCGAAGGAGAGGCCGAGGGATCGGACGAGGGAGAGGATCTCGGGGGACTCGACGGATTCGGCGACGGTGGCGATGCCGGCCTCGCGGGCGAGAGTGACGATGGAGGCGACGATGGCGCGGTCGAGGGAGGCGGAGTCGGGGAGGGAGCGGATGAAGTCGCCCTCGACCTTCAGGAAGTCGACGGAGAAGCGCTTGAGATAGGTCATGGAGGAGAAGCCGGAGCCGAAGTCGTCGATGGCGAAGCGGGAGCCGTCGCTCTTGAGCTCCCGGATGAAGATCTCGAGGAGGGAGGCGTTCCGGACGGTTTCGCGCTCGGTGATCTCGAAGACGAGCTGGCGGGGATTGATGCCGGTCTCCCGGATGAGGCGACGGAGGGATGGGAGGAAGTCGCCGGTGACGACGGCCTTGGGGGAGAGGTTGAGGAAGAGGAGTCCCGGGAAGCGGCGGGCGACGGCGATGCGGAAGGCCTTTTCCATGACGATCATGTCGAGTCGGGAGATGAGGCCGCTCTCCTCTGCGATCTCGATGAAGTCGGAGGCGGGGAGGGGCTTTCCGTCGATCTTGAGGCGCATGAGGACCTCGTAGGCGGCGACGGAGCCGTCGGCGACGTTGACGATGGGCTGGAAGTAGGGGAGGATGGCGCGGTCGGCGATGGCCTGCTGGAGGAGGACATATTTTTCGCTGGCCATGCGGAAGACCTCGACGACGTCCTCGTCGGTGGGGAGGCAGTAGGTGTTTTTGCCCTGGGCCTTGGCGCGGTACATCATGTTGTCGGCGACGAGGAAGAGGTCGCGGGCCTCGGTGGCGTGGGAGGGCCAGGTGGCGATGCCGGCGGAGAGGGAGGTTTTGGCGAGGGAGCCTTCGGGGGAGTCGAGGGCGAAGGAGCGGAGGCGGTCGAGGATGCGGCGGGCAAAGCTGGCGGCCTGTTCGGGGCCGGCCTCGGGGAGGATGACGGCGAACTCGTCGCCGCCGTAGCGGGCGACGATGTCCTCGCGTCGGGCGGTGTCGGAGATGAGGGCGGAGAAGGCCTGGAGGAAGCTGTCGCCGAAGCTGTGGCCGAAGGTGTCGTTGATCTTCTTGAAGTCGTCGACGTCGAGGATCATGAGGGAGAAGGGGGTCCTGGCGTGGCGCTCGCTGCGGCCGATCTCGTAGGAGAGGAGCTCCCAGAAGACGCGCTGGTTGAAGAGGCCGGTGAGGGGGTCGCGGACGGCGTAGTACTCGATGTCCTTGGTGTACTTGTAGATGGCCTTGACGGAGCCGACGACGTTGAGGACGCTGGTGATGATGCTTTCGACGACGAGGATCTTGACGGGGTGCTGGGCGGTGGCGTAATGGAGGCCGATGCCCACGATGCCGCCGACCCGGGGGGAGTCGAGGAGCAGGCTCTTGGTCGACAGGGTGAGGGATTCGAGGGTGATCGGGGGCAGGCAGCAGGAGGGATCCGCCACGTTGTGGGTGATGGAGAAGAGATCCGGAAGCAACAACCGTTTTTCTTCCCGAAAGCGTTGGGTGATCAGATCCTCGAAATGCCGTTTCGTCTCCTCCTGGGGGATTGCCTTCCAGAAAACCTCGGCTTCGTAATGATTCTCTCCGGTGAGGAAGAGGGAGAACAGGGCGAAAATCTCGATGACCTCGTCGATTTCGCGGACCATCCGCTTCACATGCTCCTTCCAGTCGTGGATGACCTCGGAGGTGATGATGAAGCGTTCGAGGAGGCGGATTTCGAAGGAGAGGACGGAGACGTCGGTGGTGGTGCGTTCGAGGGCGGCGATGGCGCGGAGGGAGTCGAGGAGGCTGGTGGAGAGGAAGGAGAAGTGGGTCTGGCGGACCTTGTGCTGGCAGGAGAGGAGGGCGTCGAGGGCGGCGGTGGTGGCGCGGAAGAGGCGTCGGAGGGTCTTGGGATCGGACTCTTCGGCCATGCGTCGGGAGGTTTCGGAGAGGATCTGTCGGGCGCCGGCGATCATGGAGGACTCGCGGAGGGACTGTTCGAGGACGGTGCCGACGCGGGCGCCGATCTCGCGGCGCATGGATTCGAAGGAGTCGTCGGGGCGCTTATTCATAGAGGTCCACGCCGCAGCGGAGGTCGAAGAGCCAGCGGAGGAGGGCGTCCTTGGCCGGACCGCGGTAGAGGGGGCCGTGCTGGGGGGCGATGGTGTCGACCTCGCGGCGCTCGACTTCCCGGACCCACTTCCGGAGGGCTTTGCGGGAGGCCATGTAGCGGCGGTGGAAGCCTTCGATATGGGGGAGATGTCCGGCGAAGTCGTCGACGAAGATCGTGCCGTTGGAGCGTTCGGCGGCGCCGATGTCTCCGGTGAAGAGGATGCGGGAGACGGGGTCGAGGACATTGATCTGTCCGGGGGAATGGAGGAAGTGGGCGGGGAGGACGTCGAAGAGGAAGCCGGGGGCGATCTCGACAATGGCGCCGTCGTCGGGGATGGGGAGGAGGCGGTCGGGATGGGTGAGATCCATATGGGGCATGAAGCGGGTCCAGAGGCGGGAGAGATAGACTCGGGCGCCGGTGATCTGCATCCAGATGTCGAGGCCGGCGCTGACGTCGGGGTCCTGGTGGGAGAGGAAGATGGCGCGGACGGAGGCGAGGTCGGCCCATTCGGAGAGGCGTGCGGAGAGGATGGGGAAGAGGCCGGAGCCGCCGGGATCGAAGAGGACGGCCTGGCCGTCGCGGGTGACGAGATACTGGTTGGAGGGGATTCCCTCCTCCCGGGACGATTCCCCGAATCCCAGAAGAAAGTAGCGGTGCTCGCCGTTTTCGAACAGGAGCTCGGTCATGAACCCTCCCTGCTTCGTGTTTGTCTGGGATCCGGGATGTTGACAGGGTCCGGAGATCCTCAGATGATATTTCAATAAAAATAATAATGCAAGAGAGTTATCTTGAAATCAGGAGGCCGGAACGCCCTTCCCGGCGGAGGGTCCGGGTCCGGTGAGGTCAATCCGGATCCGGTTATGGTAGGATAGGGCCAATCAGAAGTCAGCCACGAACCGTAAAATCGGGAGGGCAGGTGGAACTCGCCAAGACACATTGGCCGGACGTGGAGCGGTATCTCAAAAGGTCGCCCCTTTTGATCGTTCCCGTGGGCTCGGTCGAGCAGCATGGCCCCAACGGGCTTATCGGGACCGATCATCTCGTCGCGGAGGCGCTGGCCCGCAGGGTGGGGGAGGCGGAGGGGATTCTGGTCGCGCCGACCCTTGCCTACGGAATGTCCCACCACCATCTGGCCTTTCCCGGAAGCACCTCGCTCTCGCCTCGGACCCTCATTCTCGTCGTGAGCGAAATCCTGTCCAATTTCTACCGGAACGGATTCCGTCGCTTTTTCTTTGTCAACGGCCACGGGGGAAACGATTCCTCCCTGAAGGCCGCCTTTTCCGAGTTTCTGGCGGAAGATCG
>JAJYPO010000006.1 GCA_021795275.1 Nitrospirota bacterium | reverse complement strand
AAAAAGGCGGAACCCTTTCCTTCCTGCAATTGTCAAAGGAAACGAAACCTCCTAGAATACAAGGCTGTCATTGCGAGAGTGGCGAAATGGCAGACGCACCAGACTTAGGATCTGGCGGGTAACCCCGTGGGGGTTCAAGTCCCCCCTCTCGCACCATAGGTCAAAAGTCCAAGAATTCTGCCCTCACCCCCCCCGGAGCCTCTTGACTGTTTACTGCTCCGGCTCCGGGACGCCGATTTCCCATGCCTCGAGATCATAGGGATGGGCCTTCACGATCCGGCAATCCACAATGTCCCCCGGTCGGCCTTGCCCCGAAAGCACCAGCACCTCCCCGTCAATTCCGTCCGGGGCCATTCCCTTGATGCGTCCGGAAAGGACAAGATCCGACTGCTCGGAGAGACCTTCGATCAGAACCGGCAAGATCATGCCTTCGAGGGTCCGGTTTTTGTCCAGGGCAATTTTTGAGGAGAGGGCCATCAGGTCCTTCCTCCGGCGCATCCGGACCCTGTGGGGAACCTGGCCGGGAAGATTGTAGGAAGGCGTTCCCTCCTCCCGGGAAAAGGCAAACACCCCGACGTGATCGAACCGGGCCCATTCGACAAATCTGAGAAGGGCTTCGAATTCTTTTTCCCCCTCACCGGGGAAGCCCACGATAAAGGTTGTCCGAAGCACAATCCCCGGAACAGCGTCACGGATCCGGTCAACCAGTCGTTTCATGAAATCGACGCTTCCCGGTCTTTTCATGGCACCCAGGAGGCCTTCATCGACATGCTGAAGGGGAATGTCGAGGTAGGGAAGAATATTTTTCGATTCCCGGATCGTCCTAAGGAGAGTCTCCGTGACCAGGGTGGGATAGGCATAGAGGAGACGAACCCAGGGAATTTCCCCCTCGCGATCAATGCGGCCGAGAAGGGTCGACAGTCCCTCGGAAAATCCCAGATCGTGGCCATAACGGGTCAGGTCCTGGGCAATGAGGGTGACCTCCTTCACTCCACGGGAGGAGAGGTGACGGATTTCGGCAAGAATATCTTCCTGATGGCGGCTGACCTGTCCGCCTCTGGAAAGGGGAATCGAGCAGAAAGTACAGGGATGGTCACATCCCTCCGACACCTTGACATACGACCGATGGGAGGGAGTCAGTCGAGATTCGGCCAAGGGAAATGTCAGGAGAGGCTTGGCCGTTGGGGCGATTCCTCCCACTTCGTCGAGGATCTCGCCCAATCGTCCTTCATCGAAGGTGGTCAGGGCAAGATCCATTTCGGGGATGAGCGTTCCCATCTGATCTCTGTAACGGGAGACAAGACATCCAGCCCCCACCAGGAATTTCGCCTTTCCTTCCTCCTTGTACCGGGAGAGTTCCAGAATGGTGTCGATCGACTCCTGCCGCGCATCCGTGACAAAGCTGCACGTATTCACGAGGAGGATTTCTGCCTCACCGAGGTCGGGAACAACCGAATATCCTCTTCCGGAAAGGTCGCTGATCATGCGTTCTGTATCGGAGGCATTCTTCGGGCACCCGAGACTCACAATCCCGACAGTTTTTTCATTCCAGTGAATCTTCCTTTTCATCCTTGACCGTCCGTCATGAAAGTCTCATCTCACACCGCATAGGAAGCCTCTTTCCAGCATGATACAATCGGAGCCTGTGATGGCACCCTTCCCCTCAAACAGATCTCAAAGGGTAAAATAATGATAAGAAATTTGCTGATAGCCATGGTCATCGTGCTGGCCATTGCCATGGCCTATTCCATGGGAATGAAACAGGACAGCGCCAAGGTCAATGACCTCAAGTCCCAGATGGACGCCCTCAAATCCCAGATCAACTTGCAGGGAAAGAACTTCAGCCAGTCCTACCAGCGTCTACATCGTTCACTTGATCTTCACATGGCAGAAACCAGTATCGAGGCAGCAATTCACGATACTCTCGACCAAAATTTCGGCGAGGCCCGGATTGCCGTGGATTCGGCGAGAAAATACCTTAAGGGGACCCCGGGAAGCCGGATTTCGCCTTCCGACATCGAAGCCCTTTCGCAAGACCTTGAGCAGGCCTCCGAAAAACTGGCCCATCTCGACAAGGACGCCATCAAGATTTTGAATACCGCCGATCAGAAAACCCGCAAGCTGATTCTCAAAAACTCCCAATAGCCTCCTGACGGATTACCGGGAGGCCTTGATCCTTTTGAAGATCCCCTGATAGGGAATCTCCGGGCTGTTCATGACAATGATCTGGACGAGTTCCCATCCTTCCTCGCCCAGAAAATTAAGCTGGTTCTCCACTTGTTCCCGGCTGATGGGAGCCACGCGGTATTCCCAGATCATCGGCATGTCAGCTCTCTTTCGGAGTGGCACCTTTAACGGAAGGAGAGGAGAGTCTCCTCTTCTTGTTGGCAACTCTCCGGACGATCTTTTTGAGACGCCGGACTTCCCCATCCGCCTTTCTGGTCTCGCTTGAGACTTCCCCCTTTTTTTTCTGGAGCATTTCCTTGGTGAGGGTCAGCCTTTTTTCAAGATTTTCGATTTTTGATTCAGACATCATCGTAATCCTTTCAAAAATGGTAAAGGGTCTTATTCCGATTGAACAATAAAGGCATTCCCGAGCTCCGCCTTCACCTCCCGGGCAAAGGATCGAGCCTTCCCGGGATTGGAGAACTGCCCGAGCTGGACACGAAAGACCGGCTGGCTGCCGAAATGTGCCCGCTGGATCCTGATATGGGAGTAACGACCAAGTTTTTCCTTGTATCGCAAGGCCTTGTCGTAACTTGTAAAGGAGGCCACCTGCACAGCGTAATACCCCGTCCCGCGATGCCCACCCCCGCCCGGGACAGAAAGAACGGTCAGCTTGACGAGTCCTGTTCCGGGGCCAATAATTTCCAGCCTGTCGGCGGCTTCCCAGGAGAGATCGATGATCCGGCCCGAGACAAAGGGGCCCCGATCATTGACCAGAACATCAACGGAGCGTCCATTGGCAAGATTTGTCACCCTGACCATGGTTCCCAGAGGAAGAGTCCGGTGAGCGGCCGTAAAGGCATGCTTCCTGAAGATGCTTCCACTGGCGGTGCGCTTACCATAAAAGGTCGGCCCATACCAGGAGGCCCGTCCGACCTCCGTCATTCCGACCCGGCCTTCCATGACGGAAAAATCAGGCTGGCCGAACTTTTCCCCGTATGGACGCGCTCCCCCGGAATGCCCCCAGGAGACGGGACCCCCTGATGTACTGACACAGGCTGAAAGTGCGGAAAGAGTCGCGATGGCTCCCATCCCCGTCAGACAGGTCATCCATTTTCTTTTCCACATATCGACCTTTTTCACCTGATCCGTTTCCTCCCGTCGGCTTTCCCCTGAGCTCCCGGAAATCCGCCCATATGTCGATAACGCCGACCAGTCCTAAAATCATGAGAAACATCGGCTGAATGAGGAGGAAGATTCCCGAAACCAGCCAGAACCATCCTCCCAGCTTTCTTTTTCTTACATAGCTTAACAAAACTCCTGTCCCTTGTCCCACATAGAGGACTCCGAAAACCATCAGGAGATTTGTTCCCAGAACACGCATTTCGAAGGACGGAACGAGAAGAAGAGCCATGGAGGCAATCAGGGCAAAGATAAGATGATCGGGGAGAACCCATCGATCAATCCCCGGCTGTCCGGGAGATAGCTGCCGGTTCTCAAGAAGCCCGACACTCGTTGCCCACAAGGTGATGGCTGTCAGGAGGGCCAGACTGGCAAAAAGCCCGGGAAGAAGATCAAGGAAGGTCCTGTAAATGAGTGGTTCGAGGGAAAGAAGACGGGCCTGGTCGGCGGGACTCAGGGTCGAATGGGAATTTTTGATGGCCGTGTTCATGACGACATCGACCGCCCCATGGATGCTCTGGGCAATTCCTGTCCATATCTGGCCATTGGTTTTCATATAGAGAAAAAAGGCGACCCCACCCAGAAAAAAAAGAATCTGAAATGAGGTGGAAAAAACCATCGGGAGAACCCGGACCTGTCTTCGCAGGAACTCTGCCGTAAGAAGAGCCGGCAGGCCGCACCATCCGACATAGATCAGAACCTGGAGACCGGGAATCGGATTATGGAGAAGTGATCCCAGAAGGAAAATGAGACCCCCCGATGTCACCATGGCCCCCGTTCCCAAAAGCTGGGAGGGAAATTGGAGCTGGGCCAGCACAAGGGGAACACCGGAAAACATGGCCACAAGTATTCCGACTCGCGGCAGGGCAAGCAGGGAGAGATAAAGAGCCGTCGAAAAAGAGACCGTCGAAAGGAATGGTGCGACGGGAAACGGAGTGTTCAGTTCAGCTTTCCTCGGCAAAGGCAAGAAATGCAACATTCCTGGCCTGCTTGATCGCCTTTGAGACCGCCCTTTGATGGTGAGAACAGGTCCCTGTCAGTCTTCGCGGAAGGATTTTTCCACGTTCGGTCAGGTAGGAATGAAGCGTGGCCTGATCCTTGAAATCGATGAGGAGGTTTTCTGTGCAAAAACGGCACACCTTTTTTCTCTGGAAAGAACGAGCCTGACCTGCCATGCCTGAATTCCTTTCGTTGATTCGGTTCCCGGTGACGTGACGAATACGTTTTTTCTAAAAGGGAATGTCTGATTCCCCCTGTCCCATTATCAAATCTCCACCCGGATCCGGATAGGATTCCTGACGGTGGGAAGAATCAGGAGCGGATCCTGAGGAGCGCTTGGGGGGGCCCACGAAAGTCAGAGTCTGTACAATGACTTCGATTTTCGAGCGCTTTTGCCCTTCCTGCTCCCAGCGGTTCTGCTGGAGACGCCCTTCGAGAAGGATCGGCATGCCTTTCCCCAGATATTCCTTGACAAAGTCGGCCTGTTTACCGAAGGCTACGCAATCAATGAAACTGACGTCTTCCTTTTCGTCGTTTCCCTTCACACGGTTGTTGATGGCGAGCGTAAAGGTCCCGACGGACATGCCTCCGCCCGTGACCCGCATCTCCGGATCCCGGGTCAGATTTCCCATGAGAACGACCTTGTTGAAGCTGCTCAAATTGCTGCTCCTTCGACCTCAGAAACACCCTCTGAGGAAGATTCAGCCCCCGTCGCCTGTTCGGAAGGCCCCTCTGTCTGGGGAATGACAAGTTTTTTCCGTTTGAGGATCATGCTCTTGAGCACCCTTTCATCAAGACGGGCCGAGCGTTCGAGCTCAAGCTCGTCGGAGGCATTCGGCAATTCGATGTATAGGATAACATACTCGGCCTTCCGTTCTTTCTTCAGCTCATAAGCCAGTTTCTTTTTTCCAAGATGTTGAACCGCATGGACGGTTCCGTTCCTCTCCACGACGATTTTTTCGAATTTCCCCACAACGGAGGAGGATTCCTCTTCCGAAAGGGTTGGTTTCAGCAACAGAACACATTCATAGAAATTCATTGGCACCCACCTCTCGATTCATCTAGACATGAAAACGGAAATACACGACATCTCCGTCCTGAATGACATACTCCTTGCCCTCAAGGCGAAGGAGCCCCTTCTCCTTGACTAGCTTTTCAGAGCCAAGCCGGTCGAGATCCTCATAACGCATGACCTCGGCCCGAATGAACCCTCTTTCAATATCGGAATGGATTTCCGATGCGGCCCTCGGCGCGGAAGTGCCTTTCAGGACGGGCCAGGCACGAACTTCCATCTCTCCGGCTGTCAGAAAGGTCACCAAACCAAGGGAGCGGTATCCCTCGAAGGCCAGGCGATCCAGTCCGGACCGCTCAAGTCCAAGTTCCTTGAGAAAAACGGCTCTTTCAGAGGCCGGAAGTTCAGCGATCTCGGCTTCCCATTTTGCGCAAATGGGAATGAGCGCTCCCCCCCTCTCCGCAACAATCCTTTCCAGAGATTCAATCCGAGGGGATGGAGAATGAATTTCGGACTCGGAGACGTTCGCCACATACAACGCAGGTTTGTCGGTCAGAAGTCCGAGGCTCCGCCGAAACGAATCGCCAAGGGAGTCCGAAGAGATTTCCCTGGCCGGACGTCCGCTCTCAAGTCCTTCCAAGATCAGGGAAAAAAGACTTTTCTGGGCCTCGGCCTCCTTGCCCCCCGTTTTCCACTGTTTTTCAAATTTCGGAAGACGGGTGGTCAACGAGGCAAGATCCGCCAGGAGAAGTTCGGTTTCGATGACTTCAAGATCCGAAACGGGATTGACCTCTCCATGGACGTGGGTAATCTCACCGTCCTGAAACCCCCTGAGCACATGGACGATCAGATCCACGGACCTTATGTGTCCCAGGAACTGGTTCCCCAGCCCTTCCCCTTGGCTTGCCCCCTTTACCAGACCCGCAATATCGACAAACTCCACCGTGGCAGGAGTCACCTTTTTAGGTCTGTACAGCTCGGCAAGCCTGTCCAGGCGCTTGTCCGGAACAGGAACGATACCCGAATGAGGATCAATTGTACAAAAAGGATAGTTGGCCACCGGAACCGTTGCGGCCGTCAACGCATTGAAGAGCGTCGACTTCCCCACATTCGGCAACCCCACTATACCGCAGGAAAGACCCAATCAACCATCCCCGTCAATGCCGAGACCTTGCCAACAGCCATTTTTCCGTCAGGGCAAGGGCATTCTCAAAAAGGGTCGGAAGCCTTTCTTTCTCCTCTTTTGAAAACCGAGAAAGAACATAATCGCTGATATCGGCTCCCACAAAAGCGGGTCGTCCGATCCCGACCTTGATCCTTGAAATTTCCTTCGAGCCGGCGACACCAAGGATGGACTCGACGCCTCGCTGTCCGCCGGATCCTCCCTTCTCACGGAAACGGACCACTCCGAAAGGAGTGTCCAGATCATCATGGAGGAGAAGCCATTGCGAAGGATCTTCCGCCCCCTTCAACCTAAGCCAGGGGACGACTTTCCCGCTCAGATTCATGAATGTCACCGGAAAAACAAGCAAAAGACGATGGCCGCGCCATACGCCTTCCCCATAAATAATGTTTCCCTGTTTTTTCCCCAGGGGAATGCCGTATTTTTCCGAAAAGAAGTCCAGGAGCATCTTTCCGACGTTGTGGCGGGTCCCGTCATACTCCGGTCCGGGATTTCCCAGCCCTATGATGACAAAAGACAAAACCCCCCCTCCGCCGCCCCGTCAGGCCATTCCTGTACCGGTCAATCCGATTAGGCCTCGGCCTTTGGCGGAATGACATGGATGGCCACGGAGTTTCCGTCGTCAAGGACAGCCACGCCTGGTGGAAGGACGATGTCCTTCACGTGAAGTGTCTGGTTGATGTCGAGACCGGAGACATCCACCTTGATATGGTCCGGCATCTGAAAGGAAAGACATTCGACATGCAGCTCCCTGATCACAAAGTCCAGGATCCCCCCCTTTTTGACCCCAGCAGGAATATCACCCACGACTTCAAGGGGAACCCGATTCCTGACCTTGGCCTTTTCGGACACTTCAAAAAAATCCAGGTGAAGGATTTTTCCGGTGATAGGATCCCTCTGGATATCCCGGACAAGGGTCAAGGCTTTATGGACATTCTTTCCGTCATTGATCTCGAGGTCGAAAAGGCCGTTTCTTCCCGCATGTGTATGCAGGGCCTTTTCCACATCCTTCAACGAGACTGAAAGGGACTTTGATTTTCCCCCTCCATAGACGACCGCCGGAACATGGCCGGTTCGCCGAAGCGACCTTGCCACTCCCTTTCCGTTCTTTTCCCTGACCATGACCTTCAGATTGCTGTGATCCACATCTTCCTCCTTTTATGCTGCCCCCGGATGCGCAGGCAGATGATTCCGACAGATCTCAGATGAACAATGAACTCACAGAATCATCTTCGTGAATTCTCTTGATCGCCTCCCCCAGGAGGGGGGCGATCGAATAGACCCGTAGCTTGCGACAGACCTCATCCTTCCCGCCCATGGGAATGGAATTCGTCACAATGACCTCATCTATCACCGATTTGTTCAGCCGTTCAAGGGCCATTCCTGAAAGAACCGGATGGGTGGCCACGGCCACAACCCGTTTGGCTCCGGCATCGAGAGCAGCCTGGGCTCCTTGTGTAATCGTTCCCGCCGTATCGATCATATCATCCAGGATGACGGCAGTCTTCCCTGCCACATCCCCGATGATATTCATCACCTGAGACTGATTTGGACCTTCCCGTCTCTTGTCGATAATGGCGAGGGGAGCCTGAAGACGCTTGGCAAAGACTCTTGTCCTTTCAACTCCCCCTGCATCGGGAGAAACCAGGACGAGGTTTTCGCCGGACATCTTTTTCAACGGTTCGATCAGCACCGGGGTCCCGTGAAGGTGGTCGACCGGAATATTGAAAAATCCCTGCAGCTGCCCGGTATGTAGATCCAGGGTCAGAATGCGGGAGGCACCCGCAGTGGTGATCAGGTCCGCGACTAGCTTGGCGGTGATCGGAACCCGTGGCTGATCCTTCCTGTCCTGGCGCGCATAGGCATAATAAGGGATAACAGCGGTAATCCTCTGCGCCGAAGCCCTTTTGACAGCATCAATCATGACCAGGAGCTCCATCAGGTGCGTATTGACAGGATGCGAAAGGGACTGGATCAGGAAGACATCGTTTCCCCGAACATTTTCATCAATCCTTACCCGAACCTCGCCGTCGGAAAATGCCCCAACGGTTGCGACTCCCAAAGGAGCCTTAAGGTAAGAAACAATCTCCTGCGCCAAGGCGATATTGGCGTTTCCAGAAAATATCTTGATTTCCCTCACGACCGTATCGAGCCTCCTCAGCAAGCGGAATTATCTTCCCCTAACCGCCATGACAGCAAACATTCCGCGAATACCAAGACCATGCGACTGATCTACAAGCTGGCTGGGGCGCCAGGATTCGAACCTGGGAATGCGAGATCCAAAATCTCGTGACTTGCCGCTTGTCGACGCCCCAAGAAGTCTTTCAAAAAAACATATTACGATCTCTCGCATTGAAAAAGGCTCACATTCCGGGGACAGGGGCCTCCACAAGGAGATTGAACACTCCTGCCCATCCCCCTAGTTCGGCCTTCATTTCCCTTGACACGTCGAGAGCATGTTCTCGCCCAGGGAATCTGGCAAAGACCGTTGGACCCGACCCGGTCATCCGGACATTCCCTGGCCTGATTTTCTCAAGAAATTCTATTCCCTTGCCAATTTGGGGACAAAGTCCGATTGCCGGTTTCTCAAGGCTATTAACAAGATTGCCAAATTTCAAAAGACTACCAATTCTATTAGAACGCTCTTTTTCTGTCAATTCGACCGTCCCCCTGAACTCTAGGGAGGATGGATCGATGGCCTTGTAAACAGAGGGCGTCGACAAGGGGATTTCCGGATTCCAGAGAAGGATGACCATGGGTTCAGGGGGCGGGAGGGGAATCAGGAGATCGCCCCGTCCGACTCCCATTGCTCTTGGCGATCCCAGGAAAAAGGGAACATCGGACCCAAGACCGCGCCCAATTTCTCTTAATTCGTCAACAGAAAGTGGATTCCCCAGAAGCCTGTTAGCTCCCCATAAAGAAATCGCAGCATTGGAGGAGCCTCCTCCCAGACCGGCCCCCACAGGGATCCTCTTGGTAAGCTCTGCGGCAAATCCCCCTGACGGGTTCAGACCTTTTTTCTTCACAGCCTCCCACAAAAGAGACAGGGCCTTGAGGACAAGGTTACTGGCCAAGTCCCCGTCAACAGGTCTCCCGGAAAGGCAAAGATGGAGTCCCGGATCGGTGGTTCTCTCAAGGAGAAGGTCATCATATAGATCGATCATGACCATCTCGGTCAGGAGTTCGTGATAACCGTCGGGTCGCTTTCCCAAGACCACAAGGGACAGATTGATCTTAGCCGGAGTTCGAAGGTACAAAGTATTTGTCGCCATCAGGCTGAAGCCTCCTTTAGGGTCCCCTCTCCTGAAATTTCACGCATCCAGTGCACGAATTCCCGGGCCGAAGAGGGAACAGCGACAGTTTTCAATCCGGTCCGGCTGGCGATCTCCGCAATGGACCCGTCGTCGATCAGAATATCCGTTCCTTCCCGAAGACAAATATCCGGAATGCAAAGACAGGATCCTTCCGGTAGACGGTTGGCCTGAACAGCCGCAATGATATCACGCGATGACAGAAGACCGGCCACCGTCACGCTCGGACCCAGATACCTGTTGAGCACCGGAAGGACCGTCACTCCTTCATTTTCCGTTTTCCAGGACTTCTCAAAGAGGGAGGTCAGCTCCCGAAGATACGGGGAAAATGCCATTCCGGTCACAAGGACCAGGCGATCTGGAGGAGGATAACGAAGGGCCCTGATTCCCTTTTTCCATTGGCGCTGAAAGAGTGGGACAAGTCCGACCCCGTTTCCCAGCTGGGGTAATGATCCATAGCGCGAAAGCGATGGGAAAGAGCGGCCAGCAAGGACGTACCACTCATCCGCTGGAAATATGAAGGGATCCCCGATTTTTTCCATGGAGGCCTTTTGCAGGGACGCAAGGACTTTCAGCATCCTCGACGCATAAATCTTGTCGATCATCGGAAGATCGGGCAATCCCTCCCTGTGGGCGGTCAGGCCCACAGGAACAACGGCCAGGGATCCAACCCCCGGGTAGAGTTCCAATAGGTCGCTCCAGGTCCTTTCAAGAACTTCCTTATCGTTTATGCCGGGAGTCAGGACGATCTGGGTATGCAGGGTAATCCCCCCGTCAGAAAGACGCCTGAGGAGTGGTCGTATGTCCGGGGCCTTTTCGTTCTTGAGTATTTTGCGGCGGATATCCAACGGCGTTGCATGAACGGAAATATAAAGGGGGGACAGACGTTGCTCCAGGATTCTCAGGAAATCCTTCTCGGAGAGATTGGTCAGCGTGATGAAATTCCCGTACAGAAAGCTGTAGCGATAGTCTTCGTCGCGAATATAAAGGGATTTTCTCGCCCCTTCCGGCATCTGGTCGACAAAGCAGAAGGCACAGTCATTGGGACAGCGACGAATGGGAGGCGGGTCAACGACGATCCCGAGAGATGTATCGGGATCCTTTTCTATTTCGACGTGATGGCGCTGCCCCCGACTTCTGTATTCCAGCAATATTTCGGAGTCGGACTGACAAAACTCGAGATCAATCAGGTCCCTGAGAACAAATCCATTAATGGAGACAAGGCGATCTCCCACTTCGATCCCCGCCTCCATGGCCGGGCTCCCGGGGAAGACCTCCTTGATCAAAAGGCCGGAAGAGACCTTGGTGTCATTCGCTTGATCATGCGCTTCGATTGCTTCCATTTTTTTCCTTCTGGACCCAGGAAAGCCCACGAAAAATATAATATCCACCAGATACGAAAGAAAATATCACGGATCCGACCTGCAATGGAAAAATAAGAGCACTGAATTTCACACCCGCAATATGCATGACGACAAACCCGATATAAAACACCTGAAACCCTGTCGTCGTCTTCCCGAGAAGGTGGGGTTCGACAGGAATGGGACTATCGACAAGCTTTAACAGAACAACTCCGGAGACAAGGAGAATATCCCGTGTCACAAAGACTATGACCACCCAACGTGGAATGATTCCATACCATCCAAGACATAGAGCCGAGGATGACAGGAACACCTTGTCGGCCACAGGATCCAGCGTTTTTCCAAGGTTGGTTTTTTGATCCAGCAATCGGGCCAGAAGACCATCCAGGCTGTCTGTCAGACCGCCTGCAAAGAAGACCCAAAAGGCCCATGTCATGTTCCTGTAGGCCACCAGGCCGAAAAAGACCGGGGCCAGAAGAATCCTCAAGACTGATAAAATATTTGGAATTGTCAATGGAAATCAGTACCCCTTTTGCTCGAGATAGGCAAGCTGATCCCGAATCCAACGGGAGGCGAACCCTTTAGAGATGGCCTCCCTTGCCACGCGGGCTTCCCCGATAGGATTATTGCTGGCTCCCAGGGCTGTCATCCAGTCGGTGTACAGACTGGTTGAATGAACCCCCATGGCGATGAGACCCCGGGCCTTTTCCTCTGCGGCTCTCCATTCCCCCTTCTGCAAGTCGCGACTGATCATGGCATGGGCCAGATAGGGCCTGGGCGTGGCCAGACCCATCCTGGTCTTTAGGATATAGCGCCGAAACCAGAGGTCAGCCTCATCTCCTCTTCCCAATCCCACAAGACAGGCATAGATCTCACCACGGAAGCGCGGATGGCCCTGAGTCTGGGGATTCCTTTTGACATACATACGAATGACACTGAAGGCTTGGGCAAAGTCTTTTCTATGGATATATTCCACAACAAGCTGCTGCCAGAATAACCGGTTATCGGGGTAGAGGGTCAGGCCCTGATAGAGAATGTTCCGTTCCCTGTTCAAGTGGCCGGTCCTCAACGCATCGCTGGCCATTTGCAGAATCAGTCCTGTCGAGGCATGATGGTTTCTGATCGCTGCCTCGCCCACAATATGGGCCATTTCAGGTTTGCCAGCACTCATTTCAAGGCGGTACAATGTCGAGTAGAATTCCCGGGACAGGGAATGGTTTGAGTGGCTGCGAAATAGTGCCTCTGCCCGTCTCAGTGCCTGATCAATTTTCCCTTCGGCAACCAGACGCCTTAGATTGGCGGCCTTGCCGGAACTGGATCTCTTCCTCTTAGACCCGGAGCGAGCCTCGACACGGATCATCATACTGGACACGGCTCTGTCGACAAGCCTTTCATAGGAAGGTCTCCCGTTGGCAAGTGAAAAGACCAGGGGAACTGTCATTTCCGGAAATAACGGATCGACTGACCATCGCGTCAGAGTCAGGATGCCTCTCGATTTTGAGGGCTCATCATCCTTGCGTATGGTTGCGGATAGAATGAAACTAAGGTGCAGTTTTCGGGCCGCGTCGGCATAGCATGGAAGGGTCTGGCAGACTTCCAGAACCTGTCTTCCCATCAGTTTGTGGAGCTTTTCCTCCAGACGATGACCATAAAGGACCGTCCCCCCCTCTCTCCTGGAATTGAAGACATCTCCCAGATAAAGGGAAAGGGAGACGGGGTCGGGAACGAGAAAGTCCGGATTGCCGACAGGGGCGAGAAGCCCTTTTTGTGAGCGAAAAGGATGAATGCTGCCGGAATGAGCGCAACCGGCCAGAAGGAAGATTGAAAAAATACCGACCGAGAAAAGGGTCCCTGCGGCCAGCGATCTGAGAAAATTTTTCACGTTTTTCTAACAGGAAGGATTGTTCTATTGAAGCCCAAGATCAATTATACCCTCGTCCTGATCGTTGCCATCCTTATCATCATCCTCGTCTCCATCGGTAACAGGATAGCCACGAGCCTTTTTTACCTGAAGGGGTTCCATCTCGTCGACACGAATTATGTCGTCATTCCTCCGAGCCAGACCCTAAACGGCATTTCCTTCAGCATCAGCTTCATTCCCAAGGGATCCCCTTATTACAACTCCCTGGTGAGCGCTGAATTCAATGCCTTTCTCGTCACGATCAAAAACAATGGCACCGGCTACCTTGACTTCGATCCGATGGATTTTTTTCTTGAAAGGGGGCCAAAACAGGTTGAACGCGCCCTGAGTGCAGACGAAGCCCAGGACGCCGTTTCAAACGGTTTCCTGGGCTCTGCCAAGCCGATCAGAATCGCAAGGAAACTGATCAGCATGACCTACATTCCGTCAGCCAGACTGTTCCCGGGATATGAGCGCACGGGGATTCTTCTGTTTCCCAGGTTTGTCCAGGGTCCCACATCCTTTGTGGTCAAGTTTGCACACATGGCCCTGAATACCCAGGCCTTCCCGGATATCCTTTTTACGTTGAAGCGCCCCATCCAGCCGAAAGAGAACCCTTCTCCGAAGAAGTAACCACGGATCTTTAACCTTTCATGCAGAAAGCGATCCACGATTATTCTCCGGTTCGGAAACATCCTTTTTCTTCTCCCCCCAGATCAGTGTCGGCGCCTCGCGTTCGTTGATGGTCGCCTCTGAGATGATGACCTCCGAGAGATTCTGGAGAGACGGGATTTCATACATCAGGTCAAGCATCACCTCTTCAAGGATTGCACGCAGGCCCCGAGCTCCTGTTTTCTGGGTAAAGGCCTTGTGGGCCACAGCCTTGAGAGCCCCTTCCGTAAATCGCAGCTTGACTTTTTCGATGGCAAACAGCTTTTCAAACTGTTTGACAAGGGCATTTTTCGGTTCCGTCAGAATCTGAAGGAAGGCCGCCTCATCAAGATCCTCCAGAATGGCCATGACCGGAAAACGGCCAATAAACTCGGGAATGATTCCATACTTCAAAAGGTCATCCGGACGGGCCTCCATCAGCAGCTTCCCGGAGAGGGTCCTGTCCTGGGCAGGGGAGGTTTCCGCCCCAAACCCCATGGTTTTCCTCGAAAGACGCTGGGAGATGATCGAATCGAGACCGACAAAGGCTCCGCCACAGATAAAGAGGATGTTCGTCGTATCGACCTGGATGAACTCCTGGTGAGGATGCTTCCGGCCTCCCTGGGGAGGGACATTCGCAATCGTCCCTTCGACAAGCTTTAAAAGGGCCTGCTGCACCCCTTCACCCGAGACATCCCTCGTAATGGAGGGATTCTCGGACTTTCGGCTTATCTTGTCGATCTCATCGATGTAGATAATCCCCCATTCGGCCTTCTCAACATCATAGTCGGCGGCCTGGAGAAGCTTCAGAATGATATTTTCAACATCTTCTCCCACATAGCCGGCCTCAGTGAGAGTTGTGGCATCAGCAATAGCAAAGGGGACATCGAGAATGCGGGCCAGGGTCTGGGCGAGAAGCGTCTTGCCCGTTCCTGTCGGACCCAGCATGATGATATTGCCCTTCTGAAGTTCGACTTCTTCGGCAATCTTGTTCGCACGGGCCCTTTTGTAATGATTGTAGACCGCCACAGACAGAATTTTCTTGGCCCGATTCTGGCCGATGATATACTGGTCGAGGGCTTTTTTGATTTCAGCAGGCTTCATGAGATTGGGAGCGGAAACCTTTTCCTGCTCTTCCTCCCAGGACTCGGAAATGATCGCGGAGCATTGCTCGATGCATTCATCACAGATATAGACACCCGGGCCGGATATCAGGCGTCGCACGTCCTCGCGGCTCTTTCCACAAAAGGAACAGGCGACCCCATTTTCCCCGACATTGTTTTTATCCTTTCGGTCTTTTCCTGCCATCGCATCCTCGCTTACAAAAAATTACAGATTATACTGACCCGGTCTTGCCTTCCGGACGATGGGCCGTAATGACAGAATCGATCAGGCCATAGTCCTTTGCCTCCACTGAGGACATGAAGTAATCCCTGTCTGTATCCAGCGCAACCTTCTCGATCGGCTGACCACAATGGTCGGCAAGCATCCTGTTGAGGTCGGCCTTGAGCTTAAGAATTTCCCGGGCATGAATCTCTATATCCGTTGCCTGACCCTGGAATCCTCCCATCGGCTGATGAATCATGATCCGGGCATTCGGAAGTGCAAAGCGCTTTCCCTTTGTCCCGGCCGACAGAAGAAAGGCTCCCATGCTGGCAGCCTGACCGATGCATATGGTCGAAACATCAGGCTTGATGAATTTTATCGTATCATAAATTGCGAGGCCTGCCGTGACAATTCCTCCCGGAGAATTGATATACAGATTGATATCCTTCGCTGAGTCTTCAGATTCCAGAAAAAGCATCTGGGCAATGACCAGATTTGCCACATTGTCGTCGATTGCAGTTCCGAGAATGATGATCCTGTCCTTGAGGAGGCGGGAATAAATGTCATAGGCGCGCTCTCCCCTGTTTGTCTGTTCTACTACCATCGGTATCAGCATTATGAACGTTCCTTTTTGATGAATGATCAGAAAGTGGACAGGACCTTGGGGATCTCTCCTGTTTCAGTGGTGGTGACCATGGTCGTGCTCGTGATCGTGGTCGTGATCGTGGTCGTGATGGTCATGGGAGGCGGTATCATGCGGTTCAGGACGAACACCAAAAGATTTCCATCCAAGCTTCTGGAGCAGCCCATCGGGACCGAAAAACTCATCCCAGCCAGAAAAAGTGGATTGTTTGAGAAGAATTTCCTCAGTCAGCCGACGGCGGGCCGAAAGAAAGGCCTGTTCGACATATTCCCTTCGTCGGGATTCATTCTTTTCGGGGTCTCCGCTCCGGCGAACGAGTGCAAGATATTCCTGCTCGACGCGCCCCATGTCGGGCTGAATCTCCATTTTCCTTGAAAGATCGTCAAGGATGAACCACCAGAGGGTATCCCGGCGAACCTGTTCCTTATCGATTTCATTGGCGGCCATCCCTGACGACACCATGCGATCGATCTCAAGGGCAATCCTGCGTTCAGGAACCGCGATCGAATTGCGGGAGAGAACCTCTAGAACCAGCTCTTCAAGCTTTCGGGTCAGGGCTTCCGAAACCTTTCGCTCCAGAATCCTTTTTTCGACAAGATCCTCCAAGGTTCCCCGGTCGGCCTCTTCCCCCTGCCCGGCACTCAGGGCCTTGAAAAGCTCCTCCCGTGTCGCCGGCTCGATACGTTTCAGGCTCTCGATGCGGATCTGGGAGTCAAGAGTTTCCACCCGGGACCTGTCTCCCTTTTTTTTGGCCGGAATATTGAAAGGAAGGCGTTCCGAGAAGGATTCTCCAACCTTCCTTCCAATCAAGGAACGGGTCAGGGCTTCCGGATGGGACGGGTCCCCCACATTAATCGTCTGCCTGTTCTCGTATGGAAGTCCGGTATCGGGATGGGTGAATGAAAAGGAAAAAGAGACCAGATCCCCTTCTTCGATCGTCGTCTCTTCGGGAAGATCTTGCTTGAACTGGGTTCCGGCCCGTTTCGAAAGGGATTCGGTTTCCCTCTCGATTTCATCCCGGGTCACCGTTGAGGCGGATTCGGGCGAGAGAGAGATCCCTTCACAGACAAATCCTTCAGGAAGGGAAAAACACTCAAGGGTTCCGGAAACGGTTATCCCGGACTTTTCATGCTCTCCCGTCACCGAAAAGGGTTCCGGATCCAGAAAGACAACCGTTCCGGAATCTTCATTAACCAGTGCGTCGATTGCAGACTGACGGAGCGCCTCGGTCACGGATTCATGGATTGAGGCCAGAAACGGGGCACGAGAGCGGATATAGGAAGCGGGAACATGCCCGACCCTG
Source organism: Nitrospirota bacterium (assembly GCA_021795275.1). Next base: position 19,594 of record JAJYPO010000006.1, on the reverse strand, counting down.
TAACCCGGAACCTTCAGGTCCTTGATGGCAGACCGAATTTCCTTTTCCACCTTCGTACGCACATCCTCGTCGGAGAAGACAACCCGAAATTTTCGTTGGGCACCCTCGAGAGGCTCAATCAGGACATCCATCAGCGTTTTTTCCTTCCTGGGAATGATTTTTGTTCGGGAACATCATCTTCCGGCGACGCTGAGAATGCGTCGGTCCGGATCCAAATTCTTTTTATTGTAAATGAATGTCTGTCCCAAAAAAAGGGGAGAACGACCGGAAAGCATTCTCAAATTGAGGTCAGAGGACTGAAGTCTCCCGATTATAACAAAATCCGGCCCCCAGGGCACCCAGGGGCCTTGCCGGACAACACCCCAATATTGACCTTGTCCCTCCGAGCGTTTAAAGTTATCCGGCCTGTTCAACTGCTCCCGACAACCAGCCCAAGACCCGGATGGAGAATAGATTGACAGCGAATGATATCGAAACTCTTGTCGTGGGAGGGGGGATCGCAGGTTTGGCCTGCGCCGTCCATCTCAAAGGTCACGGCCGGACTGTCCGCCTCGTGGAGAGGAACGATCGGCTAGGGGGCGTCATACGGACGCTCGACGAAGCCGGATACCGGATAGAAACAGGCCCAAACAGTCTTTTCCTGAGACCTGAAGACCCTCTGCTCGAATACATCCATCAAACGGGGCTCGAGCGGGAGGCAGTCCTGGCCGGCCAGGCCGGAAAAAGGCGTTTTATCCTGAAGGAGGGGAAACCCGTTCCGCTTCCCGGGTCAATCCTGGAAGGAATCACAACTCCCGTTCTCTCAGTCTTGGGCAAAATGCGAGTTCTCCGGGAAGCCTTTATCCCTCCCTACGACCCAACCTTTCCCGAAGATCCGGCCATAGAAACTGTCGCCCAGTTCGTCGAACGTCGTTTCGGACCCGATTTTCTCGACTGGATTATCGATCCTTTTGTGAAGGGGGTCTACGCCTCGAGTCCCGAGATTCTCTCCATGGAAGACACATTTCCCCGTCTCACCGCGATGGAAGACCGCTACGGATCGATCCTCAGGGGAGCCGTGGCCATGCAGTTCGGTCCCAAACCCCCTCGATCCCCCCTCACCCGTTCCATTTTTTCCTTCCAGGGAGGAATGGGCCGACTTCCAGGGGCCCTCTCGGAGCTTCTTGGCACCGACGCCGGGACAAATGCCGACGTCATCGGAATCACCCGGACTCCAAACGGATTCCGGACAGCGCTTCTCTTTGACGAGGAGACCTATTACCTCCATTCCCGTTATGTGGTTCTTGCCGGAAACGCGATCCAGTCCTCGGAACTTTTGCAGGAGATCTGCCCCGAAGCCATTGGTCCGATGGCAGAAATTCCTTATGCCCCGATTGCGGTGATCTCTCTGGGATTTTCAAGGAAAAATGTGGACCACCCACTTGATGGATTCGGGTTGCTTGTCCCCTCCAGAGAAAAGCGGAAAATTCTGGGGATTCTCTTTTCGTCCTCTCTTTTTCCTGACAAGGCTCCGGAAGGCCAGGTCCTCCTGACGGTTTTCGCCGGAGGAATGTCGAATCCGAAGCTGGCCTTTGCCTTTGATGAGGACCTGATCGAAATCGTCGGACGGGAAGTTGAGACAATCCTGGGAACAAAGGGAAAGCCGGACTTTCTCCGCATTCAGCGGTGGGAAGGTGCCATTCCCCAATACACCCCCGGCCACCGGAGCCGGATCGAGAGGATAGCCCAGGCTCTTCCAAACGGACTCTACCTGGCCGGAGCTTATCTATCAGGGGTTTCAGTCTCCCAAAGCTTCACCTCAGGGATCGAAACTGCACGGCGAATTCTTGCGAGCCCGCCGGAAGCCTGACACCCGCCTCTAGGCTGGAGCTCCCGACACCCTGTGGAACTGGCCTGTCTCCAGACAAAGGGCGGAGAGGATGCCCGTCCTGAAAGCCCCCGTATCCACCATCGCAATCCCTTCCTTCCAGAAGCCGGCCTTGCGGACGATCGTGTGCCCGGAGACAACAAGACGGCCATCCCAGGAAGGGTAAAGATTCGGAGGCCGGAGATCCAGGCATTCGTGACCTCCCCCGCCCCACGAAATCCGGGTTTCGCAGAGATCAGGGTCTCCCAGGGTTGTTCCCGGAACAGAAGGAAGACTTCCATGAACCACGATTGATTGTTCGTTGGACCAGACAAGGGGCCAGGACCCGATCCAATCTTCCAAAAGCCGGGCGTTTTGCGCCCCTAGGCCCTGGAAAAAGGACAGGGTGACACCGCCACCGAACTCGGGAGAGGTGTACCAGGAGAGGGGTTCCCCGGCGCGGACACGCAGGAATGATTCCTCATGATTTCCCTTGACGGAATGGAACCATCCCTCCTGGGAGGCTTCATGGAGAAACAAGAGGAGATCGCCGACCCGGGATCCCCGGTCCAGCACATCTCCGACGGCGATCAGCCGATCCTGCTTTTTATCGAAGAGAATCTTTCCCAGAAGATCGAGCAAAAGCGAAAACTGACCGTGCAGATCACCCACCACATATGTTGACATCCGGGCTCCTTCCTCCCGGAATCAACCGGCCGGAAGGAGACTGGAAATGGAACGGAGGGTATTCTTGATCGAGGAGGTGGCATCTCCCACGGCAGAGGGCTCGAAACCACAGTGAACCATACAGTCCCGGCACTTGGCGTGGCCAGAAGAGGGTCCGTATTGGCTCCAGTCGGTCTCTTCCATCAATTCCCTGAAGGTGGCGGCATAACCTTCGTTCAACAAATAACAGGGACGCTGCCATCCGAGAACCGAATAGTTCGGGCTTCCCCAGGGAGTGCAATCGTAATCCCTTTCCCCTTCCAGAAAATCCAGGTAAAAGGGACTGTGATTGAAGTTCCAGCCCTTGCCGGCCCGATCGGCGAGTATCATCCGGAAGAGGTTGCGGGTCCGGTCCTTCTTCAGAAAGTGTTCCTGATCCGGAGCCCAGTCATAGGAATATCCCGGGGAAATCATCATCCCGTTCACTCCCAACTCCTTCACATAGTCGAAAAATTTCCGGATTTCGGCGGGATCTTCTCCCTCAAAGACGGTGGTGTTCGTGGTCACGCGAAAGCCGCGGGCGGTGGCGGTCCGGATGGCCCTGACGGCCATTTCGAAGACCCCCTCCCGGCACACGAGGCGATCATGCGTCTCCCGGAGACCATCGAGGTGGATACTGAAGGTCAGGTAAGGGGAGGGCGAAAATCGGTCGATGTATTTCTCGAGGAGGATGCCGTTGGTGCAAAGGTAGACGAACTTCTTGCGCTCGATCATCCCCGATACGATCTCGACGATCTCAGGATGGATGAGGGGTTCTCCCCCGGCAATGGTGACGACAGGGGCGCCGCATTCTTCAACCGCATGAAAGCATTCCTCCGGAGTCAGCCTCTTCTTAAGGATTTCTTCCGGGTATTGGATCTTGCCACATCCGGCGCACTCAAGATTGCATCGGAATAGGGGTTCGAGCATCAGGACGAGAGGATATTTCTCTTCTTTCTTCCATTTTTTCTGCATGACATATGCCCCGACTTTCAGGGCTTGCTGGAGAGGGATCGCCATGGGATTGGGTGCCTTTCATTCTGGGGATTCAAGGCATGGGTCTCTTGTTTGGTTGCGGACGGAACGAAGATGGATGACATTAATGCCGCAACATTCTATGATCATATTATCCGGGCCAGTCCCTGTCAAGGAAAACGGCGGCACTGCTCGTTGTCCGAAGGGCAACTAACCTTGAAACCCGAGTTCCGAAGAAGAATTCGTGGAGAAGGAGGAAGAGTGGCTGATTCTTTTGCCGGATCTCCGGCCCCGACCCTTCATCCCAGGATGATTCTTGCCGGAGATATCGGAGGGACAAAAACCCTCCTGGGGTGTTTTCCTCTTCTTCCGGAAAACAAAGGGGTGGACAAGAGCCCCGGAAAGGTTTTCAAGAAGGAATACCCCTCCAGAAACTATAACTCCCTTGAAAAGGTCCTGGAAGAATTTCTTGAAACCCTTCGATCCGACTATTCCAAAAGCTTCTCCCTTGCAAGTGCAGCCTTTGGAATCGCCGGCCCCGTCGTGAACGGCAGGTGCCAGACCACCAACCTCCCCTGGATCGTAGAAACAGACACCTTGGCCCAACTTCTGAAACTTCCGAAAATAAATATCAGCCTTGTCAATGACCTCGTGGCCACCGCCTGGGGCACCACCCTTCTGGGAGAGGAAGATACCACCCTCCTCAATACGGGGCGACCCGATCCCCAGGGAGCCAGGATCGTGGTCGCCCCCGGGACGGGCCTTGGTGAATCGATCCTGATTCCCTCCGAGCAGGGCCCCCTTGTCATTCCGACTGAAGGAGGCCATGCGGACTGGGCCCCCGAATCCCTTTCCGATATCCCCCTTCTCACCCACCTGTGGTCGCGGTTCGGACATGTCAGCTGTGAACGAGTCGTTTCCGGCCAGGGACTGGCAAATCTGTATCATTTCCATACTCTCGGACAGCCTCCCGCAAGTCTTCCGCTTGACCCCGGCCTTTCGGAGGAGGAGATTCCTGCCGCCCTGACCCATGCCGCCCTGTCAAGACATGACCCACTCTGCACCATGATCCTCGAAAACTTCTGCAGGTTTCTGGGGCAGGAAGCCGGGAATCTGGCTCTCAAGTCCCTGGCCACCGGCGGCGTCTACCTGGCGGGGGGAATTCCCGGAAAGATCGAGCCTTTCCTCCTGAGATCCTCCTTCATGGCCCATTTTGTCAACAAGGGCCGCTACAGGACGCTTCTCTCGGAAATCCCGGTCCATATCGTCAACAACCCGGAAACAGGACTTCTGGGGGCCTGCCAGCTGGCCTCACGAAGTGTTCCCGGGTCCTAAAATCGAGGGAGATTCCGATGACCCGACTCACCGAGCTCGAAGATGCTTCTCCTACCGTTCTCGTTCGTGTATTCCCCTCCCTATCCGCCTGGACTGAAAAAGGAGCGGACAGCTTTCTCGAGAGAGTCGAGGGGCTTCTCGTCAAAAAGAGTGTCGTCTCGATCGGCCTCTCGGGAGGCAAGACCCCTATCCCGTTTTTCAGGGCCGTGTCAAAAAAGATAGCCTCCTGGCCCGAGGAGACCAAATCCCGGATTCGCTGGTTTTTTTCCGACGAACGGTGCGTTCCTCCTGAGAGCGACCAGAGCAATTACAGGATGGCGCGGGAGACTCTCCTTATTCCTGGAAAAATTCAGGAGAAATCCGTTTTCAGAATCCAGGGGGAAAATCCCCACCCTGAACGGGAAGCCCTCAGATACGAAAAGGTTCTCGCGGAGGCTCTTGGGACTCCTCTCCCTCACCCACCTGCCCTGGATATCGCCCTTCTCGGGGTCGGACCCGACGGACACACGGCCAGCCTCTTTCCGGGAACGTCTCCGGAAGAAGACCGGCATCGGGTGGTTCTTGCCGTCCCCCCAGTTCCCGGGAGAATCGCCAGGATTTCCCTGTCCTACCGGACACTGGCCGAAGCAGGGACAAGAATTTTCCTTGTGACAGGGAAGGAAAAACACGACATTCTTGCCACCGTCCTCAACCCTCAAGGCAATCTGCCCACCCAGTGGGTCCTGAAGGAGGCGGAAGTGCGTCTGCACCCCTCCGAATTCTGGATCGACCAGGAGGCCTGCCCCCAAGGGATCAGCCAATGGGCCGATGTCCGGATGGAAGAAGGCCCTCCCGCTCCTGAATCAGCATTCCCTCCCCTGATTCCGAGATAAGGCGCTAAAAAAATAAATAAGCCCTCTTTCCTGTTGGATTTTCGGTGAGGTATAATCTCACCTACGAGGTGAAAACCACAAACAGGAGGAGGGCCAGAGTTATGGTACGAAACGAGGTCACGAGAATCAAGCTGGAACAGACCGACGAACCGCTCACGGGGCAGGGAGGATTTCTGTCTTTTGGCGAGTATTTAAAGGGGATGCGGCTCGAGGAGCGGGTGAACAGGCATCTGCCGGCTCCGGGAAGCAACCGTGGATTTGGGCCAGACATCTTTGTGCAGGCGTTGATCACTCTTCTGACCCTGGGGGGGCAGACCCTGTCGGATCTTCGAGGGCTTGAGCGGGAAAAGGAGTTGATGGAGCTTCTGGGTTTGAAAGAGGTTCCGGATGAGGATACGGTGGGCCAGTGGCTTCGTCGCATGGGAGATCCAGAGAAGAAACAGCCCGGTCTGGTCGGACTGGGGACGGTCCGGGACGAGATCACCCGGGAGCTCCTGTCCCGGGACGGGGTGAAGGACTATACCCTGGATCTCGATGCGAGCTTCATCTTGTCCGGCAAAGCACAGGCCCGATATTCGTATGTCAAGGAGAAGGGGTACATGCCGATGATGGCGGCCCTGTACGAGAACGGACTCTTTGTGGACGACGAATTCCGGGAGGGGAATGTCTCTCCGGCGGTGGGGCATCTTCCTGTCTATCGGCGGGCCAAGGCGCTGGTCGAAGAATCCGGAAAGAGGATCGCCCGGGTCCGGGCGGACAGCGCCTCCTACCAGGCGGAGCTGATCAACGCCCTGGAGGAGGACGGGGTGGCCTGGACGATCACGGCGGACAAGAACAGCGCCGTGCTGTCCCTGATCGACCGGATCGACGAAAAAGACTGGACGCCCTTTCCCGGGGCGTCGGGGGAGGTGGTCGAGGTGGCGGAAACCGTGCACACGATGACCGGAACCCCCCAAGCCTTCCGTCTTCTGGTGAAGCGGGTGCGGGACCGTTCCACCCCGATCGGGGCGCTCATGGTCTCCTGGCGTTATTGGGTTGTGGCGACCAATTTTGGGCTGGAATGGAGCGCCTCCCGGGTTCTCGAATGGCACCAGCAGAGAGGAGCGTTCGAGAATTTTTTCAAGGGATTGAAGAATGACGTGGGGGTCGGGTACATGCCCACCGGAGATCTTTACGCAAACGCCGTCTTCTTCCGGATCGGAGTTCTGGCGTACAACCTCTTCGTCGGCTTCAAGCGGGATCTTCTTCCGGCCTTCTGCCGGACATGGACGCTCCGCACCGTCCGATGGAGACTCTTTTCCCTGGCGGGACGGATCGTCCGGCATGCCCGGTCTCTTGTTCTCAAACTGGCTGTTTCCCGGGAATCGCTCGACTTCCTCACCCAGATCCGGGGGCAATGCGATGCGCTCTTCTGTTCGGCCTGACAGAAAAGGACGGACGAAGAAGACAAGAAGGAGCGCCGGCATAAAGAGCCGGAGAGGTGCGAGAGTCCTGGGTTCAGGAGAAATGATCCCGATCTCTTTGACAGTCCTCGATTCAAAAGGTCAGAAATTCGCCACATCCTCGATCGGACGCCTTGGCGGATCTCAGGACAGGCGGTTGTCTTTGGTGTAAAAAGCCCAGGAATGATCTGAGCAGGCGGGAACGGGTCTGATTTCTTAAAAATCCCCTCGAAAAACCGGCCATGGGGTGTGGAGTCATTTCTAAATCGGAATCAGGGGTATCTTCTTGACCTCCCGGATTATGGTGGTAAAATAAAAGCGTGGAAATCCGTGGGAGCATCGTCTGATTGATCAACTGCCGGGGGAATCCGGATGAGTGTCCAGACATTGGGAAGCCATGGAATAGAAGGGTTGTCGGGAAGAGGGCAGATGCTCCTTTCTGAGAGCACTGTCATGCCTGCGGCCTCCCCGGTTTCCGGTTCCGGTTTTCATCCGGCCTCCGCTCGCCCCCAGGACAATTTCTCCGACACGGGGGTCGTTTCAAGGGTTCTCGCGGGAATCGATACCGTGGGATCCCTTCCTGCTGTTGTTTCGGTTTACTCCCAGCCTATGGGTCGAAGCATCGTCACCGATGTTGTCGTCCACCAGACCGACCTAAACGACGGATCAAAAAAAGTTGACAACCATTGGCAGGGAGCCACACTTCCCCCTCCCGAAACGCCCGTACAGGATGGAATCAGTGTCTCGGGGCTTCGTGTCGGGGCCTATGAGGAAAGTCGCATGGCCGCGAGGGAAGCGTATATGATGTTCCAGGGGATGAAAGTCAATCAGACCGTCTGACCCCGGACGGGACTTTGGAGACAAGAATGGCCTTTGGAGTGAACGACGTCACGAACCTTGACCAGCCGGTGGGACGCTCCGAACCTCAAAACAGATCTGCCGAAAGGGTCGCGGCCAAAAGAACGGAAGATAACCAGCGCCGTGAAGAGGAACGATCCAGAGTCCATGAGCAGGAGGCTCAAAGAGAGGAGCGGACCAGGTCCGAAACGGGTCATAAGGTGGATTTTTTTGCCTGAGATTTTCCGTTTTCATTCTCCAGGATGGTCGGAACGGTGAACGGGGGCGGAAGTTCCAGAGAGTCCTTTCATCCTTCCCTTAACGTCGATGATCGACTTCCTCTTCTTTTTCTTCCCGGAATTCCGGCCTCTTCAGCAAACCAGCCGTTTTCTCGCCGTCGCCGGCCCCTGATCGCCTTTCCCCGGGGGGCAACCCTTCCCGAGTCGGAGATCCCGTGGGTGGGTCTCTATCAATCCCTCGACCTTCGCATGGGCCGCATCCTTGACAGCCTCGACCGCCTCTCCCGGGGGGAGGCCCTTCGTCTTCCCCGAGTCGTCCCCGTCAGGATTTCGGAAGGGGCGCTGACTTTCTATGCGACGGAGCCCTTTGAGACCGGGGTCAAGGGCGGTCTGATTCTCGAGCTCCCCACACTCCCTCTCTGCGAAATCGATTGCGACCTGTCCATCGTCCATTGTGGTCCCTGGGACATAGACATGGAAACCTCTCCAGGCGGAGGCTTTGCCGTGACAGGGCTTTGGAGCGGTCTTGAAGGGGAAATGCGGGAGTCTCTCCTTCAGTACCTTGTTCTGCGTCAGCGCGAAATCCTTGCCTTCAAGGGAAAATAACTCCTCCTGTCCTCATTCCGTATTGTTCGTCCTGTCAGGGAAAGAGACCTTGGCCCGCGTGGCCGCGGGCTCCACGATCCCGGACAATGACCCGTTCGCCCTCCGAAAGATTTCCGGTAACCATTGATAGAAGACCGTCTGTCGGGCCGATCTTTACCGGAACCGGGACAACCCTCCACTGTCCGGCAGATTCTTTCAAAAGAAAGACGAAATTGGTGTTTTTCTTCCGGAGCAAGGATTGGTCCGGGAGGAATTTTCGGGGAGGCCGGTAGACAAAGGCCCCGTTCGGAACGAGAAGGGCATTGGGCACAACTCCCGTGTGGATGGTGACCATGGCTGTCATCCCCGGTTTCAGAAGCTTGTCGGGATTCGGGACGGTGGAGAGGACATCGTAGGTCACGACATGGGACACGGTCCGCGGGTGGTCCCGGACGACGGTGACCGATCCGTGAAAGATCCGGTCGGGGTAGGCTGGAACCCGAAACGACACCGCCTGTCCGGGCGCGACCGCCCCGATGTCCGCTTCGGAGACCCGGGTGTCCAGGCGCATCTCCCGGAGGTCATGGGCGATGGTGAAGAGGCGGGGTGTCTTGAAGGCGGAGGTGACGGTTTGCCCGATCTGGACCTTGCGGGCAATCACCACTCCGTCGATGGGGGACCGGATCGTTGTGTAAGACAGGTCGGTTTTGGCAAGCTTTAATGCCGCTTCGAGCTGTTTCCGGGTCGCAAGGTCCATCAGGAGCTGGGCCTGGTCGGTGTCGAATGTGCTTCGCGCAATAATGTGATGGTCGAGCAGGTCCTTGTCCCGGGTCATCTGGATCCGGTCCAGGGAGATCTTTGTCTCCATCTTTGCAAGATTCGATTCGGCCTGGGAGACCTGGGCCCGGTAGATGGCGGGGTCGATCTGGGCCAGGATCTCACCGTCACGGACACGGGAGTTGAAGTCGACATTGATGCGGGTGATGATGCCGCTGACCTGGGTTCCCACATGGACCGTCTTGAGAGCCTTGAGGCGACCTGTGGCTGTCACGGTCCGGTGGAGGGTTCCCAGGTGGATGGTCCGGGTGATGAAGGGGGGGGAGGCCGGAGCGGTTTTCCTGAAGTGGAAAAAGAGAAACCCTGCCCCGAAGAGGGTCAGGAAAAGGATTGCAAGATTCTTCGGATTTTTGAAAAATCTTCTCAAGCGTTCATTCTCCAGGCCTTACAAGGTTTGACCCGATGAAGGGACGGGGCCTTCAGTCCTGATTATACCGAAGTCGCCCTCTCTGTGTGTGTTATGTCATTCATATCTTAGCGCTTCCATAGGGTCGAGTCTGGAGGCCCTCCACGCCGGGTAGAGCCCGAAGAGTATTCCGAGAATGGTGGCCCCCGCAACTGTCAACAGGGATCCCTCCCAGGGGATGGGGGCGGGCCAGCCGAGAAAGGAGCGGATGGCCAGGATCGACAGGATCCCGAAAACCCCGCCCGCCAGTCCGCCAAAAAACGACAGAGCAGCACTTTCCGTCAGAAACTGCAGGAGGATATCCCGGGGCCGGGCCCCGATCGCCATCCTTATCCCGATTTCGCGGGTCCGTTCCCGTACGGAGACGAGCATGATGTTCAGGATGCCGATCCCTCCGACAAACAGGGAAATGGAGGCGATGAGGGCCAGCAGAACTGTCAGGATGAGGGAGAGGCGGTTGGCCGTCCTCGCAATGTCCGAAAGGGCCTGGATGTCGAAGTCCGGCCGCCCGCCCGGAGGAATGTGGTGCCGGAGCCTTAGAAGATCACGGATTTCGCGCTTGGCGTCGTCAACCCTGTCAGGACTTCCTGCTGCCGCCAGAATCACGCCGACATAAGTGACTCCCATGATCTGGCTCTGGAGGGTGGAGAGGGGAATGACCACCATGTCATCCTGGTTCATCCCCATCGGTGACTGGCCCTTTGAAGAGAGGATCCCGATCACCCGGAAGGGGGAATGGTTGATCTGTATGAATTTCCCGACCGGATTTGAAAGGCCGAAGAGACGGGATGCGACGAGACGACCCAAAACCGCGACCCGCGCTGCAGAGGCTTCTTCCTCGGGACCAAAAAAACCGCCATGGGCCAGGTGCCAGTCCCGAACGGGCAGATAGTTCGGTTCAGCCCCGAGGATGACCGTGGACCAGTTGGATTGAGGAGACTGGACCTGGGCCGCAGTCCGGAGGGCTCCTGAGGCGTTCCAGACATCGGGACAGTCTTCCCGGATCGCCTGGGCATCGTCGACGGTCAGGGTTGTATCCGTTCCTCCGCCCACTTGCGCTCCCGAGTCGGTCACGCTTCCGGGGATGACGACGAGGAGGTTCGGTCCAAGGTTCTGGATGCTCTGGAGAACCAATGCCTTGGCTCCGAGGCCGATGCTGACGAGGACGATGACTGACAGGACTCCGATGACGATTCCCAGAGATGTGAGAATCGAACGGTACGGATTCCGCAGGAGGGCCTTGAGGCCTAAAAAGACCAGAAGCATCAGGATCCCTCCAGGAGACCGTCCCTGACGCGCACGGTTCTTGTGGCGAACCGGGCTACCTCTGCGTCATGTGTGACCAGAACAAGGGTCATGCGGGAGCGTTCCTGGATGCCCAGGAGAAGTTCCAGGACGGAGGAGGCCGAGCGGCTGTCCAGATTTCCGGTGGGTTCGTCGGCCAGTAAAAGTCCCGGAGAGGCTGCCAGGGCCCGAGCTATGGCGACCCTCTGCTGCTGTCCTCCCGACAGCTGGGAGGAGAAATGTCTCTCCCGGTCTCCCATGCCTACCGAGGCGAGGAGTTCGCGGGCCCTTTCCCGGCGCTCCCTGGTGGAAACGCCCCGGTACAGAAGAGGCATTTCGACATTTTCGATGGCTGTGGTCCTGGGAATCAGCTGGAAGTTCTGGAAGACGAAGCCGACTGAACGGTTCCGAAGGACGGCGCGATCTGAGGCCGGGAGATGATCGACGCGTCGGTCCCCGTAAAAGACCGCCCCCGTCGTGGGGCGGTCCAGGAGCCCGGACAGGTGGAGAAGGGTCGACTTGCCGGATCCGGAGCTGCCAACCACGGCCAGGGCCTCCCCCTTGTCGATCGACAGGGTGATCCCCCGGATGGCGGGGAGCTCCTCCCCGGAAACAAAGTAGATTTTTGTGACGGCATCGAGCCGGACCGAAAGTCCGGGGCGATCGTCTTCTTGCACGAAATCCTACCGGGCCTTTTTGACGAGTTGGTTCTTTTTCGATCCGTAAAGGGCGATGGCATCCTCGATCGACTTTTTGGCGACAGTGTTTCCCTCGACATCGCTTACCACAACCTGCTTGTTCTCAAGTGTCTTGTAATCCTTGAGGAACTGCGTGAGCTCCCGGATCCTGTGAGGGATAAGGTCTTCGATATGACGGAACTGCCCCCATTCCGGATCCTTGACCATGACGGCAACGATCTTGTCGTCCTTTTCTCCCCCGTCCTCCATATGGATGATGCCCACGGGCCTGACCAGGACGATGGCATTCGACTGGAGGGGTTCTCCGGAAAAGACGAAGACATCGAGAGGATCGTTGTCCTCACAGTAAGTCTGGGGGATCAGGCCGTAATTGGTCGGGTAGTAGACGGCACTGTGAAGGATCCGGTCGACCCGCATGAGTCCCGTTTCCTTGTCCAGTTCATACTTGACCCGGCTCCTGGCGGGAATTTCTATCAGGACCTGAATCTCGTGGGGGGCATTGCTGCCCAAGGAAAGATCGTGCCATGGATTGAACATTTATGCCTCCGTTTCCGGTACGGGTTTGAATCCTTATGATTCCACCCGGAAGAGTATAGCAGTTTTTGGCTTTGCCGTCCCGCAGGGATGCGTGGCGCGGCATTGCGGATTCTTGTCTTCGGGGAACTCCTGCTGTAGGATCAAAAGATATGGTTCTGTTTGAGAGGCCTTCATCATCTTCGGGAGGACTCCTCCGAATTTGTCCTTTGATTGTGCCGTTTGTCATCAATGCCAAGGGAAGGAAATTCCAATGATTAAAGCCCATGGATATGCCGCAAAGTCTGCAAAAAGCCGCCTTGAGCCGTTTTCCTTCGAGAGGAGAGATCCGGGACCGAAGGACGTGGTCATCAAAATCCTCTATACCGGGATCTGCCATTCGGATATTCATCAGGTCCGGGACGAATGGGGAGGGGCTCGCTTCCCGATGGTCCCCGGCCACGAGATTGCCGGAAAGGTGGTCGCAAAAGGGGCAGGGGTCACCCGGTTCTCTGTCGGGGATTTGGCCGGAGTCGGTTGCATGGTCGATTCATGCAGGGTATGTCTCTCCTGCCAGGAGGGTGAAGAGCAATTCTGCGATTCCGGGCCTGTCTGGACATACAATTCCGTTGAAAGAGACGGAAAGACCCCGACCTATGGAGGATATTCGAACCTGATCGTCGTGTCAGAAGACTTTGTCCTGAGACTTCCCGACAATCTGCCGCTTTCCCATGTGGCCCCCCTCCTTTGTGCCGGGATTACGACCTACTCCCCCCTCCGGCGATTCCGCGTTAGGGAGGGAATGGAAGTCGGCGTCGTCGGGCTCGGCGGTCTCGGCCATATGGCGATCAAGTTTGCAAGGGCCATGGGAGCCCGTGTCACGGTTTTCAGCACCTCCCCTGCCAAGGAGTCGGACGCGAGGAAGCTGGGGGCCCATGACTTCATACTGACAAAAAAGGATGGCTGGGGCGCTTCCGTGGCGAACCGCTTCGATCTTATTGTGGACGCCGTGTCGGCAGACCACGATCTCGCTCCATACCTGGGAGCTCTCCGGAAGGACGGTTCAGCCGTGCTTCTGGGCGTCCCCGAGAAACCCCTGGCGATTCATTCCTTTCTTCTGATTTCCCGTCGGAGAAATCTGACGGCCTCCCTGATCGGAGGGATCCGGGAGACACAGGAAATGCTCGATTTTTGCGGGCAAAAGGAAATAGTGTCCGACATCGAAATGATTCCGATCCAGAAGGTCAACGAGGCCTATGACCGGACTCTCAGGGGAGATGTCAAGTATCGGTTTGTCATCGATATGGGAACCTTGGAGACCTGATAGAAAGGAGAGAGGTTGATGGCAGAATGGGTTGATCGCGGATTCGCTTACAGGTCCTCACCTGAAGGGACAGGGAAGTTTCCAGGGATTATCGTCATCATGGAGGCCTTCGGGGTCAATGAACATTTTCGAAAGCTGACGGAAAGACTTTCCTCCTGGGGTATGGTGGCAGTCACCCCCGACCTCTACCATCGTCTTCCCCGGGATCGACGGGTTGTCGCTTACGGGGATCGGGAAACAGTCATGAACAACCTCTCCCGGATGAAGGATGAGGAGGCAAGGGAAGATATTTCGAGAACCCTCAATCTTTTGAAGGAGGATCCCCGGGTCGATTCGGGGAGAATCGCTGTGGTAGGGTTCTGCATGGGCGGTCGCCTGTCCTTTCTCTCTTCGGAATGGTTCGGAAATGAGATCCATTGCGCCATCTCCTTTTACGGGGGAGGCATCGGGGCTCCGAAAGGATATTTTCCCGGTCATACGGAGGTTCCACTTGCGGGAGTGGGAAAGATCGCGGCGAACCTTCTTCTCTTTTATGGCGAAAAAGATTCCTTCATACCGGAAGAAGAAAGAAGGGCCGTTTCTGCCGCTCTCGAGAAGGCAGGGAAAAAATTCCGGATGATCAGTTATCCGGGGGCCGAACATGGCTTCTTCTGTGAGGACCGTCCTTCTTACAACCCGGAGTCGGCAAGGTCAGCTGAAAAAGAAATGAAGACCTTCCTTTCTGCCTGTCTCGGGCTCAGGGTGTCATGAATCGGGAATCTGTCCGATAAGATGGGGGGAGGGTGATCCTCCTGATGGGGATGGACGTCTGCCGGAAATTACAGTTCGAGAGGAATCACGTCGATGGCTGAAAACATTCTGTCCCAGGATGAGGTCAACGCCCTGCTCCGGGGGATTGTTGAAGGCGATATCGAGACCCAGAAACCCGAGGTCCAGGAAGAACCAGGGAAAAAAACCCGGGAATACAACCTGGCAAGCCAGGAACGGGTTATTCGTGGGAGAATGCCCACCCTTGAGATTGTCAACGAAAGGTTTGCCCGCTTTTTTCAGGTGACGCTCTCCTCCACGCTCAGAAAGGCCGTCGAATTTTCCCCTGTGTCCACCGAAATGATCAAGTTCGGCGAGTTCATCAAAAAGGTGGCGCTTCCCTCCAATATCAACATCCTCCGTCTCGAGCCCATGAAAAGGAATTTCCTTCTGATCATCGATGCCCGCATGGTCTATCTTCTAGTCGACCATCTTTTCGGAGGGGTCGGCCGGGGGCACGTCAAGGTCGAGGGCCGGGATTTTTCTCCTATCGAAAACCGTATTACGCGCAATATCTTAAACCAGGCCATCGGGGATTTCGAAAAGGCCTGGGCTCCCGTTCATCACATCGGGGTGACCTATATCCGCTCGGAAATCAATCCTCAGTTTTCCGCGATCGTTTCACCGACGGAAATGGTGATCTCCCTGACATATCGCCTCGATATCGATGGACAGGGACGACCTGTCTATATCTGTATCCCCTATTCGACCATCGAGCCGATCAAGGAAAAGCTTTATACAGGGTTTCAGAGTGACCAGTATGAAGTCGATCACCGATGGATTCTCAGGCTCCGGCAGCAGCTCGACAGTGTTCCGGTGAAGGTTGTCGCCGAGCTCGGAACGGCTCGGGCTCGTCTTTCGGAGATCATGGCCTGGAAACCGGGGGATGTGATCCCTCTCGACCAGTATGTGGATGATCCTATCAATCTCTCGATCGAAAAGGCCGTCCGCTTTCGGGGGAGGCCAGGGGTCTACCGTTCAAACCGGGCTGTCCGCATCGACGAACGGGTTTTTCCTGATCTGACTGACGTCAAAAGAAATGACGACGAAGAAACCGGGGGATAATTTTCCGGACTGCAGGGAAAAGAGGTCCCGTATGCTAAAGGAACCGGTGAGAAATTCCAGGAATTAAAAAGGTCCCCTTTTCCCTCGCCAGACACCGAAACGTCCTTCGAATGTCCCCTTACCTGAGTGATTCCTTGGCCATTTGAACGAATTCCGGAGGTACTCCCCGTCAAGTAGACCAAAAAGGGGCTTTTTTAAGGTAATAACCGGGTCCCCAAGATTCCTTGATTTTTCTCCTGGTGGTTCCAGGAGGCTTTCCCCAAGTAAATCTCTCTGGGAGTCTTGTAGTTCAGGACTGGTGAAGGATTTGCTCGTTGTAGAACCGGAGGTCGCCATGGATTCCGGATCGGGCTTCTCGAACGGATTCATATTCTCTCAGATAAACGGCTTCATATTTGAGGGATCGCCAGAGCCGCTCGACAAACACGTTGTCCAGGGTTCGGCCCCGACCGTCCATGCTTATCTTCACTCCCCGGTCTGTCAGCGCCTGTATCCACCGACTGCTGGTGAACTGGGATCCCTTATCAGTGTTAAAAATCTCAGTGGTCGTTTTTTCGATATGGAAGGCGCGATCAAGAGCCTCCATGCAGAACGCGACGTCCAGCGTCGGAGACAGGGACCACGATAATGAATGGGTGAGGCAAGACCGGATTTATGTGGAGTTTGAAATGAAAATGGGCGATTTTCAAGGGAGGGGTAGTGCTGAGAGGAACTATCGTGCAAAGCCCACCTCGTTGACGTAACCTCGGTGAGATAAAAACAGCCGGTCGCCGTTTTACCATTTCAGGGGGCTTGAAGCCCGTAAAATCACAGATGACTATTGTTCCAGGTTCAGGATGAAGATGAATTGCCATCTGTGATTATCCCCCAATTTTTTCACCTCAATCTCCCCTGTGTTAACTTCTATCTTAGAGGCACAGTGGTTGGGCTCCCCGCTTTGACAAACTCGGTTAAGCTATTGTCTGTGTCGTTCGAAACCCAAACATTTCCGATTCCGTCAATGGCAATGCCAACATAGGTCCCGGAAATATTAGTGCAGGATCCCGAAGATTTAAAGACAATGGGACTGTTAGGGTTGGATGCCGGAATTTCTGTCACGATTCCTCCATCATTGCTGACAACCCAGACGTTATTTGCCCCGTCCACGGCGATGCCGGAAGGTTCACCGAAACTGTATTTGGAAGCATTGTAAACATTCGGACTTGCAGGACTGGAGGCAGGAAGTTCAATGACGCTATTGGCTGTATTGTCTGTGATCCAGACGTTTCCGGACCCATCAATAGCGATACCGAATGGAGCTATAAACCCGCATAACGGGCATGTAGAGCTGTTGTAAGTCTGTGATGAGGATGGGCTACTTGGGATGAATTTTGTAACATTGGTTTGATTTGTGTTTGCGAGCCAGACATTATTCGAGGAATCGACAGCGTCGATGAGCGGGTTCGAGATTCCGTCCGCCCCACCGGAGTTATTGGAAACAGTCCCGGATGAAAAAATTTCCGTTAAACTTCCGTTATTGGAAGAATCTCCCTCGTTGGCGATCCAGACGTTATTGCTATGATCGACGGCAATCCCCAAGGGGAAAAATGGCGTTACGGAAGATGTATAAATTTGAGGTGAGTTTGGAGCGCCAGCGGGGATTTCAGTGACACTGGCATTAAGGAGATTGGTAATCCAGACATTATTGTTGCCGTCGATCGCAATTTCGGCTGGAGAGTCGAAATGAAAGGATGTGGCGGAGTAAACGACAGGGGCATTCGGATTGGAGGCCGGGAGTTCCGTGACGGTATTTCCACCGGTATTTGTGACCCATACGTTATTGCTACCGTCTATTGCGATACCGGTCGGAAGGTTGAAAGAAAAACTTTTCCCTGAAAAGGTGATTCCACCGGATGGAGTGCAGGAGATTGGGGTTGTTGGGCTTCCGCCACCTCCTCCGCATCCCGTCAGAATAAAGGGGAGAAGTGAAGCCAAGTATAATATTGGCCTCACTTCATTCTCTTCGCCAAATCCTCAGCCCTCAAATGCGTATACCTTGCCAACATCTCTAGCGTCTTGTGCCCGGTAATCGTTCTGACCTCCATCGTATCAAAACCCTCCTCAAAAAGCCTGCTGGTGGCCTCATGCCGGAGGTCGTGAAAGGTCAGATCGACCAGAAAGGATGGATCCAGCTTTTCCCTCTTATCTATGCACTCCTTCTCATAGGCGCCCCTGGCGCGGGAGACGGCACGGATGAAGGCTTGCATGATCGAATCCGGCTCCATCCCCCAAACCTCTCCGTCGATTCTCCGGAGCAGCCCGGACAGGATTCGGATGGCCTCCGTCGAGAGCGGCACGACACCCTTTTCCCCATTCTTTGTTTCCAGAAGGGTCACTGTTCGCTTTTTAAGATCCACCATCTGCCAAGTCATTCCGGAAAGCTCTCCCCGCCTCATGCCCGTTTCAATGGCAAAGGGGACAACGTCGGACAGAACGGGAAATTCGGAGACAGCGACGATTCTCTCCAGTTCCCCTAGGAGTAGTCTTCGGTCCCGACCTCTTGGGAGCTTGGGTTTCCGGATCTGCATCACGGGATTGACCAGACCGGCCATGCCCCATTCCTTGACTGCGATCGTGAAGAGATGGGAGAGAAGAGCTAGATCAAGGCGGACAGTGTTTGCAGAACCCCCGGACTTTATCCGCTCATCCCTGAATGCGGAGATATACCTGTCCAGGGCTTCGGTAAGCGTTGTGTTTTCTGATTCTTTTCTGGAGACAAAGACTCCCCGCCCTATTTCTGATTCGACAGTCGCCGCCCAGGTTTCTGCCTCGCCTTTTGTGTCGGACGAGCGGGAAATACGAGGAAAACCTTTCTTTTCGATCGATGCTTCCCAAGCTCCGGATCGCCTCCGAAAATAGGCCATTCCCATCCCTCCAAAAGTGATTTTCACGGACAGGAAAATCAAACTCTTTTGGAATTATCCCGGCAAGATCCCGGCAAACTCAGATTTAATGACGAGGTATCTTCTATTTATTTGGCTCTGGTATTTGGTGGCGATGGAGGGATTCGAACCCCCGACCGAGTGATTATGATTCACCTGCTCTGCCGACTGAGCTACATCGCCTGGATTGAATGGGGGCGGGAACAACCTTGAAATTATAATATATTCCGGATGAGGGAGCAATTCATTTTCGCCCGGTTCGGAAGGGCGACTAGAGGGGGTCCGTCTTGAGCCGCCCCTCTCGAGAAAGTCTTGCATGTTCCTTCATGATGCATTTGTCCATGACAACGGCCATGCCTGCGATCTCTCCCATCCGGCCCCCCTCTTCACTGACAATCCCCTCCTGAATCCAGATTCTCGGAACCGCCGTGGCCACAGCTTCGCGAACGACATCCGGAACATCCGCGGCCTTTCGGAAAATCACCACCAGGTCCGGGGTGACAGGCAGGCTCTTGAGGTCGGGGTAACAAGGAACATGGGCGACGGAACTGAGGTTGGGGTTGACCGGAAGAACCTCGTAACCATGATCCTTGAGATAGCTTGAGACGGTCAGGCTCGGTCGTCCCAGTTTGTCCGAGATTCCGACGACCGCGATGGTCCGGGTTTCAAGGAGAATGGATTCGATGAGGTCGCTGGGCATGGGATTTCCTTTGGGCCTGATTGGTATCCTCTTCAAAAATGACCGTGATATCATAACTGAAAGTGACGGGATTTGAAAGGTTCCGGGGGAAATGGCCGAATGCGCAAAGGAGCGGATGTGATCAACATGCATGCCGAATCGCTTCCTCTCATGAGACCGGGGGTGCGGGAAATACTGGAAAAGTCTTTAGGAAATCCTGTTCT
>JAJYPO010000085.1 GCA_021795275.1 Nitrospirota bacterium | reverse complement strand
ACGGTCCCAAACCAAGGCCGATCCCCCGGACCGTCAAAGACCGGCGAGGGCCTCCTCCACGTCCCGGGCCAGATCGTCGGGACTTTCAAGACCCACGGACATCCTGACCAGTCCCTCCTCGATCCCCAGGGACTGCCGGACCTCCCGGCTCCATCCGCGATGGCTCATCGAGGCGGGATGCTCGACCAGCGAGGCGGGGTCCCCGAGGCTCACCCCGATCCGGATGATCCGGAGCCGGTCCATGAAGCGCCGGGCCGCCTCAAAAGAGGCGAACTGAATGGAGAGCATCCCGCCCGTTCCTCTCATCTGCCGGAGGGCGATCCCGTGTCCCGGATGCTCGGCAAGGCCCGGATAGTGGACGCGAACGACGGCCCTGTGGCCGGACAGGATCCGGGCCAAAAGAGAGGCCCTCTGCGAATGGGCCTCCATTCTTAGCGCAAGGGTCTTGATTCCCCGGAGGATGAGCCAGGCGTTCATGGGCGACAGGGTCGCCCCGAGAAGGGGAGCCTCGACGGTCCGGAGGCTTCCGATCGTCTGCCGGTCACCAACGGCCACGCCTCCCAGGAGGTCGCCGTGGCCCCCCAGATACTTGGTCGCGCTGTGAATCACGAGGTCGGCTCCCAGGGCGAGCGGGTTCTGGAGGGCCGGCGAGGCAAAGGTGTTGTCGACTGCCAGGGGAACGCCGTAGGTCCGGCACAGCGCGGCGGTCGCCGACAGATCCACGATCTCGAGGGTGGGATTGGAGGGGGTCTCCAGGAAGAGACCCGCCGCCCCTTCGCGAAGGGCCTCCTCAAGGCCCCCCTTCGAAGGAGCGCCTTCCGGGAAGCTGACATATCGGACGGTGGCTCCCAGGGGAATCAGCATCGACTCGATGAAATGCCGGGTCCCGCTGTAAAGGTGGCGCGAGAAGAGAAAGGGTCTCCCTTTTTTGGCCCAGGACAACAGGACGGCCGAAATGGCCCCCATCCCCGAGGAAAAGGCGACCCCCTCCTCCCCCCCCTCAAGCCCGGCCATCGTCCGTTCGAACTGGCGCACCGTGGGATTTCCGGCCCGGGAATAGACGAAGCCCTCCTCCTTCCCGCCAGTGACCCGGTCCACCGTCTCCATGGAGGGAAAGGTATAGGTCGAGGTCATGTAGATCGGCGGTGTGAGCGCCCGGTAGGGATCGTTCCCCTCTTCTCCGTGAACCGCCCGTGTTTCAAATCCCCATTCCTCTCCCCGAGGCTCGATGGCCATGGAACCCCCTTCCTTTCTGGTTTTTTCCCTTTCGGGAGATGGTGGCAGCCGATTTCAGGCCACCCTCATGAAAACAGGCCGGACCTCCGAAAAGACCTTGTGATGGTTTAAGGCCCACATTTTAGCCATTTCGTTGACTTATTAAATAAATTTTAATAATATAAAAAATTTGTTATGTTGTTTTTTTTATAACTTGTCTCGCTCAGGCAAATACTTATTAACTTAGATGCTTCAGGAAAGTCCAGACCCGGTCTTCACACAGCAAAACCGACCCTCATTCCAAAGGAGCCAGATCGTCATGGAAAGCCAACAGGAAGGAAAACAATTCCGGACCCGGGCCAACGTCGTCATTGCCGTTCTTGTGGCGGTGGTCACGGTCGCAGGCCTCGTCTTGGTCGTTGCGAGCCTCACCAAGCTCACCATGGCCTCCCGGGAGCTGGCGGCGGTGGGAAATGTCAGAAACTCCCTCCTCCGTCTGCAGTCCGATGCGGGCTCCTTCTACCTGAAATCCGATCCCTCTCTCTACCGCGACTTTCTCGCTACGAGCAACATGCTGGCCAAAGACATCAAGGACATCCGGGGAGTGTCGGCAGACGAGCGAAAAGAGGTCGGAATATACCTGATCCAGATGCGGGCCCTCTCGACGCTTCTCTTCCACACCTCCTCCCAGAAGGTCGAGAAGCAGGGATTTGCCAGCGTCCAGAACCTGGTGAGCCTCCTCGACCAGACGGTCGCCAAGAAGGCCCTCGACCGGGAAACCCTCCAGTATTCCGAGGAGTCCGCACGCATCCGGCTGATCGTGATCGGAAACAGCCTGATCATCCTGCTCCTTGCGATCCTTTCGTCGATCATGACCGTGCGGCTTGCCAAAAATGTCCGGACCGGACTTCTGGCCCCCCTCCAACTTCTGGCCGAACAGGCCAACGAGGCGCTCCACTTCCGGCTGACCGACCAAAAGATCGAGAGCCCCTACCAGGAGATCCTCTCCGTCAGCACCACCATCCGCTCGGTCCTCAAGATGGTCTTCACCACCCTGAACCGGCTTCCGGGGCTGGGGCTCGCCATCGCCGAAACCGACATGGGCACAGGGAGCGAAGGAAACCGGATCCTCTACGCCAACGATACCATGCAGAGCCTCTATCGGGCCATGCGTCCCGACCTCGAGAAATTCACCGGCCGACCCCTGCCCGATGACCTTTTGGGGCTGTCGATCCACCAGTTCCACCGGAACCCGGACAAGATCCGCAAGGACATTCTCGCCATCGGCCCCGACCAGGTCCGGACGAATGCCGTGATACCCATCGGAAACCGCTTCCTCTTCTCCCAGTCCTTCAGCCTCACCGACGAAGAGGGCCACCCCCAGGCCTATGTCACCGTGTTCTCCGACGTGACCCGGGAGCAGAACCTGAACAAGGGAATCGAAACGGCCGAATCGAGCGGGACCCACCTGACCGACTCCATGTCCCGGATCTCCGAATCGGTCACCACCATCACCGGGCGTCTCGACATCATCTCCCGGGAGTTCGAGGGAATCAACACCGAAATCCAGCGGGGCGGAAACATCGTCTCCAATCTCTCCCGGACCGTCGACAACCAGACCTCCCTCATGACCACCCTTAGATCCGCCACGGAATCCATGAACGCCAAGTCGACCGAAATCCAGCAGATCACCGAGGCCATCAGCCGCATCGCCGAACAGATCAATCTCCTGGCCTTGAATGCCGCCATCGAAGCCGCCCGGGCGGGGGAACAGGGTCGGGGCTTCGCCGTCGTGGCCGACGAGGTGAGAAAGCTTGCCGACCAGACCTCCCGGTCGGTCGGCGACATCGGAACCATCATCCATTCGACGGTCGAGGAGACGCGGAGAAATTCCGCGCTCCTGACCGAGCTCGGAGAGGCCGTGGTCACCACCAAGGACCGAACGGAGGAGACGAAACTGGCCTTTGCCACCATCGAAAAATCCCTGGAAAAGCTCTCGGGGCTCTCCGAGGAGATCCGCTCCCAGATGGGACTCTCCTCCCAGACCGTCCAGGGCATGGGTTCCCTTGTCGGGGAGACTCTCCGCAACTATCAGGCCCTGCTAAAATAATTCTCCGGACCTCCGGAGTTTGTGAAACCTCGGTTGTTTTGTGTTATGCTTTCAGAAAAATCCGTGGTGTCGCACTCACAAGGACAGGAGAACGGGAGCCGATGAAAAAAAGCCTTCCCCCGCACAATCAGGGATCGATCCAGCAGGAGTTGCTCCGGGCCCTCAGGTACCATCGCCCCCTTTCCCTTCTGGCCATCACGGCCGAGTACTCGAACACGCCGTCCCTTCTGGCGGCTGGGACCCGGTTTCACGACATCCTCCGAAAGCACCTGAGAAATACGGACGTGGTCGCCGAAGATTCCGAAACCCGCTCCTATCTTCTCCTCCCGGAAACCCCCATCGAGGGCGCCCTGATCCTGGCCAACCGTCTGGCGCGCGATCTTGTCCCGCCCGACGGGATCCTGAAATCCCTCCAGATCGGCATCAGCGCCATCGACGAGGGGGTCTACCGGGCCGATGACCTCATCAACACCGCCATCATTTCCAACATGGCCGCCCGTTCCTCCGGCCTGACCATCTTTTCCATCTCCACCTTCCGGGACAGATCCCTCTCCCTTCCGACCATGGTGGCCGTCGTCCTGACCTTCCCGGCAGACGACATCCTGGAGCTCTCGACCTTTCTCGAGCGGACCCGGCATGAACCGGAGGGCATCCGGAAATCCGCCTCCGAGCTTGCCGTAAAGCTTGCCAGAAAGCTGAAATTCGACGAGGACATCCAGGAAATCCTCCGGTTCTGGATCCTGATGCACGACCTGCCCCGGAACACGACACCTGCGACTTCACCCGACGAGCCCCTCCCCCATCTTTCCCGCAGGAAAAAGGCCTTTCACGCCAGTCTCATGCACTACTCTCCCCTCGCGGAAAACACCGCGAAAAATGAGGTCCGGGTCCGGGCCCTTCTCGACGTGTTCACAGCCGTCCTTTCCGAAATCGAGTCCTATCACAACCCGACGGAAGAGATCTTCGAGGACATCCTCCGAAAGGTCCTCGCCCACTGCGAAGACCGGGGCACGGACAAGCAGGTGATCGCTCTCGTCCGAAAGACCGCTTCCGCGGAGTGGTTCTCCTCTCCCGCCTGAATTCTGCCTCCCCGTTTTCTTAGAGAGACCGCACCCGGGGATCCGCTCCCTCCTGGAGGAGATCCCCCACCAGAATGGCCACCGTCAGAAAGACCGTATAGACGAGCGTCGTTCCCATGATCAGGGGATAGTCCCTGTTCATGACCGACAGGACGAAGACACGCCCCATGCCCGGAATGGCAAAGACCGTCTCCACGACAAACGAGCCGGTCAGGAAGGCCGCGGCCAGGGGTCCCACCAGGGCCAAGACGGCATTGAGCGAGGGCAGGATCAGGTGGAAGAGGATCCGCCGGCTTCCAAGGATCCCGTTTGCCAGGGAGGTGCGGTAGAAGGGACTTTCCAGCGTCTCTTCCATCGAGGCCGCGAAAACCCTGGCGAGATAGCCGGCCGGAGCGATCGAGAGGGCAATAACGGGAAGGACGGCAGACCGCCACCCCTCCCAGAGGGCTGCGGGAAGAAGCCCGGCATGAAGGGCCACGACATCGATCAGGACCGCCGCGAGCAGGAAGGAGGGAAGACCGACCAGAAGGGTCGTCCCGTAACGGAGCAGGCGGGAGAGGAGGGGTGGCCCGACTCCGATCAGGAGGCCTGTGGCAAGCCCCAGGAGGAGGGAGACCAGGAAGGCCAGGATGCCTAAGGTGAGGGAGACCGGGAGCGTCTGGGAGAGGATTTCCGAAACGGGGATTCCTATGGCCTTGTAGGAGGTCCCGAAGTCCCCGGAGAGCATCTGGCGCAGCGTGAGGAGGTACTGCTCCCACAGGGGGCGGTCGAGATGGTAGGTTGCAAGGAGGTGGGCCATGACATCGGGAGGAAGGTGGCGGCCTTCGGAAAAGGGGTTCCCGGGGGCAAACCGCGTCAGGAGAAAGGTCAGGGTGTAGACGGCCCAGAGAAGGAGAAGCGAGGAGAAAAGCCGTCGGATGATCCGGCTCACCGGGTCACCCCGATATGGCGCGCGAGACGATCTGCCAGGACCTGGAAGCTGACCAGGGACAGGACAATGAACCCCGCGGGCCAGATCAGCATGAAGGCCGAGACGGGAAGCGCCTTCCAGCCTTCGTTCACGAGAACGCCCCAGCTTGCGACCGGAGGGGCCAGCCCCAGGCCCAGAAAGGACAGGGTCGACTCCCCCAGGATCCCCCCGGGAATCCGGAAGAGGAACATGACGAGGATGACCGGCAGGACATTGGGGAGAAAATGACGAAGAACGAGGCGGACAGGTCCCACCCCCGAGGCTCTCGCCGCATCCATGAAGACCGCGTCCTTAAGCCGTAGCGTTTCTGATCGGAGGACCCGGGCCACCCCCATCCATCCTCCGATGGAGAGCGCCACGATGACGGCCAGAAGTCCGTGGCCAAGGACCAGCATGAGGATGGTGGCGATGAGGATCTCGGGAAGGGCGTACCAGATCTCGAGGGTCCGCATCATCACCGGATCCCAGGGATGGCCCAGAAATCCCGAGACGATTCCCCAGAGGCATCCGAGAATCGTCGACAGTACGCCCACCGAGACTCCGACTGTGAGAGAGACGAGGCTTCCCGTCACCAGTCGGGACCAGAGATCCCGTCCCAGGAAGTCGCATCCCAGAAAATGGCCGGGGGTCAGCGGAGGAGAAAGGACGAGCCGGGCATGCTGGGAAAGAGGATCGATCCCGGTGACGCGTTGGGGGAGAAGGGCCCACAAAAAGAGCGCCGACAGAATGAGAAAGGCCACGAGGGCCCCGGAGGGAATCCCCTTGCCGGATCGTCCCATCAGGTCCGAAAGGCGGCGAAAGGCTCCCGACGGGACGCGCCTCACCGGTGAGGAGGTCAAAAGGTCAGGACCTTCCGGGCGGAAAGAAGGAGCGTCACGCATTGCTCATCCGTCAGACATCGGGAAAAGGGGGAGCGTCCACGGCCCTCCACATCCAAAAGAAGATAGAAATGATTCTCCTCTCCGGACCAGGGATGGTTCACGCCTTCCCCGAAAAAAATGACCGTGGAGGAGGTCTTCATGAGAGCTTCCACGATCGGCGGGAGAGGAAAGGTGCCGACCAGGAGGACAAGGCCGGACTGGTCCCCGGATTCGTTTTTCACGGCTATTCCGCCTTCCTGAGGAAGGGGAGGACGATGTCGGCCGAAGAGACAAGCTCCTGGATCCGCTCCCTCCCGACAGGCAAGACGAAATCCGGAACGGGACGGTCCAGAAAAAAATGGTCGAGATCCGAATCCAGGGCCATGACATGGACCCCCAGCTCCGTCAGAAGGGGAATCACCTCGACGATCTCGGGGGGAAGGCCCAGGAGCCGGGGCGAAATCGGGAGAAGAATCCGGACCCCCTCTCCCACCAGCAGGAGGGTCACGGGACGGTGGGAGACAGAAAAACCCAGGGCCATCCGGAGACCCTCGAAGAACCGGAGATGGGCAGTGGGAGAAGACTCCAGGATGAAAACGACATTTTTGTGCTTTCCCATCGTGCCCAAGGAACCTACGTCGTAAAGGGAAGAAAGAGGTCGGCGGATCCGGCGAGCTGGCCCAGCTGCACCTGGGTTTCGAAACGGACCCTGGACGGGAGAGATCCTGGCCCCAGCCCCCGGATCTCCGCGGTGGACTGGCACACGGCAATCTCGCCCCCCGCCTCAAGCACCGGGAAGAGGGGAAAGGAGTCCGGGCCCCTTCCGTGCACCGGGACCAGGCCAAGGATCGCGTCGTCCATCACAAAGACTGTCAGATGGGCCCCGGCCTCGACGAAGGATCGGGCCAAACGCACAACTGTCGAATAGGGCGTCCATTCGGGGCTTCGCAGAAGGAGCATGACGACACGCGGCACGGAACCAGCCTCCATCAGGCGGTCTGCGCCCCGATCTTTTCCGCCCCCGGATGAAGGTCCTCGAAGCGTCTGGCAAGGGAGAGGATGCGGGTCAGGGTCGACATCATGGCGTCGGGAAGCGTTTCGGCCACCCCTTCGAACTGCTTGCTGGCGATCAGGGATCCGTCCCACAGAAGAATCTGGTTGTAGGGGGTCAGGGCGGAAATCTCCCGGGCCAGTTCGGGGGAACGCAGGAGAGCCACCGCCCGCCCGGGCTCCGGAGAGCGGACGTCGAAGGGGATCCCGGTGACCGGCACAACCGGTCCGACCTCTTCCTCGAGCTTGGCCTTCTGTTCCGGCTTCGGATCCCGGAAACCGTCCTTCTGGAGGAGCAGCACCCTTTCGGGAGTTCCGACTCCCAGCTCCACGACGAGATTCAGGACGCTGACCGTGTGGTTTTCTGCCGTATGGAAAAAGATCTTCACCGGACGCCCCTCATAGGTCCCGGAAAGATACGGGTAGGCCCAGATGGCCGAACGCCCTGCCGCCCCCGAAAGACGGGAGGCGAGGTCGGTGAAGGCGGCAAATATTTTCTGGCGATTGACGAACCCGTGAACAAAAAAGGCGAGTCCCACCGCCGCGATAACGCCAAAGAATGTGAGGGGAATATAACTGATCATAAGGCTAGCCTCAAGTCATGGACCAGAGGGGAGATTGACCTCCCTTCTGGTCTGGGTAAGAACCTTGAAAATCAGGAATGAAGGATCATGCCTCCGACACCGACCACCCACCCATGGGAGGGATCCGGGAATGTCATCCCGTAAAGATCCAGTTTTGTCCCGCTCTTGATGAGGGTCCAGTGGTTGCCGCCATCCACCGTCTTCAGGAAGATCCCGAGAACCCCGGTGACATAGCCCACTTTGTCGTTGAGGAAGACAACGGTGTGCAGGTCATTGGACTCGCGCTCCATGCCGGCCACGCTCCAGGTCAGGGGTCCCCGGCCCGGTCCATTCTGGATGACCCAGCTTTGGCCTCCGTTTGTGGTGTATTCGATGATCCCGTGCGTTCCGACAACCCATCCGCGGTTCTGGTCGATAAAGCTGACTCCGTAAAGATCCTTGCGAACGGAATTGTTCTGCTTCTTCCAGGTGGTGCCGCCATCTGTCGTCGAGAGGATCAGGCCCTCCTGGCCGACGGCCCAGCCGTGGCTCGGGTCACCCTTGAGGAAGCTCACCCGCATGATCCACTGGGCGGTGTCGGTCGAGACCTTCGCCCAATGGGCGCCTCCGTCCGTAGTGTGAAGGAGGGTCCCGGCAAATCCTGAAGCCCACCCGTTTTGCCTGTCAGAGAAGGTCACGGAATAGAGGTCGAAAGGAATGCCCGTCTCCTGGGTCGACCAGCTCTTTCCCCCGTCGTCGGTCGCGAGGATGAGACCGTTGTTTCCGACGGCCCAGCCGTGCGTCTGATCGACAAAGTCCACCGAATGGATCCAGTGGGTGGTTCCGGTATTGAGAGGAACCCAGGTCTTCCCGCCATCGGTGGTGTGGATGATCACGCCGGCGGCCCCGGAGACCCAGCCTTCGTTCGCGCTGATGAAGTCGACCCCGTCAAAGGGAACGCCGACTCCGAGAGAGTCCGCAAATTGCCAGCGATCGGCAGCCCCGGCCAAGGGAACCCCTCCGAGGGCAAGGCCGGTCCCCAGGATCCCTGCGGCCATGACCCCGGCCAGAACCCCGGACATCACCCGTTTGCGAATCTTCCCGCCCCACGTTGTCTGGGCCTCTTTTCCATTCCCATATTGTCCCATGCAAACCCTCCGGATCCGAGATGTTTTTATGAAAATGCCCAACAAAGGCGGAAGGCCTCCGCCACCCGCAAAGAACAGGGAAAGACAGACCAGAGACGAGCGGAAAGCCTTTCTCTGGAAAGGAAAACAAGAACACAAACTGTCGAATTCGGAAAATGACCTTGATTGTATCCACAATCGGTCCACTTTGCAAATGATAGCCTCTTCC
>JAJYPO010000084.1 GCA_021795275.1 Nitrospirota bacterium | reverse complement strand
CTAAAATTTCGTATGATTAATATAAAACTATCAGAATGCCAAGTAAAATTCAAGGCAATAGGGGTTTCAGGGCCGTGACGGGAAACAAGGGTATCGGGTGAGGCAAAACTCATCGCCTGTTTCTTCGAGAATGATGATAAGAAGGATGAGAATTTATTGTTTCCGTTTTTCATCGTGAAACCCTGATTCCGAGATAAGACGCTAGTAAAATAAATAAACCCTCTTTTCTGTTGGATTTTCGGTGAGGTATAACCTTGCCTGCGAGGTGAAAACCACAACAGGTCAGGAGGGATTGGAGCTGTGCTAAACGGAGAGGGTCACAGAATCAAGCTGGAGAGGACGGAAGAATCCCTGACGGGCCAGGGAGGATTTCTGGCGCTTCTTGAATGTATTGACGGGATGCGAATCGGAGAGCGGGTAACAGCGCATCTGCCGGCTCCGGGGAGCAACCGGGGGTACGATCCGAGCGTGTTTGTACAGGCCTTGATGGTTCTTTTTGCGATGGGCGGCCGGAGGCTCTCGGATCTTCGGGACCTGGAGCGGGAAGAGGCCCAGTATTCCTATCTCAATGAGAAGGGATATATGCCGATGATGGCGGCGCTCTATGAGAACGGCCTGTTTATCGACGACGAATTCCGGGAAGGCAACGAATCGCCCCAGAACGGTCATGTGGAGGTCTGTCGGCGCTCGAAGGCTCTGGTCGCGCGCGCGGGGAAGCAGATCATCGCCCGGATCTCCAAGTCGGCCTGGGTTCGGGTGAGCGACGATGTCGAGGTGGCGGAGACGGTCCATGCGCGGACCCGGGACCGGTCGACGCCGCTGTCCGGACGTCTGGTCAGCTACCGGTACTGGGTGGTGGCCAGCACTTCCCTTCCGACGTCACGGCCGCCCGCGTCCTGGAATAACACCAGCAGCGGGGAGAGTTCGAGAACTTCCTCAAGGGGCTCAAGAGCGATGGGAGCGTCGGATACATGCCGACCAGAGAGAGCTATGCCAACGCGGTCTGGTTCCGGATCGGCGTTCTGGTCTACAGCCTGACCCAGGGCTTCAAGCGGGATCTGCTCCCGGCCGTCTGCCAGAGCTGGCGTCTGACGACGCTCCGGTGGAAGCTCTTTGCCCTGCCGGGGAAACTCGTGCGTCATGCCCGGACCCTTGTCCTGAAGCTCGCGGTTCCGCAACGCGACCTGGACTTTCTCGCCGCCCTCCGGGCCCGGTGTCGTCTGTTGTTCCAAACGGGCTGAGACCGAAGGACATCGGAGAGCGGTCCAGGGCAAGACCGGCAAGGACGGGAGAAGTGCGATGGAAGCTTTTTCGGAACCCAGGGATAAGAAATGATTTATTGACAGTCAGTTAGGCCAGCCCCCCCTCACATCCTCTCCAGAGGGCGAAAGAGGGAGCGCTCGTCGGCCCCGGCCTCCGATGATGTCGGGGGGGAATGAGATACATTCGAGAGGAAAAAAGGGCCGGTTTCGAAAAAAATCCCCCCTTTTTCTCCTTGGGAACCCTTGAGAGAATTCCTATCGCGGAATTCGGGTGAAATGCCATGGATGCAATCCGAAGGAGGAATCTGTTAAAATCACGAGGACGGTTATATAGCGATGAAGGTCCTGAGTTCTCCTTACGGCCTTCATGTTTCCGTGGTGTATCGTTCCAAAGGGGCGAGATTGGCGAAAGGATCTTATGGAAAGTTTTGAGAAAGTCCGTGAAATTCTGCAGCAGCAAAAGAAAGAGATTATTTCCGGGGCGGAAAAGGTTCTTCAGTCAACGGTTGAAAAAGGAATACAGCTTTTCCCTGACCCGTCTGATCTGGCTTCGATCGAGGAGTCCCAAGGTTTTTCCTATCGACTGAAAGAGCGTGAAAAGAAGTTGCTCAGAAAGATCGACGAGGCGCTGGAAAGAATCGAATCCGGTTCTTTTGGTGTCTGCGAACGGTGCGGAGAAGAGATCGAGGAAAAACGCATGTTGGCCAGGCCGGTAACCACTTTCTGCATTTCCTGCAAGACCTTGCTTGAAGAAGAGGAACGAGCCGAAAAGATCAGAAGATGAGAGCCACGGTTCTCGTCCTGGGGGCCGGAAGCGGTCTGGGAAGGGCTCTTGTCCGATTTTTTCTTCTGCAAAGCATTTCGGTTGCCTTCGTGACTCATTCACAAGAAAGCATGGACTCCTTGAAGCATGAGTGCGCTTCCTTCAAATCGCTCGTTTCGTCGACCGCATCCTTTGACTACTGTGACAGGACTCTTTCCGAGGCATTTGTCAGACGACTCGCTTCGGGAGACAACAGGAATGACTTTCCAGATCTCGCCATATACAGCGCCGGGTATCTCTTCGGGCGCCAGTGCCTATTCGAGGCTCCCGACATTGAGTCGGACCGGGAGATCGATGTGAATTTTCGTGCCCCGCTCTTCTGGTCGAAGAGGCTTTCGCGCCATTTTGTCGAACGAGGAAGAGGGGGGCATCTGTTCATTTCTTCGGGTGTGGCGTCCAACCCCCGTCCCTCGTGGGGGGCTTATGGAATTGCCAAAGCCGGAGTGGAGGCACTTTCCTCCCAGCTCTCCCTGGATCTTCCCGATCCGCTTTTCAGTGTTTCGCTCAACCCGGGGGGCATGTCCACGAAGATTCGACAAATCGCCTATCCGGAAGAAAACCGGCAAACCCTCCCCTCTCCCGAAGAGACTGGGAGCAGGATAGGACGATTTTGCCTGGAGCTCATGAAAGGGCGGGGCAGGGCATATAACGGAAGCAGGCTGTATGTGGGAGACATCGGATGAGATCGGTCCTTCTTTCGGGGGGGAAAAATTTCGAATCGCTGATCCTGCATGACCATCCCGTCCCCGTTCCCTCAAGGGGCGAGGTCAGGGTCCGGATGCTGGCGCACACACTCAACCATATCGACCTTTGGGTGCTTTCCGGTTCACCGGCCTATTCGGTGAGTCTGCCTCATGCGATGGGATCCGAGGGGGTCGGAGTGGTCGATGCCATCGGTGAGGGAGTCGGCCCCGAGTTTTCTCTTGGAGTGGGCGATTCTGTCGCCCTGTCCCCAGGCCAGGGGTGTCTGGTGTGCGAGCTTTGC
Organism: Nitrospirota bacterium; assembly: GCA_021795275.1. The sequence goes on along the minus strand of JAJYPO010000084.1, from coordinate 6,266 downwards.
CGGAGCGGACTGGAATCCCTTTGTCCCTCTTACCGCGTTCTCGGAGGCCATCTCCCAGGAGTGTTTTCTGAGTATGTCTGTCTGCCGGCCTCCCGGCTTCTGCCGGTTCCCCCGTCCGTCGATCCGCTCCAGGCTTCTGCCGTGACCCTAGCGGGGGCGACGGCTCATCAGGGGCTTGTGGTAAGAGGGGGCGCTCGCCCCGGAGAACGTTGGCTGGTAGTGGGGGCGAGCGGAGGGGTCGGCCATCTGGCCTGTTTGCTGGCCAGCGTCCTCCGGCTAGATATTTTTGGTACCTACGGCCCGGAAAAGAAAAAGGAGATACTGACCCGATCCATGAATATTCCCCTGGTATCCCATGATGCCCCGGGGTGGCCGGAACAGGTGCTGAAGCTTTCAGGGAAGCTTTTTGACGGTGTTCTTGATACCGTTGGAGGAGCGACCATCCCGAAAATCCTCCCCCTCCTCCGCAAAGGGGGAAGAGCGGTCATTGTCGGAGAAACGACCGGTTCGCCGACCCAGTTCCCGACAAGAGATCTTTTCGGGCGTCAGCTGTCCCTTCACGGAGTTTATCTCGCACACCGGTCCGACATCTTGGCGATGCTTGAGTGGGTGGCTCGCGGGAATATCCGTCCCATCGTCAACGATGTTGGACCTCTCTCATCGATCCTCCCGCTTCAGGGTGCCTACCGTCGGATGTCGGAGCGCGATTTCGTCGGAAAGCTCGGCTTCACCTGGCAATAGAACCGTTCTTAAACCTGAACGAAGGAGGTCGCATGGGAAAGGCTGTCGGGAGTGGGGTTCCATGGTTGCTTGCAGTCAGTCTCCTGACACTCTTGTCCGGGTGTTCCTCCGCTTCTCTCTTCCATTCCTTCATGAGCAGATCGGAGGCATCTTCTCCCACCGACGCACGATTCCAAAAAGACTATTCCGAACTCAAGACGCTCCTTCGGGACAATCACTTCCGGAAGGCTCTGGTATGGGTACGGGATTGGGAGAAGACACGGACGCTTTCCGAAGACAACCAGCGTCTGCTTCGAAAGGACGAACGGACCATACGTCTCGTCGGAGCTGCCTACTACATGGGCGTTGCACGAGAGAGGCGCAAATCGGGCCGCCTCAAAGGAGCGCTTTCGGCTCTGGAAATGGCACGGACATTGACGCCGGAGGATCCGAACCTTCGTTCCGAAATCGAAAAGACAAGAGCCAGTGTTATCGTTTCAGGACAGGATGGACAGGATTGGGGGGAACTTCTGGGGAAGCTCCTGGCGTTAAAGGCAAAGGATCCAGGGGGAGGGTCCCTCGATCCCACGATCGGCTGGGCCTACGGGAAGTTGTCGGAAAGCGAATACATGGCGGGCCGTTATTCATTGGCCCTCGGCCATGCACGAAAGGCCTTGGACTATCTGAAGACCGATGCGCTTGCTCTCAGGGTCCGGGACCGTGTAGAAGAAATGGTCAGGACTCTTGTGGATCGCGCGGAGAGGGAATACAGGGCCCATCAGTATGCGATGTCCGTCCAGGATCTCGGAAAGGCTCTGGCGGTCGATCCAGAAAGTCGGCGTGCGCGCAAGGACTGGCAGATTCTCGCGGAGACGCCGGGAGCTCTCCATAATACGGAAACCAGAACTTTCAAGTGAAATGAGGATGTGTCGATGAAATTTGATTTCGTTAAGAGCCACGGTCTGGGGAACGATTACATTGTCATGGTGAAAGGGGAGGGGACCCCTCCTTTGACTATGGACAATATCCGTCTTCTTTGCGACAGGAACTACGGGGTGGGGTCGGACGGAATTCTTTTGCTCGAAAAAGACACGCCTCCTTTCGGTCTTCGAATTTTCAATCCCGACGGTTCGGAGGCCGAAAAAAGTGGGAACGGACTGCGTATCTTTTCGAAATTCCTTTTCGAATACGGCTATGCAAAAGAGAAGGAGTTTTTGATCGACACGGCCGGGGGGCGTGTCCGGTCAACGGTTCGGACCGACGATTCGAACCGGGTTGTCGCCGTTCTGGTGGAGATGGGCGCCTACACCTTCGATCCCGCTGCAGTGGGGATCAAGGACCGGAGTGCTCCCATGATCGAAGAGATCTTGCAGATTAAGGAAGATGTCTCGGTAAGGGGATCAGCCCTGTCGGTCGGGAATCCGCATTTTGTTTTTTTTGTAGATTCGATCGATGAACCCTTCATTCGGGAATACGGGACATTGATCGAGCATCATCCTCTTTTTCCCAAGCGGATCAATACGCAGATGGTGCGGGTTGTCGGTCCAAACGAGATCGAAATCAGGATCTGGGAGCGGGGAGCGGGATACACCCAGGCATCGGGGAGCAGTTCCTGTGCGGCCGCCTCTTGTGCTGTCTCCTTGGGAAAGGTCAAGAGTCCGGTGACGGTCCGCATGCCGGGGGGAGTCCTGCGCATCGAAGTGGGGGAAGATAAGGAGCTTCGCATGGAAGGGCCGGTCGAAGAGGTGATGACAGGATTTTTCTCAAGGGATTTTCTGGACAGGCTGACAAAGAAGAAGTGACCACCCCATGGGGGGCGTGCCAGTTATTGCTTTAAAAAATCCAGGTTTCTGAGATGGTAAAGGGTCATTCCGATGATTCCGATAAAGACGAGGGCCACAGGAAGAAGGATCCATAGTAGCGGAATTTTGATATCGTCATGCGCATCTTTCCGGTCTTCATCTTCCGGATCGAAGGGATTTGCCATTTGATCTCCTTGTCGGTTACTCTTCGGTCTGTTTTTTTTGCAATGGTTGGGACTCCCGGTCTCTGAAGACGCTTCTGATCAAATTCATAGGACCCTTTGGTGTCTCCGGGTAGGAAAGCCATCCGAAGGTGATCAGAGGCGACTGCTCCCTGTGCAGCCCCAGCAGGATGTCCCGGATCCGCTCTATGATGGTGTCTGCGTGTTGCGGATCCATTGCCGGAAGTATCAGCAGATATTCCCGGTGGGTTATATGAGCGATTTCGTCGTAAAATCTCAGAATGCTCCTGGCCTTGATCATGAGCGACTTGTGATTTGGAATATCGGTTCTGATTCCGATCAATCCAAAGCCTGTTCCAGTTATGCGGTGTTCCTCGATCAGGGCTTCCAGAAGAAGCAGCGCATCCCGACGGTCAAGGAATCCTGATTCGGGTTCTCTCGCGGCGGGGATCAGATCTCCCAGGTTCTTGCGTATATCGAACAACTTTTTCGAGAGAGCCTGCGCCCTTGGTTGAAAGGAACTGAGTCCGGGAAGTTCCCTTTTTTTTGATTCGGGTCGAAAGAGCCGGACCTTTCCAAAAAATGCGCGATTGTAAAGAAGGGGAAAATCAGCCCAGTATCCTTCCCCCGGATTCTTGGCGAAAAGAATGCGCCTGAAGGGGAGAATGGCGCTGGACTCTTCTGCGGAAAGGGATTCGGCAATCCGTTTCTTTCGTTCGTCCGGATTGTTCCTTATTCGCCAGAATTCGGCGGAGGGTGACCATGAGGAGGTCTTTGCAAGATAGATCTGGGCCATTTCCGCGTTTGAGTCGACCGCCAGTTCATCCAGGAAAAAATGGTCGATCAGGAGCTCGTCGCTGACACATCGGAGGATCGTTCTTGAAGGAGTCCGGAGGCGCCGCCCCAGGAGGAGCATGGCTTCCCTGTCGCTTTCATCCATCGTATGCGAAATTCTCTCGAGAAAGAACGGATCCCCGGAACTCTCCTTTTCCGTAGGAACTTTGAGGATGAACCGTGTTTTTCCTGATCCTGGATCGGGGAGGCTGATGAACGAAGGGTTGGGAGAGGTGGCGGAAATCCAATCCCAAAAGTGTCCCTTCGTTTCTCCGGAAAGGGACTGGGCAATCTGGTTTGCATAGTCCGCGAGTGAAAATCTGGGGAATCCGGTTCTTACGAGGTTCCATCGGTTCAGGAAAAGGGAATTGGCAATAATGATCTGCGTTCTGGAAAGAAAAAGGGAAAACAATAGATCCGACCCGGAAAGAAGTGTGTCGATTTCCAGGAGCGCCCGATCATTTTTGAAAAGCGAGGGCCTGATCAGTAGATTCATCGTGTCCGGCCAACCCCCTGAAAATAAATGAATCCTCAGACCTCTGTTTTCTTGACTGGATGGCTGCTCTAATTTAGCACGAGGAACCCCATTGATGGAAACCGACAGGAAGGTGTATGATCGCCAAAATCGGTTTTTCTCAGAGGCCTATAAATCCGGAAAAATCGGTTGGCCAAGAGAAGGTCCAACGAAGCTGGTCGACCAGATCCTCGACGCTTACAAAGGATCTGACACCGGGATGGTACTGGAAATCGGGTCTGGAGAGGGACGGAATCTCGCCCCTTTTCAGGAACAAGGATGGACTGTGGTTGCCATGGATTTCTTGCGAGATCCGCTTCGGGTGGCGAGCCGTAATCTTTCCATCGGAGGGGGAGGTCGAGCCTGTTTTGTTCAAGGCGATCTTTTTCGTTTGCCTTTTCATCCGGCAAGCTTTGATGTCGTCTTCGACTTCGGGGTCTACCATCATCTGCGACGTCCCGAAAGAAAAAAGTATCCTTTGTGGATTGCACGGTTGCTGAAGCCTGGAGGATTGGCCGGTTTAGGGGTTTTTTCAGACCTTTTTCGTCACTTTCCGGAAGAAGCCAGACGTCGGAATTTCGTCACCCACCGTGGACATCATGACGTCTTCTTCAAGGAAAGGGATCTTCCTTCTCTTCTGGGAAGGGGATTCTCTCTGTTGTCCACAGGGGAGGAGCGTCCCGGGGCACTCGATCATTACCGGCTGGCGGTCTATCGAAAGAACCGTGAAGAGCCTTAACCAGAATCAGCCTTTGAAAGGGGATACAGATGGAACACCGCCCTATCGCCTTCGCCTATGAAATCGGAGAAACCGTTCTGGTCACAATCACGAACCAGATTGGCCTTGTGGAAAGCCGCACGAGGGGATATTGGAAGGCCAACGAATATGATGTGATCATCCCTCCGGAAAACGCCCGCATGCGGGTTCGTGAGGAAAATCTGTCCCATGTGCCCCACGAATACGTGTTGACACGCCTCCCAACGATGGCGGGGTTGTCCTCGCCACCCAAATTTCTGAATGTTCCAGGAGATGCCAGAACATCAGGTTCCACTCCCCCTTCCCACTGATGCCCTTATTCTTCTGAGACCCTGCCCTTCGTTTTTTTAATAAAAAGGGGACCTTATGAAAGGTCCCCTTTTTTTATCTGTGGTAGGGCCGTCACCTTGGACAAAGCAAGAACAACAGGCTGCCGTCGGAGGTATCAGTAACGAGGAAGGGAATGGTCGGCATGAAGGGCATAGGCATCAATCCCTCCATGAAGGTTCTTGACCTTTTCGAATCCCATTTTCTTGAGAAATTGACAGGCCTGCAGGCTGCGGACTCCATGGTGGCAATAGACGACAACATCTTTTTCCCGGTCGATCTGTGAAAGCTTCTGGGGAAGCTGGGCGAGGGGGATGTGAATGGCGTTCTCGATCCTGACCCGGGAATGTTCCCAGTTCTCCCTGACATCCAGGATGAGAAGATCATCCCCATTGTCGATCCGTTCCTTCAAGTCTGAGGGGTGAAGCTGCAAATCCTTATTCCCTGAGAAAAAACCAAACATTTCTCTAAAACCTCCTGAGAGATGGGCAGGGGAAAAGATTTCTCCCCCGCCATCTCGCCTCTTTATTTCGAAATCGAAAGATCATTCTCAAGATTCAGGTCGGCGGTGTCGAGCGTGAAAAGAATTCCATGTGCGGCCCGTCCTGCCCCGATGACGGCATTGATGTCGCCACTCTTCGAAAAGACGGGTATCGACCCTTTTTCTGTCTCAACTGTAAATTTTACCGCTTCTCCCTCGATGGAAACAACTTTTGAAGAGTTCCGATATCCGGAATGAATGCCATCGCAGAGCATTTCAAATGGCGGGGAAAGCATGATTGGCCGGATCTGGACATGTTGGGCCTATCGGTTTCCATGCGGTGTGGTCGATGACGGAGAGCTAATATTGACGTCCTCCCCGCCTCGAAAGCTTGTACTCCAGGAGGGAGAGGAACATTCCCCATCCCCGGGACAGGATGGAGCGGTTCAGTCCGGCCTTCTGCCGGACGTTCCGGCCGGGGTTTTCTGCCGTTCCCCGGGCGCTTCCGGTCATGTTCCGGATTGTCAGGTCCTCGACATAGACGACGGCTTGGGTTTCGCCGATCGTTGTCGAGGCCTTGTGGAGAAAATCCAGACGCATGTCCGAGACCCGTTCGTGGGCTCTCGCCACACGGAGCTTCTGCTTGCGG
>JAJYPO010000083.1 GCA_021795275.1 Nitrospirota bacterium | reverse complement strand
GTCTGCTCCTTGGCCCTTTTCTGTCAGGGTCTGATTGGATCAACCGGCTTAAGCTGTGATATCCTTGATCAGCAGTTTTCGGAATTTTCCTGACCACCCGAATGTCAAGGGGAGTCGTGTCTTCTATGTCCTGTTCCTTTCGCCGTATCCTTTTTCCTTCCGACCTCGCCCCCCTTTCTCCGGAGATTCTCCGGCAGATCCGGGAGATTGCCGGAGCCGACCTGGAAGAAATTCATGCAGCATTTGTCCTCGAAGCCTTCCATGAGATTCCGACCGACTTTCCGCTCCCTGGCGTTTCCCTTGAACCCGTCGCCCAGGAGGCCATGAACCGTCTGACCACCATTGCCCGCTCCCTCTCGCCCCTTTCGGGGCGGATTTCAGCCGGAGTCTATACGGGAAGGGCAGATCACACCCTGGCGGCATTGGCCGTCTCAGGGCAGTATGATCTTGTCATGCTCGTTTCCCATGCCAGAAATCTTCTTGGTCGCCTCTTGGTAGGATCGGTGTCAACCTCTCTCATGCATCTCTCTCCCGTACCGGTTCTTATCCTCAAGGAACCGTCCAGCCGGGACTCCCTGAAAAAATCGGCGGAACTTCACATGGCGGAAAAGGATGCCCTTAAGCCTATGATTCTCACCCAAGACATCCGGAAGGACTGATGGCAATCCGTCAGAACCTGGACCTACCACCCAATCTCGACACCGCCGGATTTCTGGGGGAGATGAACCGTCACATTCACCTGTTCGAGGAGGCCTTCCATCTCCGCATTTCGGTCAATGGCCCCGTCCTGACGATGGTGGGTGAAGAAGAGGATGTCAACCAGGGCTCCCGTGTCATCAATGACCTGACATCCCTCATGGCGGCCGGGTATACGATCCGGGAAGAGGAGATTCGCCAGGCAATCTCCGTTTCCCGGAGCTCCCCCCATCTTTCACTCAAGGATCTGCTTTCCGAATATGTCCCCATAAACAGCAAGAAACGCGTCATCTTTCCCAAGTCCCTCCATCAGCTCGAATACATCCGTGCCATGAAGAAAAAGGATATCGTCTTTGGAATCGGACCTGCCGGGACCGGAAAGACCTATCTTGCGGTCGCCCTGGCCGTCCACCATCTCCTGAAGGGAGCCTTCCGGAGAATCATCCTGGTACGGCCCGCTGTCGAGGCCGGAGAGAAATTGGGATTTCTCCCCGGTGACATTGCGGAAAAGATCAACCCATATCTCCGGCCCTTGTATGATGCCCTCTTTGACATGATCGACGTGGAAAAGGTCAACCGCATGATGGACCGACGGGAGATCGAAATTGCCCCTCTCGCCTTCATGCGTGGGCGCACCCTCAACGACTCCTTTGTCATCCTCGACGAAGCCCAGAATGCCACCGTCGAACAGATGAAAATGTTCCTCACCCGGATCGGCTTCAATTCCAAGGCCGTCATCACGGGGGACACGACCCAGATAGACCTGCCCCAGGACCGGTACAGCGGCCTTCTCGAAGCCCAGGAGGTCCTCAAGGGAATCGATGGCATCTCCTTCACCTTTTTCTCCGATGTGGATGTGGTGCGCCACCGTCTCGTCCAGGAGATCATCAAAGCCTACGAACGGTACGAAACACCGCGAAAAGAAGGGAATTCCGCCACGGATAAAGCTGACGGAACCTCCAAAAAAACCCGCCCGCGCTCCCGTTGACAGGTCGCACGATGGCCGTGGTCATCCTCGATCTCCAGCGAAAGATCAAAATCGACAAGGATCGCCTGCGACGACACTCCCTCTGGGCCCTCCAGTCAGTCCGGATGTCTCCCTGTGAACTGACCCTCGTTCTGGTCAACGACAGGAGAATGCGGGCACTCAATGCCACCTACCGTGACAAGCGCGGCACAACCGATGTCCTGTCCTTTGAGGCCGGCCCCCCGTATCCGGGCCAGCCTTCCCGAACAGCCAGGGTCCTGGGTGAAATTGTGATTTCGCTCCCTCGGGCTCTGGCCCAGGCAAACCTTTTTGACATTCCCGTGGATGACGAGATCACAAATCTCGTCATCCACGGTCTGTGCCATCTTCTCGGATACGACCATGAGCGCGGGGACCTGGAGGCAAGAGAGATGAAACAGGCCGAAGCAAAAATGGCCCGGGCTATCCAAAAAAAGGAACCGGCCCTTAAAACCCCCTCCAATATCTCGGGAAAAATCCCGGAGACTTTCTTTGGCGAAAGGATTCACACCTGATGGGCTTGTTCGAAAAAATCAAGGAAGGACTTGCCAAAACACGCACACGGATGGCGTCGGCTGTCGATGTTCTTTTTCGGCAAAAGGATCCCTCCTTTTACCAGGATCTCGAGGAGCTTCTGATCAGTGCGGATGTGGGCCCGGTTGTGGCCAAAGCCCTGGTCTCTGATCTTCGGGAATGGGAAAGGACCAATCCCGGGGCCACGCCCGGGGAGAGCCTCGGCCATCTCGAACAAAAAATGGCGGGGGAATTTCCCCAGGGAATCCCCCTCTGGGAGTCCCCCACACACCATCGCCCTTGTGTCATTCTTATGGTCGGCGTCAACGGGGTCGGGAAGACAACAACAACAGGAAAGCTGGGGTCATTTTTCCGGGGTCAGGGCCGCACGGTGATCCTCGGGGCCGCCGATACCTTCCGGGCCGCTGCGATCGAACAGCTCAGAAAATGGGGAGAGCAGCTCGACGTCCCCGTGGTTCACCAGAAGTCGGGAGCGGATCCCGCCTCAGTGGCCTTCGATACTGTGAAGTCGGCCAGGGCGAGAAAGATGGATGTGGCCATCATCGATACGGCGGGCCGGCTCCAGAACAAGCACAACCTGATGGCTGAGCTTCAGAAGATCGGATCTGTCATCAAGAAGGAAGACCCGGAGACTCCGGTCGAGGTCCTGCTGGTCCTCGACGCAACGATCGGTCAAAACGCCCTTTCCCAGCTCGAGGAATTCAGGAAGATAACCCCCGTCAGCGGATTGATCCTCACCAAGCTCGACGGAACCTCAAAGGGCGGTGTGGCCGTAGCCTTGGCCCAAAAACATCATCTCCCTGTCCGTTTCATCGGAGTGGGCGAGAAGGCTTCCGACCTCCTCCCCTTCGATCCCCTGATGTTTGCAAGATCCATCCTGAGACAGGAATGACTTTTAGTCCACCTCCCGGAAGACAAACCGGTAGACGACCCACACCAACAAACCGACCAGAAGAGAGACGCCTCCGGCCAGAACTCCCTTGGGTCCGCTGGCCATCATGAAAAAAAAGAACAGAGCCACACCCAGGCCGCCAAAGAAATATCGGAGAAGACCGAACCACTCGTGACGGTTCATCGGCTCCTCCTCCACGGGATCTTCCGCCTGGCCGGGGGGGAGTGAAGGGTCCCGCCCGTGATTTCCTTCCATCGAAATCTCCTTTTGGAAAGACGTATTGCCGCTTCGCGTATTCATTTTCGGGAACATCCCTCCATGATACACTGTCTTTGTGGAGAAACTCTCACCCGGACATCTGAAGGACATGGGCCCGTTCCTCCATTATAAGAGACCCCCCTCCCCACAACAATATCGTCTGGCTCCTTGCCGGAGGCTGATTTTTGGAAAGCAGACCATCCTTGCCCGTCACTCTGGAAGAAAAACTCAGTTTGCTTCCCGACTCCCCCGGAGTCTACCTGATGAAGGGATCTCATGACGAGGTTCTTTATGTTGGCAAATCGAAAAGCCTGAAGGACCGGGTCCGCTCCTACTTCCAGAAAACACGTCCTGCCTCCCCCCGCATCCGGAAAATGACGGACCGGGTCCAAAACATCGAAACCCTGGTGACCCGGAGCGAACTTGATGCCCTGATTCTCGAAAACACCCTGATCAAGAAGTACCGGCCGCGGTTCAATGTTCTTTTCCGGGACGACAAGACCTATCCCTATCTCCGCTTTACCTGGTCCGAAACCTATCCGCGCCTCACCGTGACACGCCGGGTACGCCCCGGGGGAGACCTCTATTTTGGCCCCTATGCGAATCCAGGGGCGCTCCGGGACACCCTCAAATCCATCGCGAGGCTTTTTCCCCTGGCCACCTGCACCCTGGATCTCGGAAAAACGATCGAAAGGCCGTGCATCGAGTACCAGATCCACCGATGTCTCGGACCCTGCGCCGGACTGGTCTCCCCCCAGGAGTACAGAAAAATGGCCGAGGGGGTCCGCCTGTTCCTCGAAGGGAAAAACCGGGATCTTGAGGATCATCTTCATGCCGAAATGGAGCGACACGCCAAGGCTCTCGACTTCGAAAAAGCCGCCCAAGTCCGTCGGCAGATCGAAAGCGTCCGGACAATTCTCGAGCGTCAGACGGTTGAATTTTCGATCCATCATCCGGTCGATGCGATTGCGCTGGTCAGCGAGGGTCCCTGGGTCCAGATCCAGCTCCTTTCGATCAGGAACGGAAGGGTCTCGGGCCGGCGGGAGACCCACATCAAGAACCCTGAGGGGGATTCTCCCGAGGAACTGGTTCTGGCCTTTCTGGAACAGCACTACTCTCCCGAAACCGCTGTCCTTCCCGACGAAATTCTTCTCTCCCATGCTCTTTCTCCCGCCTCCCTCATGTCCCTCGGCTGGATGACCGAAAAGAAAGGTGAACGCGTGTCCCTGTTTCATCCCAAGCGGGGAGAAAGGAAAATCGTGCTGGAGCTTGCCGTCGAAAATGCCCGGGAAGCGCTTCGGGAACGGGTTAAAAGCCAGGAAGACCGCCAGAAAACGCTCGAAGAGGTTCGGGAACTCCTCTCTCTTCCACTCCTCCCGCGTTCCATCGGATGCGTGGATATCTCGAACACGGGGGATGCCTACCCTGTCGCATCCCTCGTTGTCTTTGTGGACGGCATTGCGGAGAAATCCCTGTACCGGAGGTTCCGGATCCGGTACGGAAAGGGCCAGGACGACTTCCGGATGCTTGCCGAGGTTCTGGCACGCCAGTTCGAAGACCAGCCCCTCCCAGACCTTTTGCTGATCGACGGGGGTCGTCCGCAGCTTAAGGCCTCCCTCGAAGCCCTGGGAAGAATCAACCGGAAGCCGGACCCTTTCCAGGTCATGGGTCTCGCCAAGGAGCGCACCCGGACAGGACAGGTTGAACGGATCGTCTCGGAGGAATTTCCCGAACCCCTGCTTCTTCCTCCCCACAGGGCCGCGACCCACCTGCTCCTTCGCATTCGGGACGAAGCCCACCGTTTCGCCATCACCTACCACAGGAAGATCCGGGAAGAGGCCCTGACTAAGTCCCGTCTCCTCGAAATTCCGGGAATCGGGCCCTCTCGAGAGAGGCAGATGATCCAGGCCTTCGGCTCGGTCGATTCGCTAAGAGCTGCCAACGCGGAAGAAATCGTTCGGAAGTGTTCCCTTTCCCAGACCCTTGCAGAAAAGGTCCTGGAAGCCCTGAACAAGGAAGGCCCGGACGAAAGGGAGTACCCCTGATGCTGCAGCCGATCATCATCATGATCGTCGGACTCGCCTGGGTCTCGGCCTCCCTTTTCTTTCGCCGGGAAATCGATCCCTTCTACGCCCAGATCCCCCTGATGTCCTCCCTTGTGATCTTTCTTCTCCTCTTCATGCATGCCGTCGTCCTGGCGGGAGTCGGGAAAAATCTCGGCCGTCCCTACCGGACCGGGAAAAAAAAGCGCGGCCCCAATGGAATTTCTCCCCCATCCGTCTCCTTCGTTGGAACATGGAGCTTCATCGCCCTGATCGCCCTGGGAGCCGGAATCGTGTTCCGCTCCTCCGACCCCCCCCTGGCCCTCTCCCTCTGGGCGGTCGGGGGAGTGACCCTTCTCTCCGCCCTCGGCTTTCTCCTCATTCCGTCCCAGGTCCATTCCGAAAACGTCGACGGAGAGATCGTTTTCAAGCCCAATCCGGTCCGCATGGCTCCCAAGGCGATTTATTTCTGGAGCTCCTCGATCATCTATGGAGGTTTTTTCCTGATATCCGGAGCCATCCTGAAACCCTCGGCCACCATCAGCTCGATCATCAGCATGGGGACGGGAGCAGGATGGCTGGTCGGGGCCATGGTCCTTTCGCTGGTCGCCCTTTTCCAAATGGGAATGGCAGATGAGGGAGTCATCGTTTCAAAAACTAGACTTCTTGTTCCGGGGGAGGATTTCAGTCAGATCCCAGGAAATCCCGAGATCAAGGCCGAACTTTCACAGATTCTCTACCAAGTCGCAACGGCCCAGAAATCGGTCGGAAATGTCCAAAACGGGATCCTTCTGACGGGACCATCCCAGATCGGACGGACAATTTTTGCTCGGGCTCTTGCCGGAGAGTACAAACGTCCATTCTACAATTTCTCGCTGGAGCCTCTCCTGTCTGTCGACGGATCGGCGCTGGACAATTATTGGAAAGGGTTCCTTTTCAAGATCAAGCCCTTTGCCCCCCTGGTCATTTATATCGAAAATTACGGTCGGACCATTTCCACCGCCTCCCAAACCAATCCCCAGGGACTGCACAATATCCAGATTTTCCTCTCCCGTCTCGCAAAAAATCGGAGCCATCTTCTGATCGCCTCTGTCGAGAAGGCTGACGATCTTCCGAAACCCTTCACCTCGCCCCCCATCATCCACTGGATCGTTCCTGTTCCCTTGCCGGAGGTGGAAATGAGGAAAGCCCTTCTCGCCCGGTTTCTTCAGGAGGAGGCCAGGAAAAACGAAATTCTTCCCGGAAATCTCCCTCTCCTGACCCCCGACATGATCACAGGGTTCGATATGGGCAAGCTAGCCGTGCTCATGGAGGGATTCGCCCCGGAGGACATCCGGGATGTGGTCCTCCACAGCAGCGACTATGCGAGAAAGCTGAGGCGTTCCCTCCGGCAGCTCGATATCGATGTCTCGATCCGTCGAAAGGCCCAGAACTGGAAGGACCCGACGGCCGGCCCCATGGAGATCGTCCGGTCGAGGCTCACAGACCAGGCGATGGGGCCCCTTCTCGTCAACCGGGCCAAAGAACTCTTTTCAAACCGGCAAAAGAAGTCCCACGAGTCGATCCTGATTATCGGGCGTACCCGCCAGGTGCGCCGAATGATCGCCGAGAAGCTTTCAGCGCAGGTAGGCTTCCCTTTCATGACCATTCCCGATGACAAAAAGCTCGACGGGACCGAATTCCGGACGCTACTTCTGAAGAGCCGGAAAAACCGTCCTTCGACGGTTTTTGTGGACCCGCTCGAAGAACTCTTTCCGAAGGTCCAGCTTTCCAATTACGGCTATCATGGCGAAATTTACAACCAGAAGGTCATGGAACTCGCCCAGACCAACGAGGACAAGAATGTCTGGCTTATTGCCGGTGCCGAGGATATCAACAGGATCGACCCCTTCATCGCCAGGCGTTTTTCCTCCCTTCTTGACCTGACCGAACTGGGGCGCTCCCTCTTTTCCGAACTTGAGGAGTTCGCTCTTGGACGGATTCTTGAAGGAACTCCTGCCGACAAGGTCGATTTTTCCGAACTCGATGCCCCTAAGGCGCCCCCCCAGGAAGAGCTCCATGAGGAGCAGGAAGTCGAGGAAAAAGGGGTCTTGCAGATGGCTCCGCCGGAACCGGAGTTCCTGACGGGATTTCCGGGGCGAAGGGATCTTCAGGAGGAAATCCGGTCCATTCTCGACGCCGGATCCTACAACATCAAGAAGGGGGGATCCGGCATACGGGGCGCCTTCCTGTTCGCCGGGCCAAAAGGAACGGGAAAGCTGGAAGCGGCCCAGGCCATCGCACATCATCTCGACCCCGGGAAGGGCCGGCTTGTGGTGCGGGATATGGGGCTCTATGCAGACCGTCTGTTTGCGAGCATGGTGCTCCAGAGGCCGCTCGGTTCGTCCAAGTCGAGTCCGGTTCCGGAAGGAATCCGGACCCTCCTCGAAGAAAGGCCGGAGGCCGTTTTCTACCTTGACAACATCGAGCAGGCCCATCCCTCAGCCTGGGATTTCCTCCCTTTCTTCCTGAACGAAGGAGTCATCAACGCCGGCGGGAAACCCCTTTCTGTTCCCCGGAGCACACTGATCCTCGGCACTTCACTCTTTTCCGGGGATGAAATGGAGTCAGCCCGACACGGAAACAGGGTCGAGATGATTCTTGAAAAACTTTCCGAGAAGAACCGGCGTCTGGCCTTTCTTCCTGTCTTCAGCCGGGAAACACTGAGCTCCCTCGACCTGATTGTTCCCTTCCCGGCCTACAGCGAGACAGACATCGAAGACATCTCTCGCCGCACCCTTTACGAGACCCTATCCCGCTTCCTCGAAAAGCATCCGATCAGGGGAATTCTCGATGTGGACCCCGAAATTCCCGCCTTCTTCACCCACCAGGTTGATCCGGCAACGATCACCGTATCCGAGCTAAACCGGAAAATTCAGACCATGATCCTTCCCGTTTTGAAAAACCTGGAGATCCAGGCATCCTCAATGACTCCAGAAAGCCTTTTCAGAATCGGGATCATGGACAACCATCTCGAGCTTTCCGAAGGGGCTCCGGCCACCGCCGGATCTCAGTCCGCCGCAGGCTCCCCCTGAAGACCCTGGCGATTTCTGACTAGTCCGACAAGGCAGCCGCCCAGAAGAAGGAGACCCAGAAGGGACATTCCTTCTCCGGGAAGAAACCTTCCTGAAAACCAGAGGATCACGGCCCCTCCGACGCAAAGAAGGCCAAAAAGACGGCCTTCTCTCCCGAGACCGGAGGCGGCAAGAATCGCCATCCCGACGAAAAGAGCCCCCATCGATCCTCTGATCAGGCTCTCTTTCAGGACTAGGGTGAGGAAAATCAGGACAGCCCCGACGAGAGCGATCACCGGAAGCTTCGCTCGAATCTCTTGATCCTTCCTGACCCAGAAAAGGGGGTAGAGGCCCAGTCCCGCTCCCAAAAGCCCGTGGGCCGCAATCATCGAAAAGGGAATGGGATCGATGGTCGGGCGGGACAGGACCTCTCCAAGAAGGATGCCCAGCCCGGCCGATCCTCCCAGGGCCATCCAGTAGAGGAACCGCCAGCTTCCGGGTTTCAGGAGAAATGCCGCCAACAGGAGTCCTGTTGTCACCATCATCCCGCCATCATAAGGGAGTTCTGACCGTGGGAGGGTCAGGAACCCTGACACCAAAACCAGCTCGCCTGTACAAACAAAAAGGGAGGCCACCCGAAAAAGGGGGGAATCACGATAGAGCCCATCAAGAAGAACCGGAAGGAGGGTTCCGAGAACCAGGGCATGAAGGCTTGCCAGAAGGGGAAATTCAAAAAGGGGGGTGGAGAGGGAGGGGCGTGTCAGGGCGTAGAGGAGGACCGCAAAGAGGCTGTTTCCCAGGGAGAATAGGAGAAGAAAAAGGCGGAACCCTTTCCTTCCTGCAATTGTCAAAGGAAACGAAACCTCCTAGAATACAAGGCTGTCATTGCGAGAGTGGCGAAATGGCAGACGCACCAGACTTAGGATCTGGCGGGTAACCCCCGTGCGGGTTCAAGTCCCGCCTC
>JAJYPO010000082.1 GCA_021795275.1 Nitrospirota bacterium | reverse complement strand
CAAGAAGTTTGCCGCCATGGTGGAAGAGCACCTCGACGGCATCCTGTCCTCCTGCGACAGGAAAGTTCCTTTGGGGGACGGTGAATCCACGAACCAAAAGGCAAAAAACGTCATACGGAGAGCCTATGGATATAGGGACAAGGACGTCAAAAAGCTCAAAATCATTCAGGCTTGCACCCCTTGAATGAGCGAATTTCAACCCTGGAGCCGCTACCCATAGTTTGACGTCATGTGCCCGGACTTTGAAATCCTCCTGGGGGAACGAAAAGATCCCCGGTTTTTTTTGAGCCCAAGGGGGGGTGGTGAGATACCTCCCATCGCCAAAGTCTACTGGTAGCCAATTCCCGCTGCCCGGAGGTCATCCTGATACAGAATATATACTGATCTCCCCAAAAAAAATGGAAGTCCTAGACCTATTACTGGGAACTGGAAGATTTTTCCTCTAAGCAAAATCCCTGGAATGACGATTTGTTTTTTTGTAAGTAGGACTCTGGCATCTCCCACCGGAAGATTGATGAATCCCACAGATGATTCGCCGGCCCCTCTGAGAACAAGAGGAAAAAATGAGGGTCTGGAAGGACAGACAAACGAAGGAATTGGCTGAGGACAAGATGGGAACTGAGAGGGAAGAAAAGGCACTAGAAAAAAATTTGTCCCGGAATCGGCCTTAACCGGAATCCAGGAATGGTTCACGAACGCTCTGAAGTATCCGGCTCCATCCAAACGGTAGATCGTGGTATCGGAAGGAATCTGGTTGTTGGTCCGGGTCCAGATACCAAAACGTATTTCTCCTGAAATCGGGCCGCTTCCTTCCATAGGAACTTGGGGAAACGAAAGAACAATTCCGTTATTGTCCACGGGAAGGAGCATAACAGGATTAGGAACCCGAAAGGAGGGCTGTGGAGCCCAAAGAAAGCAGCGACTTTCTTTGCAAATATAGGTAAAGCCATTGTCGTATTTCTGAGGAGCTACTCCCAAAATGCCATTGAAGCCTGCATAGGTATCTTCCGGTTTATTCGGCACCCTTTGAACACATGTCGGAGGAAGAATCAGTCGATGAGAAGGAACTGGGTTCCTTCCTATGATCTGAACAGGAACTGATCGGATCACGGGCTCCCCCCCCATTCGAACATCCAAAGACCCCAAAAAGCCCCAAAGATTCGCAGTCCCGAATGGGAGACACTCAAAAACCCTCTTTCCCTTGACCCGTAATGGAGGAGGATTAAAGGGAAGAACACTCCTGAAGATCCGCAACCCCGACGAACCCGTGTCGAGGAGAATATGGTCTATCCGACGGCACCGGTTTTCATCGCCCGGAGGGCAGACAATGAGCGATACTGTGGGGATGTTGATATCAAATCGAGCATTTTGCGAGGTGTCGAGTCCAACCCCGACCGTTACCGGCAAACGGTTGCCACTATTTTCCGAGAATACGGGATTGTCGCAACCGGAGAATAGGCCGCACAAAACAGCCACCACCGCTAAATACGAACATTGCCAAAGAGCACGGAGAAAGGATCCCAGAAAAGGGGAAAGTGTGAAATCGACGAACGGGAGACTTGCACATTCCATAACGCATTGTTCCGATGAACGGAAGGCTCCATGCCCCCGTAAGCCCAAAAAAGAATTCTGGCAGGGGCATGGAGATAAACAATCCAAGGAATCAGATCCAGAAACTGCTAAAGGGTTCCGAAGCCGTACTCGTCGTTCCAGAAATATCGGTGACGACCTGAACAGTGTTTCCAGCTTCAGCTGTGATCACCATGGTATTACCGTTGCTGGAATCGTTAACATTTATGATCCCTCCCGATTGCACGGAAAGAGCGTTCGAAGATGAAATGTCGACGACTAAGGCAGGTGAGATCTTTATAACCAGAGCCCCAGAAAACGGGGTTCCAGCAAGAACGGAATTGGAAACAGTCATACTTCCGGACAGTTGTTCTCTTATGGGAAGGCCGGTCGCATTACTATCGGTAAGAGTGAAAGCGAAATTCATCGCAGTGATATCGATGGTTGCGGCCGAGGAGGTCATGGTCCATCCGCCCGTCGGGACTTTTTCAGTGATCGAATAGTTGGCCGTACCAGCAGAAGGGTTACAACTTCCGGAAACGGTCATGTCGATGCCGCCTCCCATCGTCATAGCGGTATCTCCCGAGGGAGGCGTGACCGAAAACTTAGAAAAAGTCAAGTGAACGGTAAAACCTGTCCCGTTAAAGTAATAAACACTCCCACAGGACGCTAGCGGAGCCGACGAATTTAATCCGCTCATACTCATGCTCATTGTGCCATTCATGGTCACTCCGCCTATCGCACAACTAGAGTATGTAGACGTCATGGATATCGAGGTACCACTGAAACTCATTGATACCGTTCCGCTTCCTGAAGTGCATGGCTCCGGATAAGTGGAAGGTGAAAACGACCGGATCTGGCCGCGGAGG
This sequence comes from Nitrospirota bacterium, assembly GCA_021795275.1. The sequence goes on along the minus strand of JAJYPO010000082.1, from coordinate 7,089 downwards.
GAAGAGCCCGTGCTCTTCGCTAAAAGAACGGCCTTGTCCAGGTTTACAGAACTCACGCTGGGGGAGGTGTTGTGTGCCGCAATGATCTTGGCTGCATGAGTGATCAGAAAATGGGTGAAGTTGAACGGGGGGGATGGAGAACTGGTCGTATTCGTGGCGGTCAACCCTGACGAAGCACTGCTCAGACTTTGGCTTGCTGTGGTACCGACCGTCTGTGCGGCGGTGGCAGTCGTTCCACTGAGCCCGCCCCCGCTACCGGAAGAGCTGCCTCCCCCCCCACAGGCGGCCAAGGTCGCAAGAAAGACCCCCCCGAAGAAGAAACTCGGAACTCGGTGATTCTTGAGCCACATGCAAACATGACGATTCCATCCTTCCATGATTGCCTCCTTGAAAAGTGTGAAAACGAAAACATGCGGTTCAGAAAAGTGATGGTATAACCACCCTTCTGTCCTAACGGTCTCATCGAACATGAAAAACTGAAAAAAACGAAAGCATTCCATCGCAGGAGAAGTCCTGTTCCGTTCTCCTGCCTCACAGGAACAACTGGATCCAGTTAAGGGCCTTATGGAATGAGCCCCCTACCATTTCGATAGGCTCTGTTCCCGATAACTGCTCGCCACCTCCTCTCCCAAATGTGCCGGGATCTCTTCGGGGCCCCTGTCAGCCCCGCCACCATCCAGAAGATCATTGTCGATGCGGACCCATCGCTCGACGCGTTTTCCCACGCCCTCGAGCAGGAGCTCCTCAAGGCCCCTCTCGCCAATGCGGACGAGACCGGAATCCGGGTCGAGGGCTCTCTCTCCTGGCTTCATGTCCTCTCCACCCCCACGCTCACCTGGTACGGGGTCCATGCACACAGGGGAGGGATCGCCCTCTCCGAGTTCGACCTCCTCCCCCGCTTCCGGGGGCGCCTCATCCACGACTGCTGGGCTCCCTGCTTTTCTGAATAAATACGCTTGTTCTACTTCAGGTAGGTGCGGGAGGGGTCGCTCGTCTGGAAGAGAATCTGGGGGATCTGCGTCCGGTTGTGGCGGCGGGACGAGTCCTCGACCCGCGGCTTCACATAGGCATAGATCTCGGAGAGGGGGACTCCTTGCCCCGAAGCCCGGGAGAACTTCCGGTTGAAGGACTGGAGGAGGTAGTAGGTGAACACCCCGTGCTCCTTCCTGCGAAGGATGCCCGATATCTGGTCGTTTGCCGCAGCGGCCAGGGCCACCGTCTTTCCCAGTGCGCCGGTTCCCGTGCGAACCGCCACCAGAGGACGGCTCCCCGTTTCCAGGACGGAGCGTCCTCCCGCCCCCGAAAAGCAAGAATCCAAAGCCACGATCACATTGCCGGCGGGAAGACGGTCGAGCGAACGGTAGAGGGCTTTCAGGGGAAAGGCCGAGTCGGCGAGATCGTCGAGACGTGTGTCGGAGGTCACGAGATAGGCTTGCCGGGAGGCGGGATCGGGAGCGCCATGGCCTGAAAAGTAAAAGAACACGAGCGAGTTTCTGTCGGTATTATTCCGAAGCCAGCGGAGTTCGGACTTGATCGCGGCCTGGGTGGCATCCCGGTCGACGATCAGGTGGATATGGCGCTCGGCAAATCCCATCGCCAGAAGATGTCGCCTTACCGCAAAGGCATCCCGCCGGGCATAGGTGGCATCCGGCACCTGGGTCAGATACCTTTCGATTCCGATGACAATGGCATAGGCATCTTTTTGCGCCGGGAGGCGGTAGTCGGGGAGATCGGCATGGGAAAGCGTCTCAAACGCCTTCGGGCTTTTCCTGGAGGCGACGTTTGCTGAGGGGGGAGAGGCCGGCGTCGCCGGGGAGAGGTTTCCCTGACGTCGGGCGACGTTGGAGGGGCGCTCCGCGGCGAGGCTTCTGTAAAGGCTCGCGCCGACAATAAAGTTTTTCCGGAGGATCCGGCTGACCGAGGCATTGAGCTTCCTCATCGCCGAGTCGCCTGACCCCGATGCCGACAGTCGGAACAGGGTCTGTCCGTTGTAGGACGAGACGGCCTCGGCGGTGTCGGTGACTCCGATCAGCCCCTCGTAGTAGGAGATCCGGACGATCATGTCGACCACCCCGGTTCCGGAGCCGGCATCTTCCGAGGAGAGGAGCCGGGGGCGGCTCCCGATTCTCCGGATGGTCCGGATGATCGCTCCGGCAGAGTCCTGGCAGGGGCGGTCGACGATGAAGGCGCAGTAAACCCCGATCCGAAGAGGGCCGAGGTTGGGCGGCCCCCCTGCGCCTTCTTCCCGATTTCCGGCCGATACGGATCCGGCCATGCTCCCGAAAAGGCTCGATCCAGACGAAGACGAGCCCTCGCCTCCGCCCCCCGATGAGTCGGGAGAGGCCACAAAGTCGCCTCCCGCCGTCTGGCAGGAGGCGAGAAGAACGAGGGTTCCGATCAGATAGGCTTTCCTTAACGTCCGGAAGAACATGGAGTGTCTCCTCCTGGAAAAAATGCCCGGGACGTCATTCTCCTCCGCTGGTTTTGGCCGGAGCGCTCGCCGCGGATTCCGGCTGGGGACCTTTCCCCGGTCCATCCGTTTTCAGCATGAAGGCCTTTCCCTTGACAGTCACGCATTCGTCCTTGTAGACGTAAAAGTAATTGACTTTCTTGTCGTAGGATGTTCGGACGGACATGACGGAATCGGCTCCCGGGATCCTGTCGATCGCATTGTAGAGGGCCTCCTCCACGGCAGGGTCTCCGGAAAAGAACCACCCGAGGATCGGGATCGACTGCATGAGGGTATCGAAGGAAGTCTCCGCATAGTTTACCGTCTTCTCCGGTGCGGTGAACCATGGAAGCTTCGCCCCCAGAAGCCACTGACCGCAGGCATGGCCTTCCGTATCACCCAGAATCTTGTATTCGTCCCGGTGCAGGGGAAGGACTTCGACGCCAGGCTGATTGAGGCCGTAGTTCTTGGAGTAGTCGGTGCACCCGACCAGCGATAGCCCTGTCGCCAGCGCCCCTGCCACCAAAAGACTTTTCTTGAAAAATGTCATCGTCATCCTCCATCGTCTTCAGGTTTTTCTTCTCCGAGAGCCTTCCAGAGGATCTCCCGCACTTGCATCTCAATGTTTTTTGGATATACGGGTCTCACAGATTCAATCTTCAGAAGGGCATCGAAAGGTTCCCTTCTGTCGATGATGGCGTAGATCCTGACCCCGTTTCGCCATGCCGTCACGAAATAATCCCGGGATTCCAGCGTCACGGGATATTCGAGCCTCCAGTCCACCGTCTTCTTGAGGATTTTCCATGCTTTTTCGGAGGGATAGGACGATTTGAGCTCGATCCAAGGCGATGTCATGAAAGTCTTCGGTCTGTAGTGGGATGTCCCTGAAAGGCCTTGGGGAAGACTTGATTCTGCGCAACCGGAAAGGCCAGGTGCGAGAAAAAAAAGTCCCAAGAGGGCGAGGGCGTGTGAAAGGCGGGAAAGTCTCAGGAGAAGGCGAGGCGTCCACAGATAACTGTCGGGTCCAGAGAGCCCTTCGGCTCCCCCTTTCGACGGTCGGGATGAGATTTTCGGCATCGCTTCCTCCCATTGAGGAAAACTGCAGGGCTCCGGCACTCGAAAAGCACACGTTCTTCTCCTTCGGTAGAGGAAGGGAAGATTTTCGAACGTCATGTCGACACTGAGGTACGGATGTGCTTGGAACGAAATTCAATGTGGAAAATTCGTTGAGAAATTATATCTTCTGATAGAAATATAACAATCGACCAAAAGTTCGTAAAAGTCCTACTTTTGTAGGATATGTGTTCAGTGGAACGGAAGGTGGGGGCAGGTTCGAGCGAAGACGTCGAAAATACAGGGGAGACTGCCTCGTGCGGGAAATCATTGGCGGAGTGGCCTCTGCCCCGCCTTTATCGTGGCGGGATAATCTCATTCTAAAATTTGTCGCCCACACCTTGCTGAAGAGCCAATTGCATAAATCGAACGTTTTAGGGAGAATATGCCCATCTCCTCCTTCAAGTGTTTCAGGAGGGGAGAAAACTCCTTTTCCCGGATTCGGGGTGAGGGATGGGAGAACGGAACAGGAATTCTCCCGCTCCCCGGATGATTTTATTTTTCCACCTTATGGAAAGGATTGGATCCAATGAAAAAACTACTTGGTGTGGTTCTGTTGTCCGGATTTGTTGCAACAACCGGTTGCGTATCGATCAATTCCAGTGCAATCTCTGAATCCAAAGGGACAACCGGTCAGACGGTTCATGCCACTGTAAGCGGGGATCCTGGCATTCTTCACCTCACGGCACCGAAAGACCTCACCGTCCAGGCCAACAAAGCTCTTCTTGCCCAGTGCTCCAGCGGACGATTGTCGAATGTTCAAACACAATTGAGTACGAGAGATTTTTTTGGATTTGTTCAGCTTTACAAGGTCCGAGCGACAGCCGTATGCCAATAATGCACGGATCTGTAACTTCGCCAAATTTAGCAAAATCTGAAACAGTGTATAATATGGCTGTTTTTATTTCGTAGTGGGTATTTATTCAGGGGTTCGTCCCCCTGACCCATAGCATTTTCTGAAGGCGGTACATCGTCTGTTAGATCTGATAAGGAGGGGGCACGGACAATGACGTGCTCCCTCCTTTCTTCAAGATCCCGAGAGACCGAGAGAGTCGGGTAGCCGGAGGCTGTTAGTGCCCGGAATACAATTAAGTCCCTTAGAAGTGTGAGAGTTCTTGCCAATGCATGTATCTCAAGATCTATCCGATAGCTTTACTGTTTTCAAAAGGCTCTGTTTCTCTTGGATGTTGCAACGGGATTTTCAAAGATTCTGGAATCCCGTCGGTCGAGAATATCAAGGAAATCTTCTACGGATCATCTTGCCACGGCTCTCCGACTTGCTCGGAAGCCGGTTAGGAATGAGGCGCAACACCCAAGGGAAACAGAGCCTTTCCAAAACACTCACCAGCCCCAATCCAAAAACTGATCGTGCGCCTTTGGTAGATAAGCAGAGCCCAGCTCCCTGACGAACCGGACGTGACACTTCTCATGTCATCCGGCTCTCGCCTCACAAAGGCCCCTTGTGGGAACCCGGTTGCCGCGTACTTGTCTTAGCCGTGAACCCGCTTGTGACACTCCGGGTGAAGAAGAACGCGGTTTTTGAACGATCTCCATCTGCCTTTCACCAACGCAACGATATGGTGCAGGCTGGGTGAGCGACAAATTTTAGGACGCGTCTCCAGTCAAGGATCTTTTGAACGACATGGCCCGCAGAACATTGACTGACATACATGTTGATGGCCACGCAAGAGGCGCTGGACATTCCTGTACAATTTTGTTATGGATAGAAGGATGTTAAAAAAACTTCCCCCTTCTTCCATAGGAGCGTTCCATGAGCCCTCGAAAAAGACCCCCAACGGACCCGACATCCCCCCCCGGCCGATCAGGCCCAGGAAACTCTTCTCGCCATGGAGGCGGCCTTGCGCCAGAAAATTGGAGAGGCCCCGGAGGGATCTGAAGAAAAGAGACATCTTCAGGAGCTCCTCTCTCTTCTTTCTGGGCAAAAGACTCCCGAGGCTCCCCCCACGGCCTCAAAAGTCCCCAACCCCTCGTTTGCCTCGATCCTCGAGGAGATGGGCGTGCCGATGATCCGGTCCTCCCGGCGATTGGACTTCGGGGCCATGGAGCGGGCCATGAAAGACCGCCTGCTCGAAGAGACTGCCCGAACCCTCGAGTCTCGCCTCAACGAGGAGATCACACGCCACCCGGCCCCCTTCCTCTGTCCGGCCTGCGGTCGCCCCCTCCAGAGCAAGGGAATGAAGTCCAAGACCTTTATGACGTCGTTCGGAGAGGTCACGCTCCGACGGCGTTACGGGTTTTGTCGCTCCTGCCGGAAGGGGTGCTTCCCCGACGATGCCCGCCTGGGACTCGACGCCACAGGATTCTCTCCCGAGGTTCAGTATCTGGCCGGCCTCTTTGGAGCCGAGACGGACTTTCTGGAAGCGAGCACCCTGCTGTTTTGCGCCGCCCGGATCCGGCTTCCGGAAAAGCAGGTCGAGCGGCTCGCCAAGTCCCTCGGGGAGCTGATCGACCAAGACGAACGGGAGCATGTCGACCTCGAGCCTCATCGCCTTCCCCAAGGTCCCCTTTATATCGGCATGGATGGGACCGGGGTCCCGATGCAGTCGCGCGAGACAGCCGGGAGAAAAGGCAAACAGAAAGACGGCTCGTCCAAGACGCGCGAGGCCAAGATGATCGACATCTGGGAGGCCAATACGCAAAACGAGCGGGGAATCCCGATCCGGGATCCCGGATCGGTCTCCTACTCGGCGGCCATCGAAAGCGCCTCCTGCCCGGACGTCGGTCGGGAGCTCTCGGACTTTGCCAGGCGGGTCGAACGCGAGGCCACACGACGAGGGGCCGCACAAGCCCGGCAGATTGTCGTCATCGGCGATGGTGCGGCCTGGATTTGGAAAACGGCCGAATATCTCTTTCCCGGAGCTCTCTGCATTGTGGACCGCTTCCACGCCAAGCAGCACCTCTCCGAACTCTCGCATGCCCTTTTCGGCGACTCTCCCAAGGCCGAAGAATGGAGACATTGTCGTTACGAGGAGCTCGATGAAGGTCGGATGGACGATCTGCTCAAGGAGATCGGAATCTATGCCTCACGCTTCCCGGAAGCCGAGCAATGTCGGACTTATTTTCAGAACAACCGGGAGCGAATGCGCTACCCGGAGTTCCGGGCCCGGGGGCTCTGTACCTCAAGTGGCGTCGTCGAGGCGGGCTGCAAGTCGATCGTCGGGGGCCGCCTCAAAAAGTCGGGCATGCATTGGAGCGTCGCCGGAGCGAATGCCATCCTGGCCCTCCGATGCACGATCAAGAGCGGCCGCTACGAGTCATTCTGGGAACGTAACGCCAGCCAATGGGCGGCCTGAATGGAAACATGCAACATAATGCAACAAAAACAATGGCTTAAGACGACAAGTCAAAGTCCTAGAATTTGTCGCTCACCCGGGACTCCGGTAACAGCTCAGCCGCCCCCTTGACAGACGCAAGCGGGGGGTGAGCCTCCGAGCGAGGAGGTGAGAGGAGAAGAGGAAGGCTGCGAGAGGGGCAAAGGGGGAGGTTCAGGCGTCGGAAGGAATGAA
>JAJYPO010000081.1 GCA_021795275.1 Nitrospirota bacterium | reverse complement strand
CGAGAACTCCGACAGGTAACGGCGCGCATACTTGGAAAAATCAAACGCATGATAGGTTCCGGACAGAGCCGGCTTCAGATTTTCCGGAATCGTGTTGACCCAGTGGAACTGGACCCGCACTGGAAGGTCTTCCGGGAGCGGACATGCAGGACACAATGAAGCGTGCTCTGACAGCGGGAACACCGGTATCCGTCCGGCCAGCGCGTTTTCTCAAGGGCCGCTTCGCATTGTTCTTCCGTGCCGTACAGACTCTGAAACTCCGGAAGGGAAAGTCCCTTCTGAAACTGGATGCGATTCATGGACATTTTGAGCCTGCTTCATTAAAGATGGGCGATGGTGCTTGTTATACGCCGGACTGAAGATTGGCGATAATCAGGAAAAGTTTTCCCGGCGGGCGATTCTGAAGAAAGAGATCGAGGACCCGAGGACGATTCCGGGCGATCCTCCAATGGCGCGCATCGGGAGAAAGGGGCATGAGGAGCTCTCCCCCGACGATCTCGTGGCGGAGAGGGCCTTATGGCCGAAAGAGCCATGAGTTCTTCAAAAGTCCAATTGTCGGCCTTGGGAGCTCTCTTCCTCCCTCCTGCAAGGATCGCGCGTCCTGATCAAAGACAGGATCGCATCGTATTCCGGTCACTCTTCCCGGAAAGATCCGCCCTTTTCGAGAAAGTCCAGGAAGCGCTCCACCCCCTCGGCGAAAGAGAAAACATGGCACGAGGAGGGAAGGGCCGATCCGCTTTCATGGGCGATGATGCGGTACCCCGGCCCGCACCCCGCCGCCTCTCCGGCCCGGAGGTCCCGGTCGGCGTCGCCGATGACGACGCTCCGGGCGGGATCCCCCTCGAGGTCGAAAAGGGCCCGGAGGATCAGATCCGGACCGGGCTTTCGGCAGCCGCAGACGCGCCGGTAGCGGGAGAGGTCGGGATCCGCGGAGGGAAGGCACTCCTCCGGGGAAAGATGGGGGCAGTAGTAGAGCCCCTGGAGGGTCGCCCCTTCCTTTTCCAGGAGCGCCATGAGGCGGACGTGGCTCTCATGGACGAAGGACTCCGGAAAATACCCCCGGGCCACCCCGGACTGGTTGGTGACGAGGGCCACCGGGATCCCGCGCCGGTTGAGCTCCCGGATCGCCTCCGCCACCCCGGGAAGGAGGGCGATGTCTTCGATCCGCGACAGATAGGGGACATCCCGGATCAGGGTCCCGTCCCGGTCGGCCAGGACGACCGGTCGCCCTCTCTTTTTTTTCTTCATAAGAGAACCTCTCCTTTCAGAATGCGGATGATCCCGGCCAGAACCGTCTCCGGCAAAAGCCGCTCCATGCACCGGTGGTCGATCGGACACTCCCGGAGAAAACAGGGGGCGCAGGCAGTCGGAACCGACAGGACACGGATGCCGGGCCCCGTCGAAGGGGAAACGGGACCGGTGGCGACCGGGTCGGTGGGTCCGAAGAGGGCCACCCCCGGTCGCCCTGCGGCCGAGCCGAGGTGCATCATCCCGGAGTCGTTGGTCACGAGGGCGTCGCAGAGGGAGAGGAGCGCGGCGCTCTCTTCGAGGGAGAGTGTCCCGGCCACCGAATGGAGGCGCGGATGGGGCAGGCGCCGGAGGATCTCCTGCGCCAGGGGACGGTCCGCCGCCCCCGAGAAGAGGATGGCGTGAAGCCCCGCATCCTCCGGGAGAAGAAGCTCGAGGAGGCGGACGAAGTGGTGCGTCGGCCAGGTCTTGGCCCGCCCGTAGAAGGCTCCCGGATTGACCGCAAGAACCCGGTCTCCCTCGGGAACCAGGCCCCGGAGCCGTTGCCGGGCCTCGGCAAGGGCCCCGTCAGAAAAGACGAAACGGGGCGGCTCGAAGCGGGTCTCCGGGGCAAGCGCCTGGAGAAGGCTTTCGTAATAGGTGGACTGGTGAAGCCCCCGCTCTTTCCAGCGGCGATAGTCGAGAGTGTCCGTGAGCAAGAGGGATCTCCCCTCCGAGGCGAAGCCGATCCGGCGCTCCGAGAGGAAGACGGACTCCCAGGCGCTCCGGAAGGAGCGAGGGAGGATCACCGCCGCGTCGAAGCGGATCCCCGAGAGGAGGGACGGCGGGGCGATGACGGAGTCGACCGCCCCGGAGAGGCGATAGACGCCGGCGGTGGCCGAAGGGGCCCCGACCGTCACATGGATCCCGGGACGGTCTCTTTTGAGCCCCTGAAGGGCTCCGAGGGAGAGGACGGCGTCCCCGATCCAGTTGAGCCCCCGGCAATAGACGGTACCCCCTTGCAGCCCCTCCGTCATGGAAGAGTCCTCCCCGTCCCCGCCCCTTCGAGAAGACGAAGGACCGCCTCCATCGCCAGGGCCGGCGTCAGGCTCACCTGGCAGGTCATGTGGGCGCAGGACTTCTTGAAGTCTCCGCAAGGGGAGCACGGAAGGGGCTCCCGGAGGACGACGTTGGTGCGAGGGTCCCCCCAGGGGCCGGTCCGGCCGGGGTCGGAGGAGCCATAGAAGGAAAGGGTCGGCGTCCCGACAAGAGCCGCCATGTGGAGAGGACCGGAGTCGTTCCCGATGAACAGGACGGCCCGGGAGAGAAAATGAGGCAGGAGATCGAGGGGGATCCGCCCGGCCAGGAGGGGGACGGGGACGCCGGATCGCGATTCGATCTCGGAGAGGAGCCCCTCCTCCTTGCGGTCTCCCAGAAGCACCGGCCTTGGGAGGTCCCGATGGCCCAGCATCCGGATCAGGTCGGAGAAATAGGTCGAGAGCCACCGTTTGCTGTCCCGTCGCGCCCCGGGATGAATCGCGACGAAGGGCGTTCCCGGCAGAATCCCGCATTCGAGCAGAAGGCGGTCCACCGCCTCATGGTCGGCCGCTTCGTATCGGAGGGGGACCGGAGGAACCGCTCCTCCCTCCCCTCCCCCCAGGGCCGAAAGGAAGAGGAGATTTCTGGGAACGGCATGGAAGGGGGATCCGGGCTCTTCGGGGATATGGACCGTCCGGTCGTAGAGAAGAGACGCCCCCTCCCGGGCGCGGTCGAAGCCGATGAGCGTCCCGGAGCGGCCCCGTTTCCGGGCCATCCGGGCCAGAAGGGCCGACCGGAGCAGCCCCTGGGCGTCGAGAATGATGTCGTAGGGGTTAGCCGCAAAGTTTTCCGAGAGCTCTCCCATCTTCCGCAAGAAGGCGATACGCCCGAATTCCTGCCGGGGAAACTCCCAGACGTTGCGGATGCCAGGGTGGCGGCGGACGAGAGGCACGAAGGCGCCGTTCGCCACCCAGTCCACCATGAGTCCCGGATGGACGGACCTGATGGCCTCCACCAGGGGAAGGGCATGCAGGATGTCTCCCAGGGAGGAGGGCTTGACGATCAGGAGCGTTCTCGGATCCCGGATCTCTCGCTCCTTCGGCAAGGTCATGGGCAGCCCTCCCGAAGGAGACGGGCCTGCCCCGCCAATGTCCCGGTCTTCATGATCCCGGAAAAAGCCTCGAGCACCGTCTCGGGGGTCAACTGCTCCTGGCAGATCGTTCCGATGGAACACCGGCGCATCATGCAGGGCTGGCAGGAAAGTCCTGCCGAGACCACCCGTCCGGAGCGCCCCATCTCCTCGTCTCCCTCCTCCGTTCTCCGGGGGCCATAGGGTCCGAGACGGACCGGGTCGGTGGGCCCGAAGAGGGCCACCACACGGGTCCCGGTCGCGGAGGCGAGATGCATGGGTCCGGAATCGACCGCCAGGACCGCTTCTGATGAGGCCATGGCGAAGGCCAGCTCCCGGAGCGTGAGTTTTCCGAGGAGGTCGACAACGCCTCCTGGAACGGCCGCGTCCAGCGCGTTCTTCACCCTTTCCTGAGCCTCCCCTCCCGCTCCCGCCAGGACCACACGGTACCCCTTCCCCGCAATCTCGCGGGCGACACGGGTCCAGGAAGAGGAAGGCCAGTTCCGGGTCGTCCAGCTGGCGAAGGGGTGGAGCAGGACAAAGGGGTCCGGTCCCACAAGGGACCGGACACGGATCCGCTCCTCTTCGGAAAACTCGAGAAGGATGGGCTCGGGTAAAACCGCCTGCCCCAAAAGGGCCTCCACGACCAGGAGATGCCGCTCGACCAGATGAAGCCCCTCCCGGGCCAGCGGAACCTGCCGGGAGAACAACCCGGCCCCTTCCTTCATGCGGCCGTAGGTGGAGGGGGATCCGAGCTTGACCTTCCCATGGGCCAAGAAGGTCGCGATGCCGGACTTCAGAAGCCCCTGGAAGTCCAGAACCGCTCCGTACCGCTCCTTTCTGACCGCGCGAAAAAGATCCCCCAGAGTCCTGAAAGCCGTTCCATAGCGCCGCTCCCTCACCGCCGTCGAATAGTCCCCCCTCCGGAAAAGGAAGACATGCCGAAGGGCGGGATGGCCCAGTAGAAGGTCGGCGCACCGGTCTTCGACCAGCCAGTCGACGGAGAGGTCCGGACGGGCTTTCTTCAACGCCAGGATCGACGGAAGGGTGAAGATCACGTCCCCGATCCGCCCGAAGAGGACGACCAGAACGGAGCTTCCGAGAGGAAGTCGGGGCGCTCCGTGAAAACCGGTGCCGTTCAGGATCTGGCCTGAAAGATCCAGGAAAACATTGTTTTTGTGCTCGGAAGTCATGATCCGGGTATTTTATCACATCGGAAAAATAACAGAGAGCGGAGAAATTTGGCCCTTTCTAGGATTTTCGTCTTTTTGATAGGAAGGAACGCGCTAAGGGGAAACAATATTGTAAAGCAGCACAAAGGACATTGGACTTAAAACTATCAGGATATTCGAACAGAGTTTCCTACTAAAGTTCAATAAAAAGGCTACCTAAGTATGATTTACAGGTTTTTTCATGTTAGCCATAATTCAATTGAAATTTAATACTTATGTTTTTCATCCGTTTTTGGATTAATCCCTTTTATTTGAGGGCTGTCCTCGGGAAAAAATCCTTGTTTCATGAACGTCAAGGATTTTCATCCGAAAACAGAACTCTTCCGATTGACATTCGGAGGTGAACGATGAATTCCCCAAGTAAACCCCTGGAGTGCATTAGATCGTCCAGAAAAACCTTTATCCTCTCACATCTCTTTTCAGCGATGGTTCTTTTCCTTACGCTTTCCCTTGCAGCCTGCGGGGGTGGAAGCGGCGGGGGTGGGGGAGGAGGATCTGGTGCAGCATCCGGGTCCGGCATTGTTGTGACAGGCACTCTGGATTCTCAATCCATTCAAATGGCAAAAATACAAGGAGTCTTAGATCGTCTCTACGCACTGATCTCTCCAAGGTCGGCGCATGCATCTGTTCAAACGATTACCAGCATTCTTGCCCGATCGACTGACGGATCGACAACAGAATTGGCCTCATTTTCCGGTTCTAGCTTTTCAATCTCCCTCCCTACCGGGAAAACATACCTGATACTCCTGCTTGACGGAACCACCACCGTTGGGACCCTGACAGTAGACCCAACATCAGGAATGGCCATCATTCCAGTTTCTACAAGTTCGCAAAGTTTTTCTCTTGGAACAGTGTCTCTTTCCGGGTTAACTGCCACCCCGACAATTTCTGAATCCAAACTTCTAACGTCCCTTGGAATCAATACAACGGAAGCCGCGACTTTAGCAACCTATACTCAATCTGTTACATGGCTCGAAAATGGCGATGTGGATGGGGATGGGATCCTTGATTACAAGGAAAATCGATTTTATAAGTTCATCCTAGAATACTGGTTTGGTCATGGAGATTGTACTACCAGTTGTAGTAATCCTGGACCAATGTTTTCCTCGACCGAAAAATCTTATGCCCCCACTCCTTCCTTTTCTACCATGGAAAAATCATATAATTTTAATATTATCGAAGCAGGAACAAATCTTGCATCTATGCCTACCTTTAATACAACGGGTTTAAACAATAACAGTTGCAAACCCACGTCCAATATCGTCCTGGAAGCACCAAGCAGTGTCATTGCCTATGGAAACACTACGATCAGTATAGACGGGTGCAGCTATAATAGTTCAGCGAATTCACTTAATCTTTCCCTTAATGGTCAGTCCTTAAATGCTGAAAATTATGAATTTGAATCACCAGGGGCACCAGGGGGTGGGCCTATCACAAATCCTACGACTCCTCCAACTGGAACTTATAAAATGACAGGAACAGGAACATCGAATTGTGGAACAAACGGTTGCACGCTTACATTTACTAATGTTTCCTCTATCCCGCTGACAAAATTGACGAATATTTTTTTCCCCAGTATTAAACTGACAATGTCAGGGTCTATAGTGACAGGATTCAGTTGGCAGTGGTATGAATATGACTTTTCAACAGGAACTTGGATTCAACCCACACTTGCGGTTCTTCAATCTGTTCTTTCAGAAGCGACCGCAGAATTTGGGGACATAAACGATGCTAATAAGAACGATGTGACCATTGGGATTACACCTAATGGAACGGCCTCTGTTCCCGATACGGGTTGTAATACCACTTCTGCTTGTGTTCGATTAAGTTTGCAATATGGTGATATTGGTGGTTATATCTATCAATGGGGAGATTTTTGACAAGTATTTTTAATAAATAATTCACCAAGGTAAACCCCCCACCTCTGGTGGGGGACTCACAAACTTTGAGAATTCCGGGAATGCGTTTAGGAGCTATGCATAAAATCCCGGGATTTGGGTTTTGCCCCACATCTCTTCATGGGGTGAAATTTAGCCCGGAATAAAAGAAGGGCGACGGATCTCACAGTTTTTCGATCGCGATAAGGCCCCTTTGAGGGGCCAGCGATCGTAAAACCCCCACCTCTGGTGGGGGATACTTACTTTGGGTGAAACCACCTTTCGAGAGGATTCGTCCATGATCAAATGTCGAAAAGTGTTAGGGGGCGTATTATGGCTGCTTCCTACGCTCCTGATCACATCACTGATGGTTTTGTCTGCTTGTGGCGGTGGCAATAGCGGAGGAAGTTCGAGTCCTACCGCTTCTTCAGTAACAGGTATCTATACTGGGGGAACCACTTTGGCCTATTTTCATTTGCCGGGATTGATTGATCCGGCTTATGCCTCTGGGTATTCTCCTGCAAAGTTTACCCTTACACTCAATTCCTCAGGGCAATTTTCTATAGCGGACGATCAGGGGAACGTGGGAGGGGGAAACTATACTATCAGTGGAAGCTCTGTCACCATCTCCTCAGGAACACTTGTTCTGAATAGTGGTAGTTGCACACAATCATCAACGACTAGCTGTTCTTATACAATCCAGAGCGGGACCGGGGGCTTGACGGTATCATCCGGAAATATTTCCGGGACCCTAGATTTTTTTAGCAGTTCAAATACTACGACTCCTGCTTTTAGCACTACTCTTGGATTGTCGGTGAACAGTTTGGCGAGTGTGAGCCTTTCACAGCTTGAAAATCAAACTTTTACTATGACCTTCGGGACGACAACCACTCCGAATCCGAGCAGTACTCCCGCATATAATTGCACATCTGCCAACGCTTTGGCAGGAACAACTGGGGTGACTGTCAATGGCTCTATGGTTTATGTCCCTTGTGTCACTTGGAATACGTACATGGACGGAACTATGGGGACGAGTTCCAATCCTTCTTCCTGTCCGAGTTCCCCGAACTCCACGACCTTTTATCCATGCAACAAAACTGCATTCAAGTTGGTAACTTGTCCAACCCTTGGCAGCACTTGCTATCCGACATCATTTCCTCCAATTATCAATCATCCCAATTATCCAACTTTGAGCGTCCCTTCCAATGCTTTGGCATTTTATGTGGAAGCCACAAATTGTCCAAGCGGATCATGCTCGGGGGGGGGAGCCAATGTAGGAGGCTACATTGTCCCCGCCTCTGGATCTGGGGGGGGAGTGGTCGGCAAATTTTTTGGCCAAGGTACCTATTGTAATAACACAACACAATATGTTGGAACAATCAGTGTTGTGGTAAGTACTTCGGGGTCAGTAACAGGAAGTTATTTCCTTGGGGCAGGAATTCCAATTCAACCTACATATACTTGCGCCAGTAAAATTTATAACAATTATCCGGCATCTTTTACTGCATTCACCACGACTCAATATTGATTCATTGTGCATATTCGATAATGCCTTGACGGTACAGATCGAGTTATGATCGAAAGTGGTGTTTGGGGGAACTGAAAGAAAGAGGCGTGTCCTGCTGATATGTATGATTCTCCCCAAAATATGGACAGTGTGATAAGGTGAAACCACACCACATATATAAGTTAATAGTAATGGCCTATAAGCGTGTCCATCACACACCTGACTTCGTCATCTGGTGGATTCGCGCAGTGCAGTTCCTCTGGAACGACAAATTTTTCAACCGGGGGAAGCACATCATCAATTGTGTCGAATAATTTGGGATGGAACCCGACAAACATCAATGTCAACGGCGAAAACATTCTGAATTAATCCTGCCCGATTGCATTCAGAAGAGGGGGGGCCAGATGAATTTTGGCCCCCCCCCATTTTCCAATTTCTCCTCAAAACGGCGTCGAATGATACCCCATCTTCTTTAAAAGCCACCCGTAGAAAAAGGTCGTGTAGAGCACGTACCGCTGCCCCATGAAGGACGAATCCGCCCCGTAGGGCTGCTGGTAGGCCACGCTCACCTGGTACCAGTCCGCCTGGTAGTTCATCTCGTAGGACAGATACCCCTCCGTCAGACCGTAGAACCCGTTGTTCGACAGGTTCACCAGCGTCCGCGACTCCACCGCCGGCGTCAGATGGGCCACGAACTCCGGCATCCTCACCCCCTCGATGTCGTGGAGATAGAGCAGGCTGTACTCGATCGCCCCGTCGAACCGGAACGAATCCCCGTAATCGAAGGTCCCCATGAAGTCCGAGAGCGGCATCGGCCCGTTCCCGAACGGCACGATCCCGGCCACGTCCGTCTGGAAGGCGAGCGGGCGGAGCCAGGACGCCGGAACGTCCCCCAGCCCCTTGTTGAAGACCAGGTAGGAATAAAGCGTGAAAGGATCTCCCTGCCCCACCGGCGTTCCCCCCACCGGGGTGATCCCCCTCATGATGAAAGTCGTGAAGATCTCGTGGGGATCGTTCTCGTAGAGAAGCAGCTTCCCCTGGAGCCCGGCGTACTGGAACCCCGAATAGCCCTTGCCGGGGGTCCACAGGTCGATGTAGTGCGTGTCGACCCGCAGGCTGAAACGATGCGTCAGTCGCTTTTCCAGCATGATCGGGGTGGTGAAGGCCGAGCTTCGTCCCGGCATCCCCCCGTAGGCCGGCATCAAGGTGAGCTGGTTGTCGATGTCCCCGTCCTTGACGATCAGGGGATCGAGAAAGATCCGGTTTCCGGCGTGGGCCAGGCCGCTTGAAAGCATCCCGGTCGTCGAGGACGATTGGGGCAAGGCTCCGGCATGGTCGGCGAGCGGATCGGAAGAAGAGGTCGGGGGAACAGGGTCCCCGACCCCTGAGAAGTTCCATGAGGGCAGGAAGGGAATGGAGGGCGAAAGGGCGGGCGGCACCCCGTCGTTGCCGCCGGCCCGGGCGAGACCGGGAAAGAATGAGGACAGGGCGAGCACCCCTGTCAGCAACAAAATGCGCCGCATCGTCACATTCCCCGATACCCGAAGG
>JAJYPO010000080.1 GCA_021795275.1 Nitrospirota bacterium | reverse complement strand
TGCGCTTCTATGCCGATATTTTCGAGCTCCCCGCAGCCCTGCGCAATCAAAGGATCGGCCCCCTTCTGACCTCTTTCGGGATGGAACCCTTCCGCAAACGGCTGGCCGGCCAGCTTTCGGGAGGAATGAAACAGAAACTCGGCCTGGTCTGCGCCCTGATCCACACGCCCAAGATCCTTCTTTTGGACGAGCCGACCACGGGGGTGGACCCTGTCTCCCGCCGGGACTTCTGGAAGATTCTCTACGGCCTCAGGGAGGAGGGAGTCACGATCCTCATCTCGACCGCCTACCTCGAGGAGGCGGAACGCTGCACCCGGCTGGCCCTCTTCCACCAGGGAGTCATGGCCTATTGCGACACCCCCGCCCATCTCAAGACCAAAATGCCGGGAAAGCTTCTCAATATCGCCTCCCCCCGGGCCCGGGAGATTCAGAAGAGGATCCAGTCCCTGGAGGGCCTCTCGGGAGCCCTTCTGATGGGGGACCATGTCCATGTCGCCGTGGACGACGATCTCAAGCGTATCCCCGAAATCACCCGGGCCCTTGCGGAGGCGGGACTTCCCTTCGACCCGGTGACCGTCACGGAGCCGACCATGGAAGATCTCTTTCTGGCCCTGCTCAAGACAAAGGGGGCCTCTCCATGACGGAGGTCGCCCCGAAGGGGCCGGCCATCGTCGTCGAAGATCTGGTCAAGCGGTTCGGAGACTTCACCGCCGTCGACCATATCAGCTTTCATGTGGAGCGGGGCACCATCATCGGCTTTCTCGGTCCGAACGGCGCCGGAAAGTCGACCACCATCCGGATGCTGTGCGGACTCCTGAGACCCTCCGGAGGACGCGCCTTCGTCTCGGGAATCGATGTCGCGAAGGATCCGGAGACGGTCCGGGAACATATCGGCTACATGTCCCAGAAGTTCTCCCTCTACGGGGACCTGACGGTCATGGAGAACCTGAGATTTTTCGGAGGGATCTACCGTGTCCCCAGGACGATCCTCCCCGAACGTATCCGTTTTGCCGTCACGATGGCGGGACTCGAGGGCCGGGAGGACTCTCTGGTCTCGACGCTGGCGGGTGGATGGAAACAGCGACTGGCCCTGGGATGCGCCATCCTTCACCGCCCTCCCATCCTTTTTCTCGACGAGCCGACCTCCGGTGTCGACCCCGAGTCGAGGCGGCGCTTCTGGGACCTGATCCATTCCCTCTCCGAAGACGGGGTCACCATCGTGGTCTCCACCCACTACATGGATGAGGCGGAATATTGCAACACCATCGCCCTGATCAACCGGGGGAGGCTCCTGACACTGGAAAGTCCCACCACCCTGAAAAAACGGAATCTGGGCGGCGACCTTCTGTCGATCGAATGCGGAGACATCGGGAAGGCGATCAGTCTCCTTGAAGGGCAACCCGGGATTCTCGACATCGCGGCCTTCGGAAATGCGGTTCATCTCCTTGTCGACCCAGAGAAGATCTCCCCCGGCGATCTTGAGGGCCGTCTCACCGCCGGAGGGGTCCCGGTGAACCGGATCGGCCGGATCGAACCCTCCATCGACGACATCTTTGTCCGGATGGTGGGGGAGAACAGCCCCCAGGGGGGCGCCGGATGAGATGGGGACGGATCCGGGCGATCGCGATCAAGGAGACCATCCAGATCCGGCGTGACACACGGAGCCTGATCATCGCCCTCTTCATGCCCTTCATGCAGATGATCCTCCTGGGATACGGCGTGAACCTCGACATCAAACATCTGCCCGTTTGCGTCTATGACCGGGAAGGAAGCCAGAACAGCCAGGCCCTTCTCAAGCATTTCCAGGCCTCGGAATATTTCTCGATCATCGCGGTCCTCAAGGACTACCGTGAGGCGAAGGCCGCTTTGGACAGCGACCGCTGCCGGATCGTGATCGCCATCCCCCAAGACTTCTCGCAGAAACTCTCCGACTCGGGCGGCAGCACCGTGCAGGTTCTGGCCGACGCAAGCGACGACAACACCGCCAACATTGCCATCGGCTATGCCCAGTCGGTCGTCGGCGAATTTGCCGGGAATCTCGCCGTAGCGGCCCAGGGCTTCGGGGGATCCCCCGCCAGGCTCACCCAGGGGGTGGATCTCGAGGAGAGGGTCTGGTACAACGAGGATCTCGACAGCCGCAACTACATCATTCCCGGCGTCGTGGCCCTCATCATGGCCCTGGTGGGGGCGCTCCTGACCTCACTTACCATCTCCCGGGAATGGGAGCGGGGCACGATGGAGCTTCTGATCTCGACCCCCGTCCAGCCTTCCGAAGTCATGCTGGGCAAGCTCCTGCCCTATTTTGCCATCGGAATGCTGGATGCCGTCTTCTGTCTCGTCTTTTCCGTCTTCTGGTTCCATGTTCCCTTCCGGGGAAGCCTCTTCGCCCTCTTTTTGACGACCTCCCTCTTTCTTGTGGTCGTGCTCGGAGTGGGATTTCTCATTTCGGCCGCCATCAAGAGCCAGGTGGGAGCCTCGCAGATCGCCGTCCTCGTGACCCTGCTCCCGACCTCCCTTCTTTCCGGCTACGCCTTTCCCATCGACCAGATGCCCCCTCTCGTGCAGTGGGTGACCACCCTGGTCTTCGCACGATATTACGTCACCATCCTGAAGGCCCTGTTCCTGAAAGGCTCCGCCCTGGAAGATCTCATAAGGCCTGTGCTGGCCATGGGGATCTACGCCATGGTCGTGGCCTTCCTGGCCGGACGTGCCTTCAAGAAAAGACTGGACTGAGACGGCGCCATGTTCGAACGGATCATCCGCATCCTTGTCAAGGAACTTCTCGAGATCAGGCGAGACCGGTGGGCCATGTTCCGCCTGGTCGTGCCGCCCCTTATGCAGATGCTGATCTTCGGCTATGCGGCAACCTTCGAGGTCTATCACGTCAACACTGTCATCCTCGACCGGGACCATTCCCAGGAAAGCCGGGAGCTCATCTCCCACTTCGTCGCCAGCACCCGCTTCGATGTCGTGAAAATCGCCGGGACGGAACAAGATGTCCGCCGGGCGATCGACGACGGAACCGCAACGGTGGGGATCACCATACAGCCGCGATTTGCGGCCTATCTCCTGAAGGGACAAAAGGCCCCCGTCCAGGTCGTGGTCGACGGAACGAACTCCAACACCGCCCTGATCGCCCTGGGCTATGTCGAACAGATCGCGGCGACCTATTCGGCCAATGCGGGAAGCACCTTTGCGACACGGATCCCGGGCGGAATCACGGCCCGGGTGGTCGACCTCGGGATGGCCCAGCGTCCCTGGTTCAACCCCGATCTGGACGGACGATGGTTTTTCGTCCCGGGGGTGGTGGGAACGCTTTCGCTGATCCTCACCGTCTCCCTGACCGCCTCCGCCGTCGTCCGGGAGCGGGAGATCGGGACGCTCGAACAGATCATGGTCTCTCCCATCCGCCCCTACGAATTCATTCTGGGAAAAACGATCCCCTTCTTTCTGATCGGATTTGCCGAGACCGTTCTCGTGGCCCTTTTCGGAGTCCTCTGGTTCCAGGTGCCCTTCGTGGGCAATCCCTTCATCCTGATGCTGGGAACCGGACTCTTTCTCCTGAGCACCCTGGGTCTGGGACTCCTGATTTCCACCATGGTCCGGACCCAGCAGCAGGCCTTCGGGTTGAACTTCTTCGTCTCGAATCCCATGTTCACCCTGTCGGGATTCAGCTTTCCGATCGCCAGCATGTCCCGGCCCATGCAGTGGGTGACCTACCTGGACCCCCTCCGCTACTATCTGGTCGTGATCCGGGCCACCTTTTTAAAGGGGGTCGGGATCGCGGTCCTCTGGCCCGACCTTCTGGCGTTGGCGGGGATCGGGATCGGCCTTCTGACACTCTCCACCCTGCGCTTCCGGAAGGCGCTCGACTGATCAGAAACACCCAAACGGCGGGAGACGCATGATGACATGGTTTGATCCAATCCGGTCCGGAACAGTCGGGAGAGCCCCCGTCCGAAGGGAACTCTCCGCCCTTTTTTTAGCCCTGCTTCTTGTCGGGGGCCAAGCCGGGGAGGCCAAGGCCCAGTCCCGGACGACAACGGAGGAGGCGTTGACCTCTCCGAATCTTTCGGGGGTTCCGATCACGATGAAGGAGGCCGTTCGCCGGGCCCTCCACCTTCGTCCGCTCCGGAAGATCGACCAGGACCGGATCCGGAATCTCCGGGCCACGGAGACCCAGGCCCGTTCGAGTTACCTTCCCCAGCTCCAGGCTTCCTACCAGAACACCTATGCAAACAGCTTTCTCGGATTTTTTCTCTTTCCGAACTACCAGTTTGTCGATGTCCAGCTCATGACCGTGACCCTCACGCAGCTGATCTTCGACTTTGGCCGGACCACCTCCCAGATCTCCCAGAGAAAATGGTCCTTAAGAGCCCAGAAGGATGCCTATCTCGAAACCTCCCAATCGATCGTCCGGGATGTGGAAACGACCTACTATGCCCTGATCGAGGCGATCGAGCAGGAAAAGGTGACCAGGCTCAATGTGATCGACGCGCGCAACCATCTCGACGCCTCCCTCATGCGGCTCAAGGCCGGCATGGGCCTGAAGGCCGACGTGACCCAGGCTAAAGTCAACCTGGCCAACGCCCTCCTCGGGAGGATCCAGGCGGTGAACGTCCGGAAAAAAGCCCAGATCGTCCTGGCCACCACCCTCGGAGATCTTACGGAAAAACACTATGTTCCCGTCACCGACTTTCCGCTCCCCGAGGGACTGCGGGCCCGCCTTCTGCCGGATCTAGAGAAGGCTGCCGAATCCAATCCCTCTCTTCTGGCGGCCCGTCATTCGGTCAATGCGGCCCAGGAGAACCTCAAGGTGACCTGGCGCCAGAACTATCCCTCCCTGACCGGGCAGGCCCAGTACTTTCTGGCCCAGATTCCTCCGTCGGCCCTGGGGTTTCCCTCTCTTCCCAGCGGCCCCTATTCCTCCTTCGCCTTTGGAGGGGTCCTCAACATTCCCATCTTCGAGGGAGGCGGAAACCTGGCCCAGATCCATCAGGCCAGGGCCTTTTTAAACGAGTCGATCCACCAGAAGGAGGAGACGGAGCTTTCGGTCTCCTCGCAGGTCCGCCAGGCCTACCTCGACATTGTGGAGGCCCGGCAGGAGCTGGCCGAAAGCCGGGCCGAACTTTCCAACGCCCTCGAATACGACCGTCTCGAGGAAGGCTCCTACAGCGCAGGGATGGCGACGGCCCTCGATGTGATCGACGCCCAGACCTCGCTTCGAAAGGCCCGGGCCGATCTGGTCACGGCCAAATATTCCCTGGCCCAGAAGGTCGTTCTTTACCATTACGCCGTGGGAGACCTCTCCCCTCCCTGACAAAGGGGAGAGAGGGGGTCTCGGACAGAAAGGGGGAGGCGATGCTCGTCCACAATGCCGATATCGCGAGGATCTTCGACCAGGTGGCCGATCTGCTTGAGGTCCGCGGGGACAACCCCTTCCGGGTCCGGGCCTACCGAAACGCCGCCCGGACCGTGGGGGAGTGGGGGGAGAGCCTCTCCGAAGCCCTCTCCAAAACCGGCCATCTTCCCCGGATCCCGGGGGTGGGCACGGACCTCGACGGAAAGATCCGGGAGATCCTGTCCACAGGACGACTGTCGGCCCTGGACAAGCTCCAGAAGGAGTTTCCGCCCCACCTGACCGACCTTCTCGAGATCCCCGGCCTCGGTCCCAAGAAGGTCCGGACCTTCTACGAGGAACTCGGGGTGCACGATATCAACGGACTCTACCGGGCGCTCCGGGACCACCGGGTGGCCAAACTCCGGGGATTCGGCCCCCGCTCAGAAGAGCGCCTCATTAAGTCGGTCGAGGCCAGACTGGCCAAGGTTCGCCGCTACAAGCTGGCCACAGCCGCCCAGTATGCCAGACCTCTGGTCCCCCTCCTCAAGGGAGTCCGGGGGGTCCGGGAGGTGGTCGTTGCCGGAAGTTTCCGGCGGATGAAGGAAACGGTGGGTGATCTCGACGTCCTTGTCACCACGGAGGATCCGGAGCCCGTCGTCCAAAGCTTCGTCTCCTGGGAGGGGGTGGACCGCGTTCTCGCCAGCGGCTCAACCAAAGCCAGTGTCGTCCTCTCCTCCGGGATCCAGGTCGACCTCCGGGTCATGCCCCCCACCTCCTTCGGGGCGGCCCTCGTCTACTTCACCGGATCCCGGGCCCACAATATCGCCCTCCGGAGGCTCGCCCAGGACCGGGGGCTCAAGATCAACGAATACGGGGTCTTCCGGGGGAAGACCCTTGTCGCCGGAGAGACCGAGGAATCGGTCTACCGCATCCTGGGCCTTTCGATCATCCCTCCCGAGCTCCGGGAGGATCGCGGGGAGATCCAGAGGTCCGCCCGGGGCCCCCTTCCCGCCCTTGTCTCCCTCCCCGACCTCAAGGGCGACCTGCACGCCCACACCCGGAGGACCGACGGCCACAACAGTGTCCGGGAGATGGCCGAGGCCGCACGCGACCGGGGATGGTCCTATCTGGCCATCACCGACCACTCCCGGCGCCTCACGATGGTCCATGGTCTTGGTCCGGCCGCCCTCCGGGACCAGGGAGAGGAAATCGACCGTCTCCGCTCCCTCTTTCCCGATCTCGCCCTCTTGAAGGGAATCGAAGTGGATATCCTCGAAGACGGACAGCTCGACCTGCCCGACAGCGTTCTTGAGTCTCTCGACCTGGTCGTGGGGGCGGTGCACAGCAAATTCTCCCTCTCCCGGGCCGACCAGACGACCCGCATCCTCCGGGCCATGGACCATCCCCGGTTCAACATCCTGGCTCATCCCACCGGTCGCCTGATCGGGGAACGGGAGCCCTACGACCTTGACATGCTCCGGGTTCTCAGAAAGGCCCGGGAGCGCCAGGTGGCCCTTGAGGTCAACGCCCATCCGGAGCGCCTCGACCTGACCGACATCTACTGCCGCATGGCCAAAGACGAGGGGGTACGGCTTGCCATCAACTCCGATGCCCACACCACGGGGGAGTTCGACAATCTCGAATGGGGGGTGGGCCAGGCCCGGAGGGGATGGATCGAGGCTTCGGATGTCATCAATGCCCGTCCTTTGGGAGAGCTTCTGGACTTTCTCCGGAAGAGGAAGACCCGGAGCGGGCCGGAGGATGAAGCGAAATTCGTCTAGCGGGAGGAGAGAAGGGCAAACAGCCGATTCCGCTGCCCGGGGGTCAGAAGATCCAGACAGGCCCGATGGGCCAGGATGTGGTCAAGGTCTGCCTTCGATTCCATCATTCCGATCCGACCGAGAACTCTCCGGAGCTCTTCCTCCCTCAGGGGTTTCCGGCCGTCGGAGAGACGGACGACTCTTCTCTTGAGGGCCTCGATCGCCATCCCTTGCCGTACGGTCGCCGGCATGATGGTCCGGGCGATGTTCCGGATCTTCTCGATCTGGTGCCGGGAGAGTCCGAGCGCCTTTTTGTGGCCCAGGTAAAAAAGGGGTCCGGGAAGCCGCCCGAAACCATCCGGGACCAGAAAGTCGGACTCCATGACGGCGATGACCCGGCCCGGAGCAAGAGAGGCCATGTCTGCCGGCATCATTCCGTGGGCCGAGACTCCTCCGGGATGGGTGAGGAGAAGAGTCCCCGCCACAAGGATTCCTGTCCTGATACCCGCATTCATTCCCATCCTCCGCTTCTGGCGAGAAGGCCCCTTGCCTCAGTCTCCGACATTCTTCCCGGGGAGACCGGAACGCCAGGACTCCCGTCCCCGTCCTCTTCCGGAAGAAGACGGACCATTCCGCCGGCCAGGGAACAAAGCTCGTCCGGCGTATGGGTGACCAGAAGGGCCATCGCCTGCCGCCTTGCCAGGAGTCCGGCCAATATCCGGCCCAGACTGGCCCGGCCCTCCGGATCGACTCCCGCAAAGGGCTCGTCGAGAAGGTAAAGCCGGGCAGATCTGAGAAAGCACCTGGCCAGAGCGATCCGTGTGACCTGTCCGCCGGAGAGCTCCCCGCTCCTTTTTTCAAGGAGGCGGGAGACCCCGAAAAGCTCGACGACCTCCTGCGCCCATCCGGGAAGACCCCTGGCCCTCCAGAATGACCTGAACCCGGCAAGCCTTCCTGTCGAAGGCGGCCTTTTCACAACGCGTGCGGACCCCGCCAGCCGGGAGGCAAAGACAAGATTCTCCCGGACATTCATGTGGGGAAAGAGAGAGACTCCCTGAGGGAGATACGCCACGGACCTCCCTTCCAAAGGGAGATCCGTTCCCAGGTTGCTGTCAAGCCAGGGAACCCCATCCACCCGGACGACCCCCGAGGCTTTGGGACAAAGACCGGCCATCACCCGCAAAAGCGTCGTCTTCCCCGATCCCGAAGGTCCGCAGAGTCCCAGAATTCCGGAGTCCCGGGAGAGGGTGAAGACGACCCGCCTCCCGGAAGGGGTCGCTCCCAGCCTTGGCAGGACGAGATCGACCTCAAGGGGCATCGGGCGCATGGGGGTCCACCCCTTTCCGTCGGAGGAGATTGAGGGCGACAAGGGAGACGGAGGAAAACAGGAGAAGGATAAGAACCGAGTCCCGGGCCCCGTGCGCTTTCATCGACAGAAGGTCGTCATAGGCCTTGAGGGAAAGGGTCCGGGTCTCGCCGGGGATATTTCCTCCCACCATCATGACCACTCCGAACTCCCCCACCGTATGGGCAAATCCCAGAACCCATCCCGTCGCCAGCCCGGGAAGCGACATCGGGACCACGATCTTCCGGAAGACCGTGAAAGGACGCGCTCCCAGGATCCGCGCCATTTCGATGGTCCGGAGCGGAATCTGCCGAAAGGACTGGGCGACCGGCTGAACCGAGAAGGGGAGGCTGTAGATCAGGGAGGCCAAGAGGAGGCCAGCGAAGGAAAAGGGAAGAGGATGACCAAGCAGACGGGCCATGAGGGATCCCGGAAGGCTGTCCGGACTGAAGACCACCAGAAGAAGATAACCCAGGACGGCCGGGGGAAGGACGAGGGTGAGCGTCAGGATCGACTCTCCGAGCGTCGTCCAGGAACTCCGGGAGAAGACGATCCATCCGGCCAGGGGCAGACTCAGGACGGAGAGGATCGTGGCCGTCAGGAAGGAGAGGGCCACCGTGACCGACAGGGCCGAATGGATCATGATCCGCCCTCCCTGGTCAATGGTAACCGTGCGTCATCAGGTATCCCTGGGCCTTGGCCCCCAGGAGATAGTCCTCGAAAGCCCTGGCCTCCCGTTTGTTCCCTGACCGGGTGACGATCCCCATCTCCTGGGAGAGATAAGGCGAGCAGAGGGGCGACAGGATGACGAAATCCCCCTTGACAAGCCGTCCGAGAACCATCGCCTGGGACTCGGAGAGGAATCCCGCCTGGGCGACTCCTGTCCTGAGGTACTGGGCGACCTGGGCCAGGGAGTTTCCGTAGACGGCCTTCTTTCGAAGAATGGGCCAGAGCTTTCCCGAACGAAGACAGGCGACCGCCGCCAATCCGTAGGGAGCCAGCCTAGGATTGGCCAGCGCTATCCTGCGGACGAAACTTCGGGACAGAAGCCCTGTTCCCGGGGGTTCATGCGCCCGGTCCAGGGTCGACTTCGAAATCCAGAGGACAAGGAGTCCCTTCGCGTAAGTCCGGA
>JAJYPO010000079.1:868-9883 GCA_021795275.1 Nitrospirota bacterium | reverse complement strand
CAGCATCCCGCCCTGCCCGTCATTTCCTTCACGGGATCGGCTCCCGTCGGGTGGAGCATCCGGGATCGCGTTCCGCGGAAAAAAGTCCTTCTCGAACTTGGAGGAAGCGCCGCCGTCATGGTTGCGGAGGACGGATGGTCGACCGAACTGCTCGACCGTCTGCTGGCAGGCGCCTACGCATACTCCGGACAGGTCTGCATCTCGATCCAGCGTATTCTCGTCGCGCGTCCCCTATATGAGCGGGTTCGCGACGGTCTGGTCGAAAAAATCCGGGGACTCGAGACGGACGGTCGGATCGGAGACCCTTCGTCTCCTCGGACCCTGATGGGGCCGCTCATTCGACAAAGTCATGCGGACAGCGTCCGAAAAAAAGTGGAGGAGACGGTCGGAAGGGGCGGGCGGCTTCTTCTGCCTCTCCGGCAGGAAGGGGCCCTTCTCTACCCCACTCTTCTGGCCGAAACCTCGGCCGAATGGCCGATCGAACAGGAGGAGGTCTTCGGACCGGTCGCAACGATCAATTCCTTCGAAAAGCCCGAGGAGGCTATCGAGCGGATCAACCGCTCCCGGTACGGAATCCAGGCCGGAATCTTCAGCCGCTCGGTCGACCTGGCCATCGGATGGGCCAGAAGGATCGAGGCTGGTGGAGTCCTCATTAACGAGATCCCGACATTCCGGCTGGACCACTGGCCTTACGGGGGAATCAAGGAGTCGGGATCGGGATTCGAAGGGATCCGCTATGCCATGGAGGAGATGACCCGGCCCCGCCTTCTGGCGATCCGGATCCCCCTCGCCTAATCTAGTCCGGTTCGGGCGATCCCGAAAAGCGGGAGAACTCCTGAACGCGCTCCCGGGATCCCACGACGAGCGCAACCCGTTGGTGAATATGGGTGGCTGGAAGGTCGAGGATCGGCTTCTGGCCGTTTGTGGCGAGCCCCCCGGCCGCCCGGGCGATGAAGGCCATGGGAATGGCCTCGAAGAGAAGGCGCAGCTTCCCCTCTGGATGGCCTCCGCCGCTCCCCTTGGGAAGATCTCCGGGATAGATGTAAATCCCTCCCTTGAGAAGGTTGCGGTGGAAATCCATGACGAGGGCACCCACATACCGGGCGCTCCAGGAAGAACGGGAATGGAGGGTATCGACATAGGTCTGGACCCCCCGGTCCCACCGGGGATAGTTGGCGGTGTTGATGCTCACGATCTGTCCCCCGCCATCGGGGAACCGGACCGGACCCGGAAGTGGCAGGAATCGCCCCGAGGCAGGATCGAGGGCGTACATCCGCACTTCGTCACGGAAGGCGACGACCATGAGGGTTGAGACGCTGTAAAGGACATAGGCGGCGCAGACTACATCACGGACGGAGTCGAGAATGGCCCGGGACGGATCGTCCTCCTCTTCCCTCGACTTGTACAGGGCGAAGATCGATCCAACGGGACCCGAAACGGCCAGATTGGAGGAGCCGTCGAGGGGATCCATCGCCACATAGAACGAATCTGAGGGACAGGGAAAGGCCTCGGGCTTTTCCCTCTCCTCCGAGACGAGGACAGAGACTCTCCCGGAGGCTCCCAGAAGCCCGGAAAAAACCTCCTGGGCGATTTCGTCGAAGGCCTGGACCTCTTCTCCCTGGACATTGACCTGCCCCGAACTTCCCGTCAGGCCGCGAAGAGGACCCAGAGCGAGCCTCCGGGAGACCTCCCGCCCCCCTCCGGCGACACTTTCGAGGATTTCCCTCACGGCGAGCCGCTCTCCGGCTGTAAAATCCGGGGCCTTTTCAACGAACTCCTCCAGAGAGATCCGGCTCTCTCTTTCATGATGAATCGTCCGACCCGACGTTTTTTCCCTCAAACGACTCCTCCTTGCTTTATTGGGTCTCGGCCCCTACCCCGCGATTCCATGGTCGTCCGACCATGAATCAAGATCCATGAGCAGAATGGCCACGTCCCGTGGTGAAAGAATCACATGGGGACTCCGGCCTTTCTTGACCTGCTGGTCGACCTCGCGTATCCGCTGTCTTGCCCGAAGGAAGGTGGACGGGTCGGAGAGCAGGGAGTCGGCGCCGGACCTGAGGCGGAGAAATTCCTCCCGGATGCTTCTGACGTCGCGCTGATAATCCTTCTCCCGGGAACACTCCTCGCAGTACCAGCGCGGTGCCTGGTCGTCCACCGCCGACAAGCGGTTATAGGCGCGATCAAAAAAGTCGTGTCCCAAAGAAACCTTGTAGAGAACCGAGCTGACTCTGCAGCACGAATCGCAGCGGCCGGGCTGTTCGGTCTTTTCCATCGTCATCGTCCTTCCGGCAAGAGGGAGGGTGACCCCGAAGCCTCTTCCCGCCGGAGCGCCTGCTCCCAGATCCCTTGAAGATGATCCAGGGTCCGCTCAAAGGTGGTCAGATAGAAATCCCGCCCCGTTGAGGGAAGCGCTCCCTCCCGGATGTATCCCATGAAGTGACGGTTCGTCCGGTTCAAGGCAATCTTCGAACGGACGATCCTCATAATTTCAATGATTTCCTGGTTCCTTCCGGGGTGAAGCCGGAGGAGGGAGTCGCGCGCATAGGATTCCCAGCCGTCGAACAGGGACAGAAGACGGGAAATCTCCCGTTCATCCCCTTCTCCCGGTGCGAAGCACCATTCCGGAGAACCATCCTCCGTTTCCATCGGGAGAATCGCCACCTGCCGGACGAGTTCTCCGACGCCTTTTCTGATCTGATCGAACGGGATATCCACCCTCTCCTCTTCTCGTTGTGTTTCCAACCTATGGGTGCCGATCATTCCAGGATGGTTTCATTCTACTCCCGATCCCATCCGGAGAGAAAGGCGTCGACCGAAGCGGCCAGAGCCGGCAGGCTGTAGCCTCCCTCCAGAAAGCAGGCCGAGAGCCCCCGCTCCCGGAGCGCAAGGGCCTCTCCGATACGGCGATAGGTTTTTTCGGTCAACGCCATGTCTCCCAGCGGATCGGAGACATGGGCATCGAAGCCGGCGCTCACCAGAACCGTCGCGGGGGCAAATCTGTCCCATCGGGGCAGGATCCATTCCTCCAGGACCGTCCGGTAATCCTCGTCGTCGGTCCCGGCTGGAAGAGGAATGTCCAGTACGCCCTCCCCCGAAGGGCCTTCCCGGTTTTCGCGGCCGGACCCCGTTCCGGGATAGAAGGGATAGCGGTGGGTGCTGATGAAAAGGAACTGTTGCGGCGGGAGGAGGCGGGTCAGGATATCGAAGGTCCCGTTTCCGTGATGGACATCGAAGTCAAGAACGAGAATCGTCTCGGAGGGATTCGCCCGGGCGCGCGACACCGCCAGGGCGGCGAGATGGTTGAGCGCGCAGAACCCCATCCCTCCATGGAAATGGGCGTGATGGCCCGGGGGACGGATCGCGCAGAATACCCTTCGCTCCGCACCGGGAGAAACGGTTGAAAGATCCCGCAGGGCTCCCGCAATCTCCTGGAGCGCCCGGATTGTGGAAGGACCGACCCGGGTATCTCCGTCCAGATCGACAGAAGGGGATGAGGGGGAAAGGGATTCGAGAAAATCGACATGGCGGGAGTCGTGGCTCGCCCGGTAGGCGGAAAGGTCCGGTTCCGGGCGAAGGTCGAGGAATCGCCCCCTCCCCCTCTTCACGCGGGACTCAAGGAGCGGGAGGAGGCAGGAGAGGCGGGCTGGCGACTCGGGATGATCCGGTCCGCTGTCGTGGGAAAGACCGGCGAATCCGAAAAAGTAGTCCGCCCGGGAGAGGGTCATGGGAAGACGAGAACGGGAAAAGGGAGCGAAGCGGCCTCCCTGGCCCACGCCTCGAGACGCTCCGCCGGAACCTTCCGGACACGCTCGACGGCCGGTTGACGGGCGACACTGTAAAGATGCCAGGCGCCGATCCTCGCCCCCTCCTTGGCCCAGCCGGACACCTTTTCCAGAAGGGGGTTCCAGAGATCCCTTCCGGCTGTAAATGAATCTGCTTCTCCCGGTCTCCCGTAATCGAGGATCATGGTCTGGATCGTGACGGGAAGGTCGGCCACCACCTGATCCACTCCCTGCATCATCCGTTCAAAGGGAATGCGGGAGCGGTTGATGAAGTCAAAGCGGTGCCGGTCGGCAGCGTCGAGCTTGAGCCATATCTCTCCGGGACCTTCCTCCAGAAAGGTCTTCCTTGTCCATAGCCGGGTTTCGCGATGAAAAAGGCCGCTTCCGTTCGTGATAAGACGGAGGACCGGAGGAGATCCTCCTCCCCAATCCCGTCCCGACAGGAACTGGCGCACGGCCCGGGAGAGCTCCCGGAAGCTCGGCGCCAGAGTTGGTTCCCCATCCCCGGAAAAAGCGATGTCCTTCACCGCCTGGAACTCCCGGGGAAGAGACCCGAAAGAGGTCTCCCGGAAGAAAGCCCCCGAATCCATGGCACTGAAGAGAAGTCCGATCTCTTCCATCACCGTCTCGAGAAGCGGAAGGCGTTTTTCCTCCATTCCCGGAACCGTCCGGTCGACCTGGCAGTAAATGCAGTCGAAGTTGCATCCCTTGTCGAGATTCAGGTTGATTCCGACCGAGAGGCCCCCCGACCGTCTCGACAGGACCGGATAGACCGCTCGGAAGGAGTGCCCTTCAAGCGTGAAGAGACGGGAATGATCGGCATGAAGGGAGGCTACCGTCGCCATAGAGGCATCCATGCGTCCTTCTTCATGAGATGGGAACGATCCGGAGACAAGGGTGGGAGGGTGAAGGGGCGTTCTCCGGACCCGGTCAATACCGTCACCCTCAGGGGGCCGGCCGGAACCTTTCCCCCCCCGAAGGCGTGAAGGGCTCCTGCGGCCAGCTCTTCCATGCGGGACGACACCTCCTTTTCTGCCGTCAGGATGCAGACAAGGGGGCCGTCGAAGCCGTCGGGCCTGAATGCGACCCCGGACGTCCGGATGTGATCCTCCAGATGGCGGTTGTCCGACTGGTCACGCCCCACAATGACCCACTCCCCTTCACCGAAACGAAAGTGTCTTCCGTAACGAAGCAGGGAGGCCACCGGGGCGCGGCTCGCCCCTTCCCGTCCCCGTTCCCGCCAGTCGATCGCAACGAAATCTCCGACGCGCTCCTTGAAATGGGAATCCGTCAAGAGGCATCCTCCGGCAGGAGAAGGTATGACCGACAGACCGAGGCGACGCGCCAGGGCCATCTGGGGCTTCCGGGAACGTCCCGCCCAGCCGAAGAGACGGCTCCTGTCCACAATTCCCTCCTTTTCCGGACGCGTCTCCGGAAGGAGTTTCGCCGACAGGGGGCGAAGGACAAGCCCCTCCATGCCGGAGTCGGCATCGATGGCCTCGATGGAGCGTTTTTTCTGAGACATGGGACGCTGTCCCAGCACCTCGCCCGTCACCAGGAAGGAGGCCCCGACCTCCTCCATGAATGCCTTTCCCATGGCAAACATGTGGATTCGGCAGTCGATGCAGGGATTCATGGCGCTTCCGTACCCGTATTTTGGATTGGCCAATATTTCCAGGAATCCCTCTCCCTTGGACCGGGCCACCAGAGGAACGCCGATTTCAGCGGCCATTCTCTCCGCCATGGAGTCGCATCCGAAGGGGCTCTCGAGGTGAAGAGCCACAAGGGAGACCCCCATATTCCGGAGGATCAGCCCCGCCAGAGAGGAGTCCAGCCCTCCGGACAGAAGGAGGACTCCCTTACCCATTCTGGGCCGTGTCCATAATTACCTCGTGGATTTCCAGGACATTCGGACCGGAGAACATATCCTTTGGCGGTCTCTGGGAATGGGCCTGCCGGAAGGAATCAGAGCGGGTCCAGGCTTCGAAGGCCTCCACGGATTCCCAGAAGGTCATGACGGAGTAGAACTCGGAGTCCACCGGCCGAAGGATTAGATTCCGGATGAATCCGGGGAATCCGTCGATCATTCCCTTACGGGTCCTGAAGCGTTCTTCGAACTCCGCTTCATGGCCCTTCGCGACCCTTATCCTGTTTGCTACCACAATCATCGAGGTGTCCTTTCCTTATTGGCCGGATCTCTTTCCAGCATTATACCAGAGCCCCGGGAATCGAAATACCGGGGCGTCTTTCAGGACCGGGAGTGTCTCCCGGGAAAGGTCGGAAGATAGCTGACGGAGGGCGACATCTGCTTGGGCTGCGGGAAAAGTCTCATGAAGAGATAGATTTCCTCGGGAACCTCAGTGGAGATGGGGATGTCGAACCTCCGAAGCTCTTCGACCGTCAGTGGATAATCGTGCGTGAAATGGCCCGTTGC
Source organism: Nitrospirota bacterium (assembly GCA_021795275.1). The sequence continues at coordinate 3,664 of JAJYPO010000079.1, read as the reverse complement.
CAGAAGATTGGCGAGTCCCCGGGCCTTCTCCTCCGGCATGCGCTTGGACAGGAGGCCCGTCAGCCCGTCCGTCAGCTGGCGGATGGCTTTTTCGGAGACATCGGCCATGATCAGGGTCTTGTCGTCGATCTCGTCATGGCTTTTCCGTTCGAGGACGCGCAGGATGGAGGCAGCGGGGAACTCCCCGATCTGGGGGTCGACCGGCCCGAGGACCGCGTTTTCATCCATCACGATCTGCGAGGCGGAAAGCGCGATCAGGGTTCCGCCGCTCATGGCAAAGTGAGGAACAAATACCGTGACGGGAGCCTTCCGGTTCGCCAGGGCGTGGGCGATCTGCATGGCGGCCAGGACAAGCCCGCCGGGAGAATGGATGATGAGGTCGATCGGCGTTTCGGGATCGGTCATCTTGATCGCACGCAGGATTTCTTCGGAATCTTCCACATTGATGTAGCGAAGAACCGGAAATCCGAGGAGGTTCATGGTCTCCTGCCGGTGGACGAGGGCGATGGCCCGCGACCCCCTGGCCCGCTCGAGGTTCCGGAGAGCTTGGCCCCGGGCATACTCGAGCATCCGGCGGGACATGATCGGCTGGATCATCATCAGAATGAAAAAAAGCCATATCAGATTTCCAAGCTGCACGCACCACCTCGATCCTGATTCCAGAGTTTGACTTTACCGGCTCACCCCGCTCAGAATGAGCTCATGGAATTTATCCCGCAAAAACTCGTCTTTGCGCTGACCGGACTCCTTCTGGCCGCTCTCATCGTCGCAGAAAGGCCTGCCTCGGCACTGGCGGCCGGAGAATTTGCCTGGCAAAGCCTTTCCTTCGACGGGGGGGTCGATCCCATTCTCTCCGGAAGCATTGCCGGCCCAATCGACGGGACCCCCGTTCCGGCCACCCAGATGAGCCAACTCGAAAACACGGGCCTCGACTTCCATCTGCGATGGAGCTCCCAGCTGGCCCCCCACCTGGGTCTCAGATTTTCGGTCGGATACGCTTCCTTTTCACCGAGCCTCGGATTCCACGGGTTTTCGGCGCTTCCGCTTACGGTCGGAGCCACGGTTCCGCTCTTCGATCCCAGGACCACACAGGAACCGGTCATCCCCTATCTGGCCGTCGACCTGGGCCCCTCCTTCAACAGCCTCCCGGCCAACCAGGGAAACGTGGGCTCGGTTTCTTTTACCGTTGATGCCGGGGCCGGTCTTCTCGTTCCTCTCTCCCCCACCTTTTCCATCTATGGAGAAGTCCTTCCAACCATGATCCAGGGCCCCGTCTCCGCCAATGACCCCCAGACCCGAACGGACGTCTCCTCCAGTGTCATGTGGACCCTTCCTGTCCTTCTGGGAATCACCTACAACTTCAAGATTCCTCACAGTTCCTGACCCCGGGTCCGCCCTTTCCGCCCTAAAAACGATTCTCCTGGAAAAGCGTTCCGGAGATCCTCTTGAGTCCGAACTCGGTCAGCCGCCGTCCGGAGGAGGTCCTGGCAAGGAGTCCCTCCTTGAGAAGATATGGCTCGACGACGTCGATAATCGTATCCACTTCGATCTGAAGCGTCGCCGCCAGCGCGTCCACACCCACCGGCCCCCCATTGTAGACCGTTCCGATTGTATGAAGAACCTTGCGATCGACACGGTTCAGACCGAGATCATCGATCCCTTCCACCGCCAGGGCCTCCAGAACGAGATTTCGGGTGACCTCTCCCCCCGCCTTCACCTGGGCATAATCTCTCACACGGCGGAGAAGCCGGTTGGCAATCCGGGGAGTTCCCCTGGAACGGCACCCGATTTCGAGTGCGGCCTCCTCGGGGAGAAAAAAGCCCAGCACCGATGCGGAGCGAAGAAGGATCCTGACCAGTTCGTCCGGCCGATAGAAATCGAGGTCCTGGAAGATGCCAAAGCGGTCCCGGAGGGGCGCCGACAGTAGACCTGCCCGGGTCGTGGCCCCCACAAGCGTGAATGGGGGCAGGACATGCCGGAAAGTCCTGGCCGCGGGTCCCCGATCGAAGACCACGTCAATGGCGTAGTCCTCCATCGCCCCATAGAGAACTTCCTCGACCGGACGGGGAAGGCGATGAATCTCGTCGACAAAGAGCACCGTCCGGGGGGCGAGACGCGACAGGATCCCCACCAGGTCTCCCCCCTTTTCAAGAACCGGTCCGGATGTCGTCAGGAACGGGACTCCCATGGCTCCGGCGATTAGACCTGCCAGAGTCGTTTTCCCCAGACCCGGAGGGCCATGGAGGAGAACATGGTCGAGACATTCCTCCCGGATAAGGGCGGCCTCGATGCTGATTTTAAGTCCGGCGAGGACCGCCTCCTGGCCAATGTATTCGTCGAAGGTTCGGGGGCGGATTCCCGGAGCGCCTTCCGGAAGTTCGGGAGAAGGAAGGTCCGGCAGATCCATGGGACCCGCCTCCGGATCAGTCCACTCCATGCCTGTAGACTTCATCGAATAGCTCCTCCACCGATCTGACGGCTGGGTTTCGGGACAAAGCCCTACGTATCATTTTTTCTGCCTCACCCGGGGAATGGCCAAATTGCCGGCTCAGGATCTCCATGACAGAATCCACGATCGACGACGCTCTCGGAGCCGGCTCCGTCGCCGGAGGGAATTCGGGAAGGGGCACGGACCCGGAGGTGGCAGATGAAACATGAGCCGGCAGTCTGTCCCTGAGCTCCGAGACCAGCTTCCTGGCCGTCGTCTCTCCCACACCCTTCAGCTTCCTGAGGCGGGAGATGTCTCCCGCCGCGATGGACTGCCAGATTTCCCGCGGGGCAAGTGACATCATCCGG
>JAJYPO010000079.1:0-858 GCA_021795275.1 Nitrospirota bacterium | reverse complement strand
CCGATCCGCCGCAACTCGTGAAACAGCTCCTCTTCTTCGGCGTCCAGAAATCCCACAAGAAGCGGGGACTCCTGATGCTCGCTCCAGAGGAGAAAGGTCCGGAGCGACACCGGCCCCGTGGCACCGGAGAGAACGGCAAGGGAGTGTGGGGAAAGAAGGACGCGGTAGCCGACCGATCCCGCGCGTAGGATGACGGACTCCGTTCCGGACTCCTCCACGACTCCCCATAAGCGGGCAATCACGGTCGGCCGAGCCTCCCGAAACCAAGAAACGCCAGACCCAGGGCGTCTCCCTCGTGGTTTGTCCCGATCTCAAGGCCAGGACCGAACCAGAAAGAGAGGGCGCGGATCAGGTCTTCCTTGGAGGACCCTCCCGTTCCCGTCACTCGATGCTTCAGTTCCTTGGGGGGAATGGCCAGAAAAGAAAGATTGTGCCGGTAGGCGAGATAGGCCACCGCCCCGATGACCGGTCCCAGGAGGTGTCCCACGCCCGGAGCGTTTCGCCTTGAAAAGTGATCCTCGAGACAAAGCACCGAGACTCCATGGTTGCGGATCTGTTCCTCCAGCACATCGCAGATGGTGCCGATACGGTCGGACAACCTTTCTCCCGGAAGGGTCTTGATTGTTCCCCCACTCCGGAAGGTCAACCGCTGGAAGGAGTCCCCGGAAACCACCGCCCAACCGGTCCGGGCTAGTCCCGGATCGACACCCATGACGGCAACGACCCCTTTCGCAGACTCCGGAGAAGGGGTGCGTCGAAGCCCCTCTCCCTTAAGGGGAGACGGAGACATAGCTGTGCCGCCCATCGTGAAGGATGGTCAGAAGCACCTCCGCATCAGCGGGAATCCGACGGGCGATC
>JAJYPO010000005.1 GCA_021795275.1 Nitrospirota bacterium | reverse complement strand
AAAGAATCCGTAGACTTCTGCATCCCGCAGGAATCTGTCAGTCTTGAGCTTTTTTCCCAAAAAAGGGACAATCAAGGCTTATTCGTTCAATTGCCACAGACGAAAAATCGGATATGGATTGCCAGATTGCGAAGGAGGCTTTCGATGCGCAGCGACATCATGAAAAAGGGAGTCGACCGGGCCCCCAACCGGAGTCTTTTGAAGGCCTGCGGTCTGACCGACGAGGATATGGAGAAGCCTTTCGTGGCGGTCGCGAACTCCTATGTGGGGATCGTTCCGGGCCACGTCCACCTGAACCGGCTGGGCGAGATCGCCCGGGAGGAAATCCGGGCGGCGGGGGCCGTCCCCTTCGAGTTCAACACCATCGGGGTCGATGACGGCATCGCCATGGGCCACGGTGGGATGCGCTATTCTCTCGCGAGCCGGGAGCTGATCGCCGACGCCATCGAAACCATGGTCATGGCCCATCCCTTCGACGGCATGCTCTGCCTCACGAACTGCGACAAGATCACCCCGGGGATGATGATGGGGGCCCTGCGGGTCAATATCCCCACGGTGATGGTCTCCGGCGGTCCGATGGAGGCGGGACGCCTCAAGAGCGGCGAGGTGGTGGACCTCATCTCGGTCTTCGAGGGAGTCGGAGCCCTCAAGGCGGGGAAGATCTCCGAGGAGCGACTGAAGGAGATCGAGGACGAGGGATGTCCGACCTGCGGCTCCTGCTCCGGGATGTTCACCGCCAACTCGATGAACTGCCTGGCCGAGGTGCTGGGCATCGCTCTCCCGGGCAACGGGACGATCCTCGCGACCGACCCCGCCCGGGAAGATCTGGTCAGAAAGGCCGCGCGCCGGGCGGTCGAGCTCGCACGCTCCGGCCGGAGCATCCGGGAGTTCGTCAACGCCCGCGCCCTCGCCAACGCCCTGGTGCTCGACATCGCCATGGGGGGATCCTCCAACACGATCCTGCATGCCATGGCCGTCGCCCACGAGGCGGAGATCCCCTTCTCCATGAAGCGGATCAACGAGCTCGCCGACCGGGTTCCCTACATCTGCAAGGTCTCTCCCGCCGGCTCCTATCATATCCAGGATGTCGCCCAGGCCGGAGGGGTGATGGCGATCATGAAGGAGCTCGCGACGATTCCCGGGCTTCTCGATCTCGAAGTGGAGTCTGTCTCGGGCAAGACCCTGGGCCAGATGATCGCCGAGGCGGAGGTCCGGGACCGGGACGTGATCCGGACCGTGGACCGCGCCTACAGCGCCAAGGGAGGGCTTGCCATCCTCTACGGATCGCTCGCTCCCGACGGGAGTGTCGTGAAGGTCGGGGCGGTGGATCCCGCCATGCGCCGCTTTGAAGGGCCTGCGGTCATCTTCGAATCCCAGGAGGCCGCCTGCGAAGGGATCCTGGGAGGAAAGGTGCGGGCAGGGGACGTGGTGGTGATCCGCTACGAGGGACCCGCCGGCGGTCCCGGCATGCAGGAGATGCTGGCGCCGACTGCGAACCTCATGGGGATGGGGTTGGGGGACAAGGTGGCCCTGGTGACGGACGGGCGTTTTTCCGGAGGGACGCGTGGGGCCTGCATCGGCCACATCTCGCCCGAGGCCTCGGCCGGCGGCCCCATCGGTCTGGTGGCGCCGGGAGACCGGATCCGGATCGATCTCGACGCCAGGACGCTCGACCTTCTCGTTTCCGAAGAGGAGCTGGCCCGGCGGCGGAAAGGGTTCAAGCCGCTTCCCCCAAAGGTGACCCGGGGTTACCTGGCCCGGTATGCGGCCCTCGTGGAAAGCGGAAGCCGGGGCGCCGTCCTCCGGACTCCCGGACAGGCGAACTCTTGACCGCGGAATTTCTCGACCTTTCCGGCAGAACCGTCCTGGTGACGGGGGGTGCGGGCTTCGTCGGCTCCCATCTTTGCGACCGGCTTCTGGCCGAGGGGGCGGCGGTCGATGTCCTGGACAATCTTTCCACAGGATTCGCCCACAATCTTCCGGCGGGAATCGGGACCTTCTGGAAGGAGGACGTGGCCGCCCCCCCGGATCTTCCTCCGTACGACCTGATCTTCCATCTGGCCTGCCCCGCCTCTCCTCCCCGCTACCAGGCCGATCCGGTGGCGACCTTCCGGACCGCCGTCTTCGGAACGGTGGCGATGCTCGAGGAGGCCCGGAGGCACCGCTCCCGGATCCTCATCGCCTCCACCTCGGAGATCTACGGAGATCCCCTGGAGCACCCTCAGAAAGAGACCTACTGGGGACATGTGAACCCCATCGGTCTCCGCTCCTGCTACGACGAGGGAAAGCGCGCGGCCGAGACGGTCGCGACCGATTACCGGCGCAAGTTCGGGATCGACCTCCGCGTTGTCCGCATCTTCAACACCTACGGGCCCCGGATGGATCCCTTCGACGGCCGGGTGGTGAGCAACTTCATCCGGCAGGCCCTGGAAGGGGAGCCGCTCACCATTTTCGGAGACGGGTCCCAGTCCCGCTCCTTCTGCTACGTCTCCGACCTCGTGGAGGGAATCCTTCGGGCAGGGCGGGTGGCGTCGCTTCCGGATCCGGTCAATCTGGGCAATCCCGGGGAGTTCACCATCGGCGAGCTTGCCGACCTCCTTGAAGAGGTGGTGGGCCATCCCCTCCGGAGGGAGTTGCGGCCCCTCCCGGAAGACGATCCCCGCCGTCGCCGCCCGGACATCACGCGGGCCCGGGAACTCCTCGACTGGCGGCCTGAGGTCCCCCTTCGGGCGGGGATCACTCGCACCATCGAGAACTTCCTGGCCCAAAAGAACTGGAGCGGGGGCGCCGGAGCCTGATGGGACGAAATCGTGGCGCCAATCTCGCGGTCGCCCTCGCCATCAGCGGGGCGGCCCTTTTTTTCGCGCTCCGCCACGTCTCCCTTCACCGGCTGGGCCATGTCCTCTGGAAGGGACATTACGGCTGGCTCCTGCCGGCGTCCCTGCTTCTTCTTGGGATCTTCGCCCTCCGGGCCCTGTTCTGGCGGCAGACACTCTCGGTGACCCGTCGGGTTCACTATCCCTCCCTCTACGCCTCGGTCATCGTCGGAACCATGGCCAACAACATCCTCCCCTTCCGGGCGGGGGAGATGATCCGGGCCCTCTATGCCCGGAAGCTTGAAAGCCTGCCCCTGCCGCTTCTCCTGTCGACGATCTTCATCGAACGCCTCTTCGACCTGGTCTCCCTCTCCCTGATGCTCTTCCTCTTCCTGACCACGGCCGGCCAGCCCCTGGGCCACAAGGGGGTCTGGGTCATCGGGGGGACCTTCGGGCTTTTCGCGGGACTCTACCTCCTGGTTCGCGGCCGGGAGGCGATCCTCCGCTTCCTGGACCGGACGGTCATGCCCCTGACACGGGGGCATCGGCTTGCGGCCCGCCTGTTCGCCATGATCGAAGAGGCTCTCCACGGACTGTCGAGCCTGACATCCCCGGTACTTCTTCTTCGGCTCTTTCTGACGAGCCTGATGATCTGGCTTTTGACCCTCCTTTTCACCTGGCTGTGCCTCGTCACCTTCGACGTGACCCAAAGCCCGGTCGAGGTGACGCTGGCCTTCCTCGTCTTCACCAATCTGGCCCTTCTGGTGCCCTCCTCGCCGGGCGGGATCGGGGTCGTCCAGCTGGCGGCGGTCTATGCCCTGGCTCCCTTCCATGTCTCGGACAACCGGGCCGTGGCCCTGTCTCTCGTCGATCAGGCCCTTGTGATCGCGGTCACCGCGATTCTGGGCTATCTCATCCTCTCCCGCTCCCGTCTGTCGCTATCGGCGATGCGCGAACAGGCTCTGGATCTCTCCGGAACCGCGGGCGTGACGGATGCGGAAAGCGCGAAGAAGGAGGATCCGTGAGCCGACTCGTCAACACCTTCTCCTACTCCCACTCCCGGGGAGATCTCTTCCGGAGCTGCCCCAGGCGCTACTGGTTCGTCCGGTACGGCTCCTGGGGCGGCTGGGAGCGGGACGCCGACCCGGAGACCCGGGAAATCTATCGTCTGAATAAACTCTCAAACCGCTACCTCTGGACCGGCCACCATGTCCACGAGACAATCCGCCCCCTCCTCGAGTCGGTGCGGGAAGGGCGCCCCCTGCCTCCTTCGGAAAGGCTCCGGGAGGAGCTGCTCGCAGTCTTTCGCCGGGAGTTCGCACACTCCCGCAAGGATCGTTCCGGAATCAATCCGGTCCGCAAGGGCTTCTTCGGGCTTCTGGAGCACGAGGGCGGCTCTTTCGCCATCGACGAGACGGAATGGAAGCCGACGGTGGAACGGGCTCTTGCCGCACTGGAGGGCTTCACGAAAAGCTGGGTCCTCCCGGAGCTCGCGGGCCTTGCTCCCGGGGATCTTCTGGACCGGGACGAGGAGCTTCGGACGGCGCTCCTGTCGGTGGACGGCCGGGCCGTTCCCGTCCACCTGAAAATCGATCTGGCCTTTCGGAGCCGCTCGGGCCAGGTCCTGGTCCTCGACTGGAAGACCGGACGGCCGGGAAAGTCGGGAGACCACGACCGCCAGCTCGGACTCTACGCCTGGTATTTCGAAGGGGAGAGGGGCATCCCGGTCGACTCCCTCCGTCTGGGTCCCGTCTATCTGGCCTATCGCCCCGACCGGCGCGAGACGACCACCGTGAGCCGGGAGGAGGTCGACGCGGTGGTGGAGGAGGCGCGGGCCACCATCCGGGAGATTCTCGCCTGCGTGGACGATCCCGACCGGGGGGTGGCCCGGAAGGAGCGCTTTCCCGTGACGCTCCGTCCCTTCGATTGCCGCGACTGCCCCTTCACCCGATTTTGTCCGGACCGTCCCCGGTGAACCCGCGGGAGCGCGGTGTGCGCGAGATGGCCCGGATCAGCGGGGGGACAGGGGCGGGCATCGCGGATCGTCTCGGACGACTCTCGCCCACCATGGCGTCCCTTCTGGTGGAGCAGGGGTATGGCGCGGTCTACGGCTCCCCGGAGCTCTCCCGTCAGGCGCGGGAGATCGCCACAGTCGCCCTGCTGGCCGCCGGGGGATTCACTGCCGAGCTCCGGATCCATGTCGAAGCCGCTCTCCGGGTCGGGGTCGATCTCACGGAGCTCGTCGCCCTGGCCGAGCATCTCAGCCTCTATGCGGGGCTTCCCCGCATGATCGAACTCTCCGATGTGCTGGCCGGGTTCGCGACCGGCATGCCCCAGCCGCTTCTTGGGCGAATCCTGACCCTTTCCGGCCACGAGACCCGCCTCATCGACACCGGGGGGGAGGCACCACCCCTTGTCCTCCTCCATTCGGCGGGGACGAGCCGGTGGGCCTTTCGTCCTCTCCTGGAGCGGATCGGGTCCCGGTTCCGGGGGATCGCCTACGACCTTCGGTGCCACGGATCGGCCCTGGCCTCGCCGGAGACCCTCTCCATCGAGCGGTGGGTGGAAGACCTCCTGGACCTTCTGGAGGTTCTCGGTCTTGGAAAAATACATCTGGCGGGGCTCTCTCTCGGCGGGTCGGTGGCCCTGGCCTTTGCGGACCGCCATCCCGACAGGCTTCTCTCCCTGAGCCTCCTCTCCCCTCCGCCCCCCGATCCGGAAAAATTCAGGGAGCGGGCCCGGCGCATCCGGGAGGCGGGGAGCGAGGCTCAGATCGGTCCGACCCTGGCCCGATGGTTCACTCCGGCCTTTTTGGGCGCGAATCCCTGGGAGGTCCGGATCTGCCGGGAGGATCTCCGCGTCATGGATCCCGCGGCCTGGTCTGCCGCCTTCGAGGCCCTGGCCGGGATGGCGGCCCCCCCGCGGGGACAGAGCTACCCTTTTCCGGTGAGGGTTCTGGGGGGAGAGTTCGACCAGTCGGTTCCGCCGGAGATTCTCCGCCCCTTCGCCGACCGGATCGCAGGAGCGACCTTCCGCGTCGTTCCGGGGGCCCCGCATCAGATGGCCCTCGAGACCCCCGACCTGCTCCTCTCCCAGCTGGGGCCCTAGGCCCGGATCCGGGAGGGGGAGCGGGTCAAGGGGACGGGGTTTTCTGCCGATGAGGTCTTGCCGGCGTGGGTCGCTTCCGATCCACGGTGTATTTGAAGACTTCCGTGTTGCGTTTGACTCATAGAGAAGGAGTATTTCATGGCTTTTTTCAGAAAACCAGGGCTCGGAGGGCCGTTGGGAGAGGACCCGGAGAAGATTCCCCCCGGAAAGACCGTTACCTCCTCCTATCTGCCACCGGGGGACCCGCTTCCCAAGGATCTCGACGAGATCATCAGAATGGCGCCCGGCGTGATCGCCCCCCTGCTCGACGCCATCCAGTCCGACGGAATCGCCATCGCCTCCCCCGACATGGGACAGGGGAAGTCCGGGAACGTCATTCTCTACATGAACCGGAAGATGCATGAAATCGTCGACCGGATGGAGGGGGAGCTTCGATCGAGCTTCGGGATCTCCTCTTCGGATGTGGTGGGGGGATCGATTCACCGGTTCCACAAGAATCCCGACCGTATCCGGACCATCCTGTCGGAAATGAAGCCGGGAGAGACCCGATTCAACCAGATCATCCCTGTCGGCACCCGCCGGATCAGCTCGGTGACCGAGCTCCTGACGGATCAGAGCGGGCGGCGGATCGGCTACCTCACCATCTTCACCGATGTGACCTCCCACACCCATCTCGAGGAGGTGTCGAAGAACACCGAAAGCATCGCCCGGATGGTGGAGTCGATCGCCTCCCGCCTTGGGAGCCTGGTCTCGCAGGCCGAACAGAGCCGGGAGACCATCTCCATGATGAGCCAGGGGGTTCTGGAAAACGAATCGGCCATGCAAAATCTGGGGGAGGGGGTCGGAAACCTCGGAAAGCGCTCGGAGGAGATCGGTTCCATCATCGAAACGATCAGCCAGATCGCCTCCCAGACGAATCTCCTGGCATTGAACGCCGCGATCGAGGCCGCCCGGGCCGGCGAGCAGGGGCGGGGATTCGCGGTGGTGGCCGACGAAGTCCGGAAGCTCGCGGAGCGAACGGCCCATGCGACGAAGGAGATTGCCGCGACCATCCGCAAGGTGCAGGAGGAAACTTCCCGGACGGTGAAGCTTTTGGAGGAGAGCCGGTCCCGCACCTCGAAAAACCGGGAATATGCAGGCCGGGCCGGAGAAGCGCTCGAGGTCATCCAGAAAGGCCACCGCGAGCTGATGGATGCGGTGGGAGAGATCGCCGCGGCCGCCAAGAACCAGGACCAGTCGGTCCGATCCTTCATCGAAGAAAATTAGCCTGCGGGACTCACCCCCGGAAGAGTTCGGATCCCTTCCGGGGCGGCCGGCTCCGTTTCCGGGAAGGGCGCGACAGGATCCGATGCCGTGTCTTCCCGGACGCAGACGCTGTTCTTTCCGCCGCGCTTGGCGATATACATCAGGTGGTCGGCCCTCCTGAGGAGATCGGCCATCGAATCTCCCGGACGGTATTGGGTCAGGCCGATGCTCACGGTCACCCTCGTTCCGTCGGACCGTAGCACGCCCCGCTCGATCCGTTGGCGGAGATTCTCGGCCAGCGGGTCGGCCTCGGCCAGAGACCGGCCCGGCAGAAGCAGCAGAAATTCCTCCCCTCCCAGACGGACGAAGATGTCCCCCTTCCGGACGACGCTCAGGATGGTCTCCGCGACCCTCGAGAGGACCCGGTCTCCCGACTGGTGTCCATCCTTGTCGTTGATGCTCTTGAAGTCGTCGATGTCGAGGAGGGCTATGGACAGGGCCATCTCCGGGATGCGCCCGGACTGGGCCATCAGCTTCGAGAGCTGGTCGAGCCCCGCCTTCCGGCGGAGAGCCCCCGTGAGCCCGTCCAGAACCGCCTCGTGTGTCAGCCGGATCTGGTAGGCATGGATGACCCGGTAGTGGTACCAGGCGAGGGCCACGGCGACCCCGTAGGCGAGGAGCGCGCTCAGAAACAGGGCAAGGGGGACGGGGGGGATCCGGTTCAAGGCCGGAAACAGGAGGTATCCCGCCGTGATGCCGACCATGGCGATCGCGTTCCATCCCAGCGCCCGCCGGAACCCCAGGAGAAAAAAGTAGGTGAGGGGGAAGACCGAATACCAGATCAGCATCAGGATCTCGTTTGCGGAGAGGAAGGCGCCCGCGATCTGCTGGACGAGAATGAGTCCGGCGAAGCCGGTGAGGATCTTCGCCAAATCTTCGGGCCGCAGCCGGAGCCAGAGAAGAAGGAGAGGGGCGACGACGGAAAAAAGGAGAGAGGGAGCGACCCGGAAAAGGTCGTTCCTGAAGAACTCGACGCCCGTCATGACGAGGGAGGAGAGGATGCCGATGGCTCCTCCGACCTGGAGAAAACGGATCCGGTCGCGGACGAAGCTCCGGTCTTCCGGGAGATCGTCAAAATCGGGTTGATCCCTGAGAGACACCATCACCACATCCCGGAGGTCTGTCATTATGGTCGCAGGAATTCGGAAAAGGCCAAATGGGGCAGGAAAAAGGGAGAGGACACGGTCCCTGAGCCGGCTACCTGGAAATCCCCACGCAACACGGTCATTTTAGGGATCTTTGAACCGGATTGCAATCGTCGGCCAGGGAGAGCGGCAAGACTCGGTCTGAAGAGAGAACGGATCCGCAGGGAACGAAGGAGAAGGACAGAGGGGAAAGGGTTTCCGGAAAGAATGAGGAGAGCCCGAGGGTGATCTCCGGAGCGGGACGGAGGAGGACCGGGAATCTTGTGGCGGGGGCCGGGCGGTATTCCGTTGCCAAATGCCCGTCCGAAGGAAGGGTCGGGACAGGGCGCTCCCGTTGCGACCATCGCTGACTTGGCGTTCGCGGGGGGGAACGGGGATCCCCGTTCCCCCGACAGGCACGAGGGACGCGAGAAGGGGACCAGGACCCTCGGCCCGGATGTCGTCGCGGCTTGACTCGGGCCGGATGGTCCAACACGGGGATCAGGATCCCGATCCGGAAGAGTTCTTGCACCCTTTTGCCACCAGGAAAAGGCCGGCTGCGAGCAAAAGAATCCCGGACAGGGTGATGGCCTGAAGTCCCAGGTCCCCGGTCCGGGAATGGGCGTGGATGTCGTCGCGGACGATCCCCAGGATCGGGGGGCCGGCGGCGGGGACCAGAGCCAGAAGGGCGATGGCCCCTCCGAGAATGCGAACTGTTTTTGTTGTCATGACGTTTCCTTTTTCCCTTGAGCGAAAGTCGTGGGTTGTTCCCGGTTTTAAGAGCGGCCTTTTCAGGGAACCCGGGCGATTGTTCCCAGCATGGCCGGAATGTCGGCCGGAAGCCCGATCGATTCTTGTACCGCGCCCCGGGTGTCCGTGTACAGAAGCGTGGGCGTCGCGACTTTTCCGCTCCAGAGCCGGAGGATCATGGTGTTCTGCGTGACAGCCTCCTGCGCTCCGGAGGCGATCGGTCCCGTCACGGGGTAGCCCCCTTGCTCCAGAAGGTCGTCGAAGTGGTTTTCGTTTTCGGCAAGGGCCGCGGCGGGGTCCTTTGCCGAGAGAATGGCGGCGGAGCGGGCCAGTGAAGCGGGCTTCAATGAGAATGCGACCGGGATCCATCGGACGCTCAGACCGGAGACTCCCGACAGCGAATCCCAGAGACGGTGGCAGTAGGAGCAGTCGGGGTTGAAGTAGACCCAGAGCACCCGGGATCCGTGGCCGATGACGATCGAGGTCGTCTCCCGAGTGGTTTTGGCGAGGAACTGGGTTCTGTCCGCGGGGGTGTCTCCCCCCAGATCCGGAAAGTCCGGGAAGCCGGTGCCCTTCGCCGGACCCGGAAAGAAAAGGATCGCCCCCAGAAGGATCCCCGAGAAAAGGGCCATCCCTCTTTTCCATGATCTTTGATGGGGGGTCAAGGCTTTTTCTCCCGGACGTCGAGGATCAGATGGGCCAGAGACCCCTTCCTGGACGGGGACGCGCTCTCCCTCATGCCGCCCATGTCCATTCCTCCCATGTCCGACATGTCTCCTTTTTCCCGGTGGGTCAGGGGGTCGGCCTCCACGACCGTCACCTCGTGACGTCCCGGCGCGAGGGCGGACAGGGTGACGGTGACTGTGGAGGCCGAAGCCGTCGTCATGAGGGCCATCCGCCCGTCCACATAGAGATGGAGGTGCAGGGGACGGGAACGGGTGGGGGGGGGAAGGATGTGAAGACGCAGGTGGATCGGGGATCCTGAAATCGCAGCGTGGACCGGCCGGAGGGTGACCTTCGGGGAGGCGTCCGCCGCGAGAAGGGGCCGGGCTCCCGCCAGGAGAAGGAGAAGGGCAGGAAGGAGGCAGAGAGAAAACGGAAAAGATTTTCCGCGGAGGGAGAGGCAAGAGGGTTTCATCGTAATCCTTTCATTGTTGGATCGTCGGGGGAGGGAGGGCCGATCGCCGCCCTCCCTCCGTTTTGTTTACGAATGTCCGGAGCGCGTCCCCGGATGCGGGTTCGCGGAATCCGCTAGAACGCGTACCGGATGCCCACCATGACCGGCATGGACCAGGCGTCGCTCACATGGGCGATCGTGCCTGGAGGATTCCCGATGGAGGTGTTGATCCCCAGCGGGGCCGTCTCGTAGGAGGCGTCGGCCTCCAGGAAGACCCCGATGTTTTCGGAGACCGGATAGAGGGCCCCGGCCCCCAGCATCCAGCCATAGCCCGCCTGGGCATCGACCCCTCCGTATGTATTGTAGGAGGCTCCGAAGGTTGCATTCAAATAGGGGAGGACCGGAAGGCGTTCCGCTCCCGGCAGGTAGTAATTTCCGCCGAACCCTATCAGGGTGTGGGTATTCTGGGAGAAGTCGCTTTGCTGGAAGGCCAGGTACAGGAACAGGCGCGAAAAGGCCATCTTCCCGATCCGGAACCCCCAGAAGGGGGCCGGGCCGAAAGCGTAGGGCACGGTCTGTCCGAGGGTGGTGCCGTAGGCTCCGGAGAGGGAGGTGTCTCCTCCCGCGAACCCCTCGACCGCGAATCCCCTTCCGGGAATGTTTCCGCCAGAAGACGAGGGACCGGAGGCAGGGGGCGAGGAAGGGGCGGACATGGAGGCCATGGACTCTCCCCCTGCCTCGGGAAGGGCGGCCAGAAGGGGGCCGGTCATGGAGCCTGACGTCAGGAACAGTCCGGCAGCAAACGCCATCAACGTTCTTTTCATCGTTTCATCCTTATGTTTGATCGGCCTAGAACATCCACATGAATCCCAGGTTGGCCTTGAAGGTCGGGAAGGGAGCCATGTTGTTGCTGGCCAGGGTCTGTCCCGGATCCGACCAGTAGAGGTATTTGATGACGTTGGCGAAGAGCATGAGGTTGGGGAGGCTTTTGGGGATCATCCAGGCGCCGATCCCCACCTGTTCGGTGAAGGCCTCGGTCCCCAGGATCGGTCCCGCGGGCGTGAGGACGCCATTGATTGTTTCGGGGTTGACCTGGAGATTGGCCGAGTTGTAGTGAATGTAGTCGCCCAGGGTCACCCACAGCTCCGGCATGTCGGAGTGCAGGCCCGTCACGCGGTAGCCGACCAGATAATCGGTGTTGATGGTGTCGCCGGTCTCGACACCCAGATTGTTGGGAAACTCGAAGGAGTTGAGAAAGTCCCCCACCAGCATCCAGCGGCCGTTGGAAAAGGTGTGCATGACCTCGATCCCGAAGGTCAGTTCGTAGCTTCCGGCCCCCGTAAGATCGCTGTTGACATATTGGTTGTTGAAGGTCTGGAGGGTGGGCGAGGTCGGGAAGTGGACCCCCTGGACCAGGACGATGCGGGTCGCTCCGGAAAAGGTGTTCCGGTCATAAACGTCGAGGAGGTTCGCGATCCAGAGATCGCCCGGGACGGCGACCATTCCGGGATTGTTGTTCCCGAGTCCCGGAGAATATCCGGAAGCGGTGTTCCCCGGCCAGTTCCAGCGATAGTAGAAGGGTTCGGTCACCTGCACCATCCAGCGTTTCGTGGCGAGGAGCTGAAGGGTGTTCTCCTGGGTCATCAGAAGTTCGGAGGCCGAGAGGCCGTGGACATTGGAGCTGAACCAGGCGCTGTTGCTCACCAGGGTGCTGGCATAGTCCCAGCGCATCGATTCCATGATGTCGCTGGTCCAGAACATGGCGGCGTCCACACCCATGTGCTCGAGGCAGAAGACGCAGGCCCGGGCCCGGGATGGCGCGGAAAAGATCAGGACGAGAAGGACGGACAGGGTCAGGAGGCCCCGGGCGGCTCCGGTTCGGGAGACGGATTCGGAACCTTGCGTGGTGTGTGGCATGCGTTCCTCCATCAGGACTGAGTGCTCGGTTACGGGACGTTTGAGACGGTCTCGAGGGAGGAGGCACGGGGAGGGGGGTCGGGAAGGCCCCTGTCGGACGAGGGACGTGATGGAAGATCACGGAAGGCTCCCCGAAGAGGAGGAGGCGGGGAAGGATCGGTCAGGGGGGTGGACAGGAAGAGATCCGGGAAGAGTCCCGGCGGGCTTCCCGGCGGGCAGGACTCATGGGGACACTCCAGGGAACAACCCGCTGTCCGGAGATGATGGCAGGGAAGCGCACCTTCGGGGTGCCGGGACTGGGAGTCCGGAGGAATCAGGGACGGCCCGTCCGGAAAAGTCGAGGAGGATGGGGAAGAGAGCGCGGGGAGGGCGACGGGGCGTTCCCTGGTTTCGCGGGAAGACGCCATGACAAGGACCGCTCCGAAAACTCCCAGGAGGAGCCATAGGCCAAGGCGTTTCGTGGAAAACTGGGGGAGGAGAAAGTCACCCTCCGTGCGCTCACGCCCGCGGACCGGACGCTGATTGAAGTGAAGACGCATCATCGACAAAGGAAAGGACATCATCCTGCTCTCATCGGGGCCTATGTCCAAAAAATCGAAAAAAGGCCAGAAACCGGCTTTAGGGAAATCGTCAGACGACTTCCCCGAGTCTGATTTTAAAGAGAGAAGGCGCGACGCGGAGGAGGTTCGGAAGAGGCGATGGTGGGTGACCCAGTGCGACAGAGCAATGCGTCGCGCACCATTTCCGTCTCGGGGGCCGGATAACGGATCCTGGACTCCGCCAGAGCGGCTGGAGCATAAAAGGGCGAGAGGGAGGTGGCTGGGTCTGGGTGGTGGCATTCCCAGACGGGAAGGGGGCCCGCATAGGCGTGATGGCAGACGAGATCCCTGGCTTCGTCCGGGAGTTCTGCCGACGACGTTCCGGACGAAAGGGCCGAGAGGAGCGGAAGAGCAATGCCTGGAAAGGGCAGGGGAACACTGCGGGAGAGTTCTCCGGAGGAAGTCGGTGCCTTGGGGTCCGGGGCGGGGGATGGCTGTCCCTTCCCGGAAAAAAAGATGACGAGGAGGAGGAACCCGAGAACGAGGATCCCGGTTCCCCTTCGATTGGAGGCGGACTGAGGCATGAGATCGACTCTCCTGGGCTCGCTCCGGGGACATTGCCGAAGGGAGCTTTTCATTCTTTCAAGTCTAGGCCACATCGCACCGGGGTGTCAACGACTCCGCAAGATCATTTCAAAGTCAGGCCTTTTCCGAGAGGGCGCTGATCCGATCGTCGTCGGGAAGATCGAAGAGATCCTTGCGCAGAAGGTGAAGAAGAGGCTTGTCTTCTCCCTTAAAGCTTCTCTTCAAAAAACTCCTCTCCTCGTTCAGCGTGTGCAAGACCCGCCAGACGAGTAGATCGTGCCCTATTTTAACCGCCTCTTTCCTTTGAAATGGGAAGCAACGCTGCCTCTCGTCTGCGATCCATCCGATCCAGGCCTCCCGTGGATCCGGATTCAAATCCGGGGACGGGAGGGTTGCCGCGGGCGGTACTGAAAAAAATTTCCCGATTCTGTAATATGAATCCTGTCAGGAACACGTGTTCGAGAGCTATTTTCCGCCCGTAAACGGAAGGGGCAACATGAACCTTCGGGGACGCTTCGCGAATGGAGTCGTGATATTTCTCGTCGCCGCCATGGTCGTCGGTCCGGTGGCGACGGGAAGAATCCTGTCCTTCCAGAAGCGGCGGATCGAAGGACAGGCCCGGCTGGCCACCCTCTCCCGCATCTCCTACAATCTCCTGTTTCTCGAAACCATCGCCGGAAGCATCGAAAGGGAGGCGACCGAAGGAACATTCCTCCTCTCCAGGGGAAGGCGCGCCTATATCCGCGGTCTGCTTGTCCAGGGACATCGTTCCCTGGACTTCGTCCTTTCGAAAAGATCCTATCTGACCTCCTCCCAGAGGACGATCCTCGAATCCGTCCGGCGCGGCTTCCCCGGGGTTCCACCGAAGGGACTCCCCTTTTCGGGGGCGTTCATGGCGGCCGCCCGGCTCGAAGAACCTGTCCGCGACGTCCACCTTCTGGCCCTTTCCCTCCAGAGTTCCGAAGCGTCCCTGGAAAAGGAAAATCTGGTGATCCTCGAACGGGAGCACCTGATTTCCCTGGGGCTGGCCCTTTTCTTCTTCGTCATCACTCTCGCCGGACTCGTTTTCTTCTTTCTGAGGTCCCGCAGGATCTCCATGATCCACGAAGACGTCCTCCGGAAAATCATCGAGGAGCTGTCCCTCGAAGAGGATCTTTCCGCCATGGTGGTCCACGGTCTCCAGGCGGCCGAAAGGCTTTCCGAGGCGGACGGGGCCGGAGTCGCCCTGCTCGACAGGGAGGGGCAATGCCTCTCCTACCGCTTCAGGTCCGGGGTCCTGCAGGCGGCCGACTCCCATGAGGCGGCGCGGCCATTCTCCCTTCAGGAGAGCGTGGGAACGGACTTTTTCGACGCGGGGGAGGGGGTCCTGATCGCGGACTGCGAAAAGGACAGGAAGTGTCTTCCCTGGGTCCGGGAAAGGGGCGTCCGCTCGGCCGCGGTCGTGCCGGTGGTTTCGGGGCCATCGCCGGGCGAGCCCTTCGGGATCCTGACGATCGTGTCGACGAACCCCCGGCGCCCCGTCGACGGGAAGATCCTTCCCCTCCTGACGGTCGTCGCCCGCCAGATCGGGATCGGACTCCATCGCGAGGCTCTTCTTTCCGAGATCCGGACACAGAAGGACCGTCTCCAGGACGTCTTCGACCATCTTCCAGACATCGTCTACACCCTCATCTTCCCCGAACTGGCCCCGGTGTACGTCAGTCCCTCCTCCACGCAGGTCCTGGGGTACACCCCGGAGGAGCTCGTCGCCGACCCCGGCCTCTGGAAAAGGCTGACCGTGGACGACGGCCTCCTCCGGATCCAGGAGGCGATCGACCGGACCCTGCGGGAGAGGGGAGCCGCCGTCCGTGCCGAGTTTTCCTTCCGCCACCGGGACGGACGCGAGGTGGCCTTCATCGGCCATGGAACGATTTCATGGAGCTCCGACGGGCTTCCCGTCGAACTCCACGGCATCCTCCTGAACGTCACGGAGTGGAAGCGGGCCGAACGGCAAAAGGAAATCCTCTACGAGACCATCCTCGCCCTCTCCGGCCAGTCCGACCTGGACCGGTTCGTGGCGCGGGCGCTCCGGGCCGCCTGCGAGCTGACGGGGGCCGAGGTGGCGGCGATCGCCCTTCACGACCCCCGCACCGGCTTCCTTTCCTACCGCTGGCGGACGGAAGGGTTGGAGGAGATTCCCTCCGAGGAGTTCGGGCGCCCGTTTCCCCCCGGCCGGGGGATGGCCGGGAAGGTCTTTTCGACCGGGAAGCCCGAAATCGTCCTTAACTACCCCGAAATGGCCGATCCCCTTCCCGCCTTTCTCCGGTTCGGACACAAAAGCGGCCTCGCCGTCCCCATCCATTCGGAGGGACGGATCATCGGAACCCTTTCCCTCGCCTCGACCTCCCGCCTCTCCGGCTTTTCGGAGGGCGACATTTCCCCCGTCGACACGATCGCGCGGCAGGTGGGCATCGCGATCGATCGCCACAAACTCGAGGAGGCGGTCCGCCGCGAAAAGGAGCACCAGGACCGGATTCTCGGAACCGTGCCGGACATCGTTTTCGAAACCGTCTGGCCAGACCTCGTCCCGATGTATCTCTCCCCCTCCCTGCTCGAGATCGCCGGATACGCGCCGGAAGCCTCCATCGGGGACGGGAGTTTCTTCGACCGGCAAATCCATCCGGAGGACCGGGATCGGTTCCGGACCTTCCTCGAAAAGACCTGGAAGGGGGAGCCCCAGGAGGCGCCGGAGCTCCGTTTCCTTCCGGACGGCGGACCCCCTTTCCTCTGGTTCCTCGTTCGGGCGATGCTGGACCGGGACGCCTCCGGGGCGCCCCGCCGCCTGATCGGGACGTTCACCGACATCACCGCCCGGAAGAACGAAGAAATCAAGAACGAGAGGATCTTCCGGATCGTGGAAGCGATCTCGCTCAAGAACGATCCGGAATCGATCGGGAAGGATGTCGTCGAAGCGGCCCTGGCCCTCACGGATTTTAATGCGGGATTCATCGTCCGACTGGACTCCCTGGGGTTCCCGGTCCTGAAGACGATGGGGTTCCACTGGCCCTCTCCGGGCCCCCTTGCCCCCTCTGTTTTTCCCGAAGGGATCCGTCTGGAGGAGACCCTGCCCGGCCGGGCCTTCGCCACCGGGAAGCCGTTCTGGGTGGAGGACTATCCCTCCTTTCCCGGGGCCCTTCATGGCTTCTCGGAGGCCGGGCTCCGATGCGCCCTGGCCGTTCCGTTCTGGATCGAGGGAAAGCCCGCGGGAACGCTCTCGATCGGAAACGTCGGGGGAGCGAAGCCCCTTCCGGACCACGCCCTCCCCGCCCTCGATGCCTTGGCCCGGCAGATGGGCATGGCGCTGGAGAGAAAAAACCTGCTCGACACCCTCCGGGATCAGAAGGAGTTCCTCGACCGCATCTTTTTCGTTCTGCCGGACATCGTCTTCGTCCTGGGGCTTCCCGATCTCCGTCTCCTCTTCGCCAGCTCCTCCGTCGAGCGCCTGACGGGGTATTCCCGGAAAGAGCTGCTCTCGGACCCCCTCTTCTGGCTCGGCATGATCCACGAGGAGGACGCTCCCCGGGTCATGGACTCCCTCCGGAGAGCGGGGAACGATTCGGAAGGGGTGATCGAAATCGAACTGCGGATCCGGGTCGGGGCGGGCCTTGTCCCCCCGGTCCGCTGGTACCTCCTCCGGGGGGCGGTGCGGCGCGACGGTGAAGGGGTTCCGATCGAGATCTACGGAACCGGAACGGACATCACCCAGCACAAGACCGAATCCCTTCAGACGGAGGTCCTCGCGCGGACGATCGAAGACCTGTCCCTCCAGATCGATCCGGAAACCGTCGCCCGGAAGGCGATCGGATACGCCATGACGCTCTCCGGATTCAACGGAGGGTTCATCACCTTCCGGACGGCGCCCGGATGCCTGTCGTTGCTATGGCCGACCGGGGAGGCCTCCTCCCGGGCCGGATTCCTGGAAAAGACCGTCCTTCCGGAAGACACTTCCCTCGCGGGGGCGGCGATCCGGGAGGGGCGCCCGGCCCTTGTCCCGAACTATCCGAACCATCCCCGGGCTCATCCGAAGTTCGTCGCGGAGGGAATCGCGAGCGAAGCCGCCATCCCATTCGCCGTCGACCGGGAGCATCCGGGAACCCTCTCCCTCGTCCAGTTCGGCTCCCCCCACCTCCTCGACCCCGCCCTTCTCCCCGTTCTCGAGGCGATCGCGCGCCAGGTGGCCATCGCCTTCCAGCGAAAGGGGATGATCGATCTCATCCGGGAGCAGGCCGAGAAGACCGAACGGATTCTCGAGACGATTCCCGAGGGGCTCTGGTTCAAGGATTCCTCGGGGAGGTGGGTGGCGGCCAACGCCAAGGCGGTCGCGCTTCTGGGCCTTTCCGGGATCCCGGGCCCCGACATCTGGCGGGGAAAGACGGATCTCGATCTCGTCCTCGACCGGCCGGACCTCGCCGTCTTCTTCCGGACCCTTGCCGAAGGGGACGAGGCCGCATGGGCGACGGGGAGGGAAACCCGCGAGGGGATCCGCCTCCCCGATGCCGCCGGGGAGGGGCGCCTTCTCGAGATCGTCCGGGTTCCCGTCTTCGAGCCGGACGGCACCCGCCGGGGACTCCTCCTCATGGGCCAGGACGTCACCGACCGTAAAAAAGCCGAAGAGGGCCTCAAGATCGCCTCGACCGTCTTCGACGCCACCTCCGAAGGCATCCTGGTGGTCGACGGCGACGACCGGATCGTTTCGGTCAACCCCGCCTTCGCCCGGATCACCGGGTACGCCACGGAGGAGGTCGTAGGAAAGAACGTCCGCATTCTCGAATCCCTGCGCACCGAGCCCGAGGTCTACCTGGAGATGAAATCCGCCCTGGACGCCGGGGTTCAGTGGGAAGGGGAGCTCTGGAGCCGGAAAAAGGACGGAGCGCAGTATGCGGTCAGGCTGTCGGTCAGCTCGCTCGCCTCGGAGGGAGACGTCCGGTTCAGGGTGGGGGTCTTTTCCGACATCACCCTGAAAAAGATGGAAGAGGAAAAGATCCGGTATCTCGCGACCCGCGATCCCCTGACCGGACTTCCGAACCGGACGATCCTCAGGGACCGGATCGACCGCCTCCTCGCCGCCCGGGGCAATAACGGCCCTTCGGCAGCCATCCTTTTTCTGGATCTCGACCGGTTCAAGCCGATCAACGACACCCTGGGCCATTCGGCGGGAGACGAGGTTCTGGTCGAAGTCGGCCGTCGTCTTCTGCAATGCGTCCGCCAGGATGACACCGTCTCCCGGCAGGGCGGGGACGAGTTCGTCGTCCTCCTTGCGGGAGCCCACTCCCGGGAAGACGCCGAACGCGTCGCAAAAAAGATCCTCGGGGAAATTTCCAGGCCCTTCCTGGTCAGCGGGCACTCTCTTTCGGTGGACGCGTCCGTGGGCATCAGCCTCTATCCGGATTCGGGCCGGACCTCTGAGGAGCTTCTCAAGAACGCCGACCTGGCCATGTATCGGGCCAAGAAGGAGGGTCGGGGACGTTCCCGGCTCTGCACCGCAGACGCCTCACCGGATCCGCGAGGTTCCGGATGAGACCCGGCGTTTCGTTCCGTTCTTCAAGACGGGATCGATTTTCGAGGTTTTCCGGGATTTCTGAATTCATCGAGGGGTACCATGGCTGAAACCGATGACCTGATCGCACGATTCCCGGATCTTTTTGACTGGAGAAGGTTCGTCGATGCCCGGACCACCCTTTTTCTGGTCCACGATTCTGCCTTCCGGCTGATTTTCGCCAACAGAGCCTTCTTCGCCCGGGTCGGAGCCGATCCGGGGCAGGTCCTGGGGAGACCGTACCACGAAGTTCTCGTCCCCGAGGACGGCGCGCCTTTCGAGGTCAGCCGGACGGTCCTCTCCACGGGAAAGGAATCGGAAGGATTCGTCCGGACGCGGGACGGGCGGTCCTACCGGATCCAGGCGCTTCCATCGGGAATCGCGGAGGAAGGCACGATCGCCGTCGTCCTCGTCCTCGAGGACGTTACGGAAAAAAAGAGGAGAGAGGCGGCCCTCAGGGACATCCTGGAGATGAAGGACGCCGTCGTCGACCAGACGCTCGGCCATCTCGAACGGAGGGTGGACATCGATCCCCTGATCGAGGGCATCCTCCGGGGAGCGATGGACCTCACCGGGGCGGAGGGAGCGCTCGTCGCCCTCTACGATGCGGAGAAAAACGCCCTGGCCTTCCGGTGGCGGTTCGGCCTGTTCAAGTCCATGGACGAGCGGTGGGCCGATCCGTTTCCGGCGGAACAGGGAGCCACCGGAGCGGCTCTCTGGAAGGAGGAGGGGATCATCGTCCGGGACTACGACCGCTTTCCGAAGCCGATCCCCGCCTTCCTTCCCCTCGGGCTCCAGTGCGCCGCCATCGTTCCCTTCGTCCATTCGGGGTCCGAGAGGGGGGTCCTGGCCCTCGTCTCCATGTCCGACCGGACCCTCTTCACCAAGGAGCATCTTCCGATGGTCCGGACCATCGCACGCTCGTTGGGACTGGCCATCGAGCGCCACGAGCTGATAGAGGCGGTCTCCGCGGAGAGGCGGAAATTCCTGGAGATCGTCAACACCGTTCCGGAAATCCTTTTCGTCTATTCGTTCGAAAAAGGGGGCCTCACCTTTGCGAGTCCGGCGGTCCGGGAGTTCGGCCTCGCCCCGGAGGTGCTTCTTTCCGACCCCGGGGCCTTCGAAAGCCTGTTCGACGCGTCCGACCGGGAGGCGGCCCGGAAGGCCGTCCATGCCGCCATGGGGGAGGGACGGGAGACCTTCTCCTTCGATCTTCGGGCCACACTGCCCGACGGGGTTCTCCGGCATTTCACGATTCACGCCACGATCAGGAAGGATGCCGCAGGCTCCCCCGCGGAGCTTTTCGGGGCGGCCCGGGACATCTCGAAGCGGATTCGGCTCGAGGAGGAGAACCGGATGGCGGCGATGGAGATGGAGACCCTGATCGAGGCTCTTCCGGACGGGGTCTGGCTCAAGGACGCGCGGGGGGCCTGGCGGAGGGTGAACCGGGCGGGACTCTCGCTCTTCGGTCTCGTGGGGCGAAGCGACTGGATCGGAAAGACGGAGCAGGAAATGGCCCTTCTGAACCCTCTTCTGGCCGACGCCCATCTGGGGTGCCTCGTCGCGGACGAACGGGCCTGGAGCCGCGGAGTCGCGACCGACGCGGTGGAGCCGGTGACGACTCCCGACGGGGCCGTCCACATCATCGAAACCCGGAAAATTCCCCTCTTCAACGAAGACGGGACGCGGAAGGCCCTTGTCGTCGTGGGGCGGGACGCGACCGAACGCATCCGGGGCGAGGAGGCGAGGGCCCTGGCCGAACTGGTCTTCCGGACCAGCCCGTTCGGCATCACCATCACCGATGCCGAAAACCGGATCCTCCGGGTCAATCCGGCCTTTTCGGCCATCACAGGGTACTCCCCGGAGGAGGTCATGGGAATGGATCCCAAGCTTTTCGCCTCCGGACGCCACGACGAGGAATTCTACCGGGAGATGTGGAAGGAGATCGGGATTCGGGGGGCCTGGGAAGGGGAGATCTGGGACCGGCGCAAGAACGGAGAGATCTATCCCCAGTGGCTTTCCATCGTCGTGTTGAAGGAGGGAGACCAGATCCTCAACCATATCGGAATCTTCTTCGACATCGGGGAAAGGAAAGCGGCGGAGGAAAAACTCCGGTACCTCGCCACCACCGACCCGTTGACCGGACTCCCGAACCGGCAGGCCTTTATGCGGAGCGTCGAGAGAGCGCTCTTCGGAGACCGCGGGACCCGTGTTGCCGTCCTTCTGGTCGACATCGACCGCTTCAAGACGATCAACGACACACTGGGACATGCCCTGGGCGACCGGATCCTGAAGGAGGCGGGAACGCGCCTTTCGGAACTCGCCCGGCCGGAGTCGCCCGTTGCAAGGCTCGGGGGCGACGAATTTGTCCTGGCGCTTTCCGGAGAAAGCCGGGAGGGGATCGAATCCGGCACGCTGGCCCTCATCGATCGGACCAGAAAGGCTCTCCGCCTTCCTTTCGTCGCGGGCGAAGGAACGATCCATCTCGATGTGAGCATCGGCGTGAGCCTCTTTCCCGACGACGGAGCCTCCCCGGAGGAGTTGCTCCGGACGGCGGAAATCGCGCTGTACCAGGCCAAGGAGGGGGGCCGGGGAACCTCCCGCTTTTTCGATCCCGCCCAGGACAGGGCCGTCCAGGAGCTTCTCCGGACCGAGCAGGAGATGCAAAAGGGGCTCGAGGACGGACAGTTCTTCCTCCATTACCAGCCGGTGGTGGACTCCACGGGACGCCTCGCAAGCGTCGAAGCCCTGGCCCGATGGGTCCACCCCGAATGGGGGGCGGTCCCGCCTTCCCGATTCATTCCGGTGGCCGAGCAGTCGGGTCTGATCCTGCCCCTTGGCCGCGCAATCATGAAAATGGCCTGTCTCCAGGCCAGGGATTGGGCGGATGCCGGGCACCCCCGGAAGGTCGCCGTCAACGTCTCTCCCCGCCAGTTCCGGGAGGAGGGCTTCTGCATGTCCGTCATGGGAATCCTGGAGGAGACGGGAGTCCCGTCCTCCCTGATCGTCTTCGAGATCACCGAGTCCCTGCTCCTCCTCCCCGACCCCAGCATCGCCAGGACCTTCGAGGCCCTGAGGCAGCAGGGGGTCCGCTTCTCGCTCGACGACTTCGGCACGGGATACTCCTCTCTCCGGTCGCTGAGGGACTTTCCCATCGACACGATCAAGATCGACCAGTCCTTCGTAAGGAACATGGCGAAGGACGAAAGCGACCGGGAGATCGTGCGAACGATCGTTTCCATGGGGCGGACCCTGAACAAGTCCATCATCGCGGAGGGCGTCGAGACGGAGGAGCAGCGGAAGATTCTCGAAGGGATCGGAGAGGTGCTTTACCAGGGCTACCTGTTCGGGAAGCCCGGCGAAGCCGGCGCGATTCCCTGACGGGAACGGGAGAGGGAGATCGGCTCAGGCCCGTGCCGCGACAATCTCCGTCCCTCGCAGCCATTCCATGATTGGCATTTTTTGTTTTTATTTAATCTTATTAATTTATCGATTGCTTAATAAAATAATACACATGAAATCTTGACATGAGTGTTGACAAGTAATGAAAGCATGTTAATATCTATCCATGATACGCATGACCCTTCGCCTCGACGACCCCCTGTACCGGACCATCAAGGAGCGCGCCCTCCGGGAGCACCGGTCGGCCCACGCCGAAATTCTTGTCGTTCTGGAGAGCTTCTTTGCGGAATTCGAACTGACGGAACGGCGCAAGGGCAAAAAATGACCGGTAGACTGGCCGGATGACGAACCAGTGTCCGGCTCCCGGAGGGAGAAGGTGTGCTCGGTCGCAAGGATATCGCTCGGATCGTCGAGGGGGTCAGGGAATATGAGGCTCTCCTCGAAAAATCCGCCTTCGTCCTGGATGGGCTCGAGGAGAGTCGGGAGAGGTGGGAGCGCCTTCTCTCCGAAAGAGACGCCCTTCGGGCGGAATCGGAACGGATGCACCGCGACATCGCCCAGTACAAGGAAGACTGCCAGAACCTCCACGTCCGCCGGTCCCAGTGGCTGAATGCGGTGGCCGCCCTCAATACACGCCTCCAGTTCCTGGTGGACGAGATCGGGGTGATTGTCGGCCGGCCAGACGGAACGGGAGCCTTGAGGGTCCGCCGCTCCCGCTGACCTCCCGCCGCTCCCTCGTTCCGAAGGACCTTCTCCTTCCCCTGATTTCGATAAAGGGTTGGTTTTATAACCCTTGGCCGGATTTTGAGGTTTTTCTAAAACCAGACTTTCCCGGCGGCTCAGGCCATTCCAGAACCCCTTTCGCTCATGGACAAACGCCTGTCCCGACAGAGCTTCCGGCTTGGCATGTCCCGGGATACTGAAGTCCTGAATCGAAGACTGTCAAGGAGATCTGGCGCATCACTTCGGAAGCCGGGACCGTCGCACCTTTCCGGCCCGACCTTCCTCGACACGACCCGATACCGCCAATGAGACCAGGAGCCCAGCGATCGGGGGGCGACCACCCAGCCCCGCAAGCCCCGCCTGCTTCTTCTCCGGAACGCCCGTCCGGCGGAGCCACTGCCCCACCGTGTCCTCATCCGGAATGACCGTCTGATCCAGGAGTCCCGGACGAGTCTTTTCCCGCTCAAGGTCCCGAAGCTCCGGCAAGATCTGGCCCCCCAGAATCTGAAGCGAGACCGACGTCCGGACAGACACGCCAGGATCAAACCCACGATTGCATCCGGGAGCCGGCAGATGCATAACCCGCTCATCGAGCCGCATCCCCTTCATGGACTCGCCAAAGGCCAGGAATCCCCCTTGCCCTGTCAGGAGCTCGTCGGTCTGTCCAATCTTGATTCTCGTGACCTCGATTCGCACCATGCTCCGGCCCTCCTCACTGCTTGTGTCCTTTCCCTCACAGGTGAGAGTATGGCTCACAGAAATTGACGTCCTCCCCTTCGTTCACGGAGGGGAGGACGTCAATTGTCTGGAAAAATGAATTGAAGCCAGCCCCGGTGGTTGCTATAATAAATTGTTTTACATAAGGAATTCGGAGTTTTTCGCCTAGGGAAGGGCCGACAGAGGCCAAAACCATGACAAAGGAGCAACGGGAATGATGGAACAGACACTGGCGATCATCAAGCCGGACGCCGTCCGGAAGAAGTTTTCGGGATCGATCCTGGCCCGGTACGAAAAGGAGGGGTTCCGGATTCGCGCCCTCAAGACGGGGCTCCTTTCGAAGGCGGTGGCCGAGGGGTTCTATGCCGTCCACCGGGAAAGACCGTTTTTTTCGAGTCTGGTCGACTTCATGGTCAGCGGGCCTGTGATCATGGTCGTGCTGCAGAAGGAGAACGCCATCCTGGCCCATCGCCAGCTCATGGGCGCCACCGATCCCGCCAAGGCCGAAAAAGAAACGCTCCGAGCCCTCTATGGCGAATCGATCGAGTATAATGCCGTTCACGGATCCGATTCTGCGGAAACCGCCCGCTTCGAAATCCCTTATTTCTTTTCCACCGTCGAACTCGTGGGATAACCTATGGCGTCGCCCTCCCTCCTGATCGTCGGGCGAGGTCCGGTGGCCGCTCTGGCCGCCCGGCTCGCCGCCCTCCGGGGGTACGTTCCCGCCCTGGCGGGAAATCGGGAGGACTCCGGTCCGTCTTTGCTGTTGGGAGGATTGGAGGGCATCCTCCCCCTCGTCGAGGCCGAATGCGGCGATTCGCTGCGGACGGATCCCGTGTCCGCCTCTCCCGGGCTCCCGCTTCTTCTGTATTTTGGATCCCAACACCGGCTCGTGGGGTGCCTGATGTCCGGCCCCATGGCTCCGGAGGAGGAGGCGCGTTTTTTCCCCGGCCGCGACATCCTGCAAACGACGCTTTCACCGGAGCTTGATGGCCGGATCCTTCTGAGCTACCGCAAGACCTCCGTGAAGGCCTCCCTGGGACAGCGGAGCATCGACTGGTTTCTGGAGCCGGAGCGACAGAAGGAGTCCCTTCCCCGGGCGATCCGGAAGAAGGTCCTCCCCCTCCTTCCCGCCTGGAAGGAGTTACTGGAAGACATGCTCTCCTTTGCGGGGCTTTCCGGGAAGAAGGCGGACGACCCCGAACCCCTGCGCCTTCTTCTCCATCTGATCGAGTCCCGCGGAGTGGGGCTGGCCGGGAGTTCGGCTCCCCTGGAGGTCGAGGGGGTCGAGATCCTTCCGATGGGACCGGATCTTCCGGTGATCAAAAAGGCCAAAAGAGGCAAAGGCTTCACTCTGTCCGGCCAGGATCGCTCCTTCGACCGGGTTCTGGCCCTCACCGCCCCTCCTGACCGGAGGCTGGCATCGGGGCGGTGCACCTTCTATCCGGATCGGATCCCCCCTCTGTGGCCCGCCTGCCTTCTCCTGCGGGACAGCCCCGGGAACCTCTCCTTTCTGATCCGCGGGGAAAAAGGGCAGGCCCGTCTGACGATTTCTCCCCCGGAAGGCTCCAATCTCGAAGAGGAGATGGACCGCTGGGTTGCCCGCTGGAACCGTGAGGCCCTCTTTCCATTTATTGTCCCGGACTCCCTTGAGATCGTAGCCAGGCCGACGGGGTCGCTCTTCGCCCCGGACGATGCTCCCACTCTGCGGGAGGAGACGCCGTTTTTGTCCCGGAGTGGCCATTACGCGGAGATGGTCGATCCGACCCTTCTTCCGGTCGTTCCGGAGGACTTCTGGGCGGACCTCTCCCTGGCGATTCCGTCCAGGCGTCACTGACCCTGGCCACCATTCGATCATGAAAGGACAGAGGACCGTTCCATGACCCTTTCCCCCAAGGAGTCTCTCGACCGTCTCTCCCGCGGTGCCGTCGATCTCGTCTCGCCCGAGGACCTTCTCCGGAAGCTCGAGCAGTCCCGGGCGACTGGCAATCCCCTGCGGATCAAGGCGGGGTTCGACCCGACGGCCCCGGACCTTCACCTGGGCCACGCGGTGCTTCTCATGAAGCTCCGGGAGTTCCAGGACCTGGGCCACCAGGTCCTTTTCCTGATCGGGGACTTCACGGGCATGATCGGGGATCCCACCGGCCGTTCAGAAATCCGAAAACCCCTGACCGACGCCGAGATCGCCGCGAATGCCGCCACCTACCGTGAGCAGGTCTTCCGGATCCTCGATCCGGAGAGGACCCTCGTGGTCTTCAACAGCGAGTGGATGAGACCCCTGGGGGTGGAGGGGATGATACGGCTCGCGGCGCGGCAGACGGTGGCCCATTTCCTCGACCGGGAGGACTTCCGTCGGCGCATGGACCAGTCGCTTCCGATCCATCTCCACGAACTCCTCTATCCCCTGATCCAGGGGTACGACTCGGTGGCTCTCCGGGCCGACGTCGAACTTGGCGGGACCGACCAGCTCTTCAATCTCCTCGTGGGCCGGGATCTCCAGCGCTCCTATGGCCAGGAACCCCAGGTGGTGCTTTCTCTGCCACTTTTGGTGGGCCTCGACGGCGAGAAGAAGATGAGCAAGAGCCTGAAGAACGCGGTGGGGATCCTCGACGAGCCTTTCGAGATGTATGGAAAGATCATGTCCATTCCCGATTCCGCGATGGCGTCCTACGCGCTTCTCCTGACCGCGATTCCCGAGAGGGAGATCGCGTCTTCCGTCCACCCGCGGGACGCCAAGGCCAGGATCGCCCGTGAGATCACGGCCCGCTTTCATGGCGAGGAGCCGGCCAGGGAGGCGCAGGAGCGCTTCGTCCGCCAGTTTTCCCGGCGGGAGACGCCGGAGGAGATCCCGGATTTTTCCCTCCCGGAGTCCGGACCGGTCCGTCTGTCGACCGTCATGGTCCGGGCCGGAGCGGCCCGCTCGGAGAGCCAGGCCAAGCAGTTGATCGGACAGAAGGCCGTCGACCTCGACGGGAGCCCTGTCTCGGACCCCTTTGCCGAAGTCGTGGCAGCCGGACAGATCCTGCGGGTGGGTAAACGCTTCTACTGCCGACTTGTCAGGGGATAAGCCCTCCGCGATTCTTTTATCGCGGAACCAGGGCTTTGGGGCGGGCTTGAAAAACCTTTCGGTCCGGTCCGAAATCGCCACGATCGCGGAACGGCCCAGTCGAAGCGTACTGGCCTTCCCCCCCTTTCCGCTCCTCCCTTGCCCCTCCAGAGCTTCTGGAGGAAAATGAAGACATGGACATCTCCCGTACCCCGGAACCCCCCTCCGCAGTCGACGACACCCCCCGCTCCTCCGGGGAGGAACTCTGCGAGGTCCAGTTTCCGGTTCTGGGCATGACCTGCGCCGCCTGCACCCGCCGGGTCGAGAAGGCCCTTGGAAAGGTCCCGGGCGTGGCGGAGGTCGCCGTCAACCTCGCCACCAACCGGGCCACCGTCTCTTTCGACCCCTCCCGGACCCCTCCGGGGGCCCTGACCGCGGCGGTGGAGGGGGCCGGCTACACGCCGGTCTCAGAGCAGGCCGATTTCTATGTGGAGACCCTGGTCGACCGGGCCTCGGAAGACCGGATCGCCTCGACCCTTCGCGCCCTTCCGCCGGTCCTCTCCGTCCTGACCCTCCCGGCCCGGAACCGCATCAAGGTCTCCTGGTTCGCGGGAGATCTCACCCCCGAGGCGATTCTCGCCCGTCTGGACCGGGCCGGATATCCCGCGGTCCTGGTCGAAGGGGAGGGCGGGAGGGGGGCAGACGGCGGGGAACCGCTCCGGGAGCTCCGACGGACGCTCGTCCTGGCCGTCCTCCTGTCGGCTCCGCTCCTTCTGGTCGAGATTCCTGCGCTTCGAAGGGCTCTTTTCACCCTTCTTCCCGGATCCGAACCCTTCATGCTCCACTTTCTGGAGTTTCTTCTCTCGGCCGCCGTCTTTTTCGGGCCGGGGGCCCGATTCCTCCGTCCCGGGCTCGCCGCATACCGCCACCTCGCCCCGGACATGAACAGCCTCGTGGTGACCGGGACCGGAGCCGCCTTTCTCTACAGCTCCCTGGTCACCTTTTTTCCGTCGATCTTCCCCCCGGCGGACCGCCACGTCTACTTCGACTCCGAGGCCGTGGTGATCACGGTCATTCTGCTGGGGCGCTATCTCGAGGCGTTGGCCAAGGGGCGGACGGGCCGTTCGGTGGAAACCCTTCTGGCGATGGCTCCCGAGCAGGTGATCCGGGTCGAGGGAGAGACGGAGCACACGATTCCCGTCCGGGAGATCCGCCCGGGAGACCGGGTGCGCGTCCGTCCGGGAGACAGGCTTCCCGTCGACGGGACGATTCTCTCGGGGGAGGCCCATATCGACCTCTCCATGATGACCGGAGAGCCTATCCCCCTCCTTCGGAAGGCCGGAGACGCCGTGGTCTGCGGGACGGTCGACACCGACGGCCTGCTGACCGTCGAGGCCACGGCGGTCGGCTCGGAGACCCGCCTGGCCCGGATCGTCCGGGCGGTCGAGCGGGCCCAGGGAGCCCGGCTTCCGGTCCAGCGCCTGGCGGACCGGGTGGTGGCGGTCTTCACCCCGATCGTGCTGGCCATTGCGGGGGCCTCCTTTTTTTTCTGGCTCTTTCTGGGATCCTCCTCATCCCCTCTTTCCACGGCCCTCCTCTCCGCGGTGTCGGTGCTGGTCGTGGCCTGTCCCTGCGCGATGGGGCTGGCGACGCCCGCCGCCGTCATGGTGGGGACGGGACGGGCGGCGGCCCTCGGGATCCTCTTCCGGAAGGGCGAGTCCCTCGAAACGCTGGCGGAGGTCGACACCATCCTGTTCGACAAGACCGGGACCCTGACCCTGGGCCACCCCCGGGTGGTCCGGAGCCTCCCGGAGACCAGGGAGG
Source organism: Nitrospirota bacterium (assembly GCA_021795275.1). The sequence goes on along the minus strand of JAJYPO010000005.1, from coordinate 10,480 downwards.
CTCTCGACCCGCTTCTGGCCCTGGCCGCCTCGCTCGAATCCGCCTCGACCCATCCCCTGGGGCGGGCCCTGGTGGGCTTCGCCCAGGAACGGGGAGTGATCCTCCTGTCGCCCGATGAGGCCAGGGCGATGGCCGGGCAGGGGATGGCGGGATCGGTCGGCGGCCACAGGATTCTGGTGGGAAACCGGCCTCTTCTGGAGTCGGCCGGCGTCGAACCGGGAGATTTTTTCAGGACGGCCGCCTCCTGGGAATCCGAGGCCCTGACTCCCGTCTTCCTGGCCCGCGACGGCGTGGCGGTCGCCCTGTTCGGCATCGCCGATCCGCTCCGGCCGGAGGCGCCCGGAGTCGTGGCGGCCCTCGTGCGGCAAGGGATCCGGGTGGGGGTCGTGACGGGAGACGGAGAGGCGGTCGCCCGCGCCGTCGGATCGGCTCTCGGGATCGACGAGATCTATTCCCGGGTTTCCCCCGAGGAGAAGGGCGGCCTGGTGGGAGATTCGGTACGGAAAGGCCGGAAGGTCGCCTTCGTGGGGGACGGGATCAACGACGGCCCCGCCCTGGCTTCGGCGACGGTGGGCGTGGCGTTGGGCTCCGGAACCGACGTGGCCATCGAGACGGCCGACATCACTCTGGCCGGAGAGGGGCTGGAAAACGTCCTGACGGCGATTGCGGTGTCGCGGGCCACCATGCGGACGATCCGGATGAATCTCCTCTGGGCCTTCCTGTACAATATCCTCCTGATTCCGGTCGCGGCCGGAGTTTTGCGGCCCTTCTCGGGGATCGGTCTCGATCCCATGCTGGCCGGGACGGCCATGGGCCTTTCCAGCGTCTTCGTCGTGGCGAACAGCCTCCGGCTGGGGCGCTTCGGAGGCGTCCACAGGGGAGCGGCCTCCTGAGGGTGGAAGGATTCTTTTTCAAGGAGAAAAGATGACGACGACGCTCAAGGTGACGGGAATGACCTGCAACCACTGCGCGATGGCGGTGAAGAACGCTCTTTCGGCCATTCCGGAGGTGCAGACGGTCGAGGTCTCCCTGGAAAAGGGGGAGGCGGTGGTCTCGGGGGAGGTTCCCCGGGATGTTCTGGTGGCCGCCGTCAAGGAGGAGGGCTACGAGGCGGAGTGAGGGGGGCTGTGAGCAAACGTCCCTTTGCGCCGTCTTTGTCGCAGGGAGCTCAGCCGGCCCGGGAACCGTTCTTTCGTTTCTGGGCCACCAGGTAGTTCGCCAGGGCGGGGTCGATCTCCTTGTGGAGGCTGACGGCATAGGGTCCGAACCGGGCCTTCAGCCTGCCGAGCAGGGCTTCCTTCGGTGAAATGTTGAGACGGGTCGGAATCAGGTGGATCCCCCGGGGCGCTGCGACCTCCTCGATTTCGAGGAGGGAGGGAACGGCGCCGGGAAACTCCCGGAGGATCTGCCGGAGATCGTCGAGGTCGGCCCGCGTGAGCCCGTCGCTTTTGAGCCGGATCGTGACCATGCGGTAGAGCACCTCGGAGATCTGGTCGAGGGAGGCGACCCGCGTGGCCCGGATTTTGGTCCCGAAGTCGTTCCGCTCGAGGGTCCCGGTCACATGGAGGGGGGACTGGACGGCCAGAGAGGACTCGTTTTTGGCAAAGATGTCCGGGAAAAGGACCACCTCGACGGTCTTTTCGAAGTCCATGAGCCCGAGCTGGGCCATCCGGTCTCCCTTCTTGGTCTTGATCTCCTTGAGCTGGGAGACGATCCCGAAGACCGAGACCGTGGTTCCCTCCGTCACCTCCTCGAGCCCCGAAAGGGGGGGACAGTCGAGCTCGAGCAGAAGGTCGGCGTAAGGAGCGAGAGGATGGCGGGAGAGATAGAACCCCAGAGCCTCCCGCTCTTCCCGGAGGAGGGTCTTTTCGTCCCACTCGGGGACCTTCGTCCAGGGGGCCGGCTCCTCCGTCTTCGCGTCGAACTCCCGGAAGAGTTTCGCCATGGTCGACTTCTTCGGCTTCTTGAGGCTCGCGACCCAGGCAAGCAGAGGGTCGATGTTGGCCGTCGCCTCCGCCCGGCTGACCCCGAGGCTGTCGAAGGCTCCGGCCTTGATCAGGGCTTCGACGACCCGCCGGTTCACCTTCCGCCCGTCGATCCGCTTCATGAATTCGGGGAAGCTCGGATAGGGCCCCCCTTCCTGCCGCAACTCCAGAATCGCGTCCACCGCTTGCTTCCCGACGTTCTTCACCGCCCCCAGGCCGAAGCGGATGGTCCTCTCCGGAAGGACGGTAAAGTCGAAGAGACTGTCGTTGATGTCGGGGGAGAGGACCCGGATGTCGAGGTCCCGGGCGCCGGCCAGGAAGGTTCCGATCTTGTCGGTGTCGTCGAGGGCGTTGGTGAGGAGGGCCGCCCAGAACTCGACGGGATAATGGGCCTTGAGGTAGGCGGTCTGGTAGGAGATGAGGGCGTAGGCGGCGCTGTGGCTCTTGTTGAAGCCGTATCCCGCGAAGTAGGCCATGAGGTCGAAGATGTGCTCGGCCTTCTCCCGGGCGATCTTCCGGGCGACCGCTCCGGAGACGAAGAGGTCCTTCATCTTGGCCATTTCCTCGGGCTTCTTCTTTCCCATGGCCCGCCGCAGGAGATCGGCGTCTCCCAGGGAAAATCCCGCCAGGACGTTGGCGATCTGCATCACTTGTTCCTGGTAGACGATGACCCCGTAGGTTTCCCGGAGAAGGGGCTCGAGGTCGGGGTGCTCGTAGACGATCTCCCGGGGATTCTTCTTGCGCTTGATGAAGTCGTCGACCATTCCGGAGTTGATGGGGCCCGGGCGGTAGAGGGCCAGAAGCGCGATGATGTCCTCGAACTGCTCGGGGGCGAGCTTGACCAGAAGGTCGGTCATTCCCCTGGATTCGAGCTGGAAGATCCCCAGGGTTTTTCCCGAGCAGAGGAACCGGTAGGTTTCCGGGTCGTCGAGGGGGATGCGGTCGATGTCGAAGTCGGGGGTGTGGGCCCGGATGCGTCGGACCGCATCCTCGACCAGGGTGAGGGTGGTGAGCCCCAGAAAGTCGAACTTCACCAGTCCGACCTTTTCGACGTCGTCCTTCGTGAACTGGGTCACCGTCTCTCCCCCCGCCCCCCGCATGAGGGGGACATGGTTCGAGAGGGCGTCCTGGGAGATGACAATCCCGGCGGCGTGGATCGAGGCGTGGCGGGTGATCCCCTCGAGCTTCATCGAGAGGGAGACCAGGCGGTCGATGGCCGGGTCCTTCTCGCGCAGCTCGGCAAAGTCCTTGTTTTCCTTGAGCGCCTTTTCCAGGGTCATTTCCAGGGCGGTGGGGATCATCTTGGCGACCCGGTCCACCTCGGCGTAGGTCATTCCGAGCACCCGCCCCACGTCCCGGATCGAGGCCTTGGCCCCCATCGTCCCGAAGGTCGCGATCATGGAGACCTTGTCCGCCCCATACTTCTTCGTGACGTAGTCGATCACCTCGCCCCGCCGGTTCATGCAGAAATCCACGTCGATGTCGGGGAGGCTCACCCGTTCGGGGTTCAGGAAGCGCTCGAAGAGGAGGCCGAAGACGATGGGATCGATGTTGGTGATCCGGAGGGACCAGGCCACGAGGGATCCGGCCGCCGATCCGCGGCCCGGCCCCACGGCGATCCCGCGCTCCCGGGCGGTCCGGATGAAGTCCCAGACGATCAGGAAGTACCCCGCGTAGCCCATCGCCCGAATGACTCCGATCTCCCGTTCGAGGCGGCCGCGGTAGACCTCCTGGCGGTCCGGAGGAAGGGCCGTCTCCGCAAAGCGCCGCTCGAGCCCCTCCCGGCTCTCTTTCGCGAAGAGCTCGTCGACCGGCAGGGAGACCTCGCCAAGGTCCGGAATGTACTCCGGCATGTAGGTCTTCTTGAGATCGAGTGTTAGGTCGACCCGTTCGGCGATCCGGAGCGTGTTCTCTATCGCCTCGGGGATCTCCCGGAAGGCCTCGATCACCTCCCTGGGCTCCTTCAGGTAGAACTCCTCCGCCCCGAACTTCAGGCGGTTCGGATCGTCCAGGGTCTTTCCGGTCTGGAGGCAGAGAAGGATGTCGTGAGGAAGGGCATCCTCCCGGTCGAGGTAGTGGCAGTCGTTGGTGGCCACGATCGGGATCTGCATCTCCCGGGCCAGGAGCAGGAGCTCGCGGTTGGCGACCTTCTGCTCCTCGAGCCCGTTGGCCTGCATTTCGAAAAAGTAGCGGTCCTTGCCGAAGATGTTCCGGAAGACGTCGGCGGTGGCATGGGCCCGGTCCCGCTCTCCCCGGGTGAGAAAGTAGGAGACCTGTCCCTTGAGGCACCCCGACAGGGCGATGAGGCCCTCCCGGTGGCGGTAGAGGAGCTCGTAGTCCGCCCGGGGGCGATAGTAGAAGCCCTCGATGTGGGCCAGGGAGACGATCTTCAGGAGATTGTCGTAGCCGGTGCGATTTTCGGCGAGCAGGATCAGGTGGAAGGAGGCGTTGTTGATCTTTTTTCCCGCGTGGGGCCCGCCGGGAGGCATGAAAAGGTCCTCCCGGTCGAAGCGTGACCGGGGAGTGACGTAGATCTCGCACCCCAGGATCGGCTTGATGCCATTCCGGTTCGCCGCGTTGAAGAATTCGATGGCTCCGAAGAGGTTGCCGTGGTCGGTCATCGCCACCGCCGGCATGCCGAGCCTCTGGCATTTCTCCATGAGCGGATCGATCTTGTTGGCCCCGTCGAGAAGGCTGTACTGGGTGTGAAGGTGAAGGTGGACGAACTGGTCCTTCTGGGTCATGGCGTCCTGGCGCTCCTGTCAAAAGGCCTGTCGGGCCGATCGTTTTCCGTCAGTCGTTCCATGAATCGTAGACCTTTTCGGTGACATGGTCTCCCCCGATTTCGGCGAGGAAGCGCGATGGGGGCATGGGGGACCCCCCACCGTATCCGGCGACGGAGGGAACGCACAGGAAGAGATCCTCCCGGGCCCGGGTCACCGCCACATAGAAAAGCCGTCGCTCCTCTTCGAGCTGTTCCTCGAGGTCCTTCGACTTGTTCGAGGGGAAGACCCCTTCGTTGAGAGAAAGGAGGAAGACGGTGTCCCATTCGAGTCCCTTGGCCTGATGGATCGTGGAGAGGACGATCCGGTTGTTCGCCTCCGCCCCTTCCCGGTCCTCCGATCCGGCGTCGAGGAGGGCGAGTTCGGCCAGGAAGAGGGAAAGATCTCCCTCCGGCGGGATCTGGGACGCCAGTGCCAGAATGTCCGAGACCCGGGACTCGGGGTCCTCGAATGTCTCTTCGATCCACTCCCGATAGCCGGTATCGAGGATCCGGACAAAGATCCGGGAAACATCCCGGGCATCCGCCTCCAGGATCCGGAGGAGTTCGGCCATGCGTTCCCCCATCCTCGACAGTCCGGTCCTGACTCCCGGGGGAAAGACCTTGATGAAGGAAGCATCGGAGAGTGCCCCGAGGGGTCGGGATTCCCCCGAGAGGTGGGCGAGGATCTTCTCCGAGGTCTTCCGCCCCACCTTGGGAATCATCCGGAGCAGCCGCTTCCAGGCGGCCTGGTCCCGCTGGTTTTCGAGAACCCGCAGAAAGGCCAGGACGTCCTTGATGTGGGCCTGCTCGTAGAACTTGAGGCCGCTGGTGAGGTGGAAGGGGATCCGCTTGCGGGAGAGGGCGATCTGGAGAGGAAGGGAAAGGTAGTGGGCCCGGTAGAGGACGGCGATCTCCCCCGGCTCCTTGCCGCGGTCGAGCCGCTCCTCGATGGCGCGGACCACGAAGCGGGACTGGTCGGAGTCGGAAAACATCCGGACCAGGACCGGGTGGTCGGCGGAGGGGCGTGGAGAGTAGAGCGTCTTCGGAATCTGCCGCTGGTTGTGGAGGATGATCCGGTTCGCCAGGTTCAGGATGTTCGGGGTGGAGCGGTAGTTCTTCTCCAGCCGGAAGAGCCGGGCGCCCGGATAGCGGGCCTGGAAGGTGAGGATGTTGTCGATCTCCGCCCCCCGGAAGGAATAGATGCTCTGGCTGTCGTCACCCACGACGAAGAGGTTTTGGTGGCGGCCCGCCAGGGTGTCGAGTATGCGGGACTGGAGGGGATTGGTGTCCTGGTATTCGTCCACGAGGATGTGCCGGAAGCGGTCCTGCAGGAGCTCCGTCGTTTCGGGGCTTTCCTCGAGCATCCGGAGCCAGAGAAGGAGAAGGTCATCGAAGTCCAGGACCCGGTCCCGTTCCTTGGCCGTCCGGTAGCGGGCGGCGACGGCCTCGATCCTGTCCATTGCCGGAAGGAGCCAGGGGGAGCGGCGCTTCACCAGCTCTTCGAGGGGCAGGAGAAGATTGGAGGAGAGGGAGAGGAGGCTCTGGAGCGCGGCCGCTGGGGGGATCCCCTCCGCGGCACCCTCCTCGCCGCAGACCTCATCCCGGATCTCCTTGACCAGATCCCGCTGATCCTCCCGGTCGAGGAGGGTGCGCGATCCGTCGATACCGATCCGGGATCCGAACTCGCGGATCAGCCGGTACCCCACGTGATGGAAGGTTCCGGACCATGGAACGACCAGGAATTGCCCCATGAGCTGGGCGAGCCGGGCCTGCATGACCTGGGAGGCCTTCTTGGTGAAGGTCAGGAGAAGCAGTCGGGGCGGGGGGACTCCACGGGCCAGAAGATGGGCGGCCCGGTAGGTGAGGACCCGGGTCTTTCCGGAGCCGGCTCCCGCCAGGACGAGGGCCGGACCCTCGGGAGCCAGGACGGCCGGCGCCTGTTCTTCGTTCAGATCCTTGTCGAGCTGGGGCAAGGGAGTCTCCCGGCGATGAATATAAGAAGGATCCGGAGGGGATCCCTCCGGATCAAAAGTCCATGTTGGCGACGGGCGGAAGGGACTCGAAGGCCGGTCGGGCAAAGAAGTATCCCTGGAACAGGGTGATGCCCATGTCCCGGAGGATCCGGGCCTCTCCCAGGGTCTCGACACCTTCGGCGATCACCTTGATCGAAAGACCGCGGCAGAGGTGGACCATGGCCTCGACGATCCGGCTCCGGACCAGGTCGGTGTCGATTCCGGTAACGAGCTGTCGGTCGATCTTCAGATATTCCGGCCGGATCTGGGCGACGAGGTTGAGGCTCGAGTAGCCCTCTCCGAAGTCGTCGATGGCGATGCGCAGTCCATAGCGCCGGTATCCGTCGAGGACCTTGTGCAGAAAGGTCGGATCCTCGATCTTTTCCTCTTCCGTGGTCTCGAGGATGATCCGGTCGATCGGGAAGTTGTTCTTCCGGGCGCACTCGAGAGTCACCTGAATGCACTGGTCGGGGTTGTAGACGGCGTTGACCAGAAAATTGATGTTGAGGCGGGTGGAAAGGTTGAGTGTGGTGGCAAGAGAAATAGCCTTGGCCCTGCACAGCTGGTCGAAGCGGAAGCGGTTCTTTCGGGTGACCTGGGAGAGCACGGTCATGGCGCCTTCCCCGTTACGACCCCGGACCAGGGCTTCGTGGGAGTGGACTTCCCGAGCGGCAATGTCGACGATGGGCTGGAAGGCAAAGGAGAAGCCGAACGGCAGAAGATCCCCCTTCATGCAATGTTCGCATGTCAGGGGTTCAAGCTGGGTCGAGATCTCTTCCGATGACGGAACGAGAGAGAGTTCCGGGTTGACCATGCGGGCTCCTTCTGCCGAGGAATGTTTTCCTTCATCATATCACTGTCGGGTGTCGGGTTCGAGACGGGCCCGGGACATCTCCATGAGGCGGTCGGAACCTTGCGGGGAAAAATCCGAAAAAAGAATCCGAACCGGCACCGGAGGCAATCCGGAGGGAGGGGAAAGTCTCTTAAACTATCGTGGGTATTGGTGCGTTAGACAGGAATCGAACCTGAGACCTGCGGATTCGGAGTCGGCCGCGCGGTCAATTCTCCCCGGAACGAGGGTCCGGCCCTCATTCTTCCCCGGGGACCGGACCCGCCCTGAAAGGCCCCTTCCGGCCGATTCCCTCCCGATCCGGCAACCTTGCCGACCCTGTAAAAAATGCAGGGAAGGGGTACACTGTTTATAAAAGGACAAAAGGGTTTCGGTCAGAGATGGATCTTCGGGGGGCCCGGTCCATGGCGAAATCGAAGAGAATGTGGGATAAGGGTCATTCCGGACCGGGTGTTTTCCGGAAGAACCCGCCGGAAGGGAAGGAGGCCTGCCATGGAGACAATCGGGTCTGACACACAGCTCCGCTCCCGCTACCGCGGGTGTCTTCTGGCCGGGGCGGTAGGGGATGCCCTCGGCGCTCCGGTCGAGATGATGACCTGGCCGGAAATCCGGAAGGCTTACGGGGAGTCGGGGATTACCGACCTGACCCTCGCGTATGGAAAAATCGGGGCCATCACCGACGATACCCAGATGACCCTTTTCACGGGGGAGGGAATCTTGCGGAGCCTCTCCCGAAGCCGAAACCGGGAGATCGGAGATCCCTACCGGATCCTTCGCCGCTCCTATCTCCGCTGGCTCGTGACGCAGGGTGAATCGCCACCGGAGGAGGCTTTTCCTCTCGATCCCGGCTCGAGCTGGCTCTTCCGGCTTCCGGAGATGCAAGCGGTCCGCCTTCCTGGCAAGACCTGTCTGTCGTCCCTCCGGGTCGCGGCGGATCCGCGATCTCCGCGGCTCCGCGCCAACAACAGCTCCAAAGGGTGCGGAGGGGTGATGCGGGTGGCGCCGGTGGCTCTGGCGAACGCCTTCGGAGGTGACTCGCCAGGGGCGATCCATCACACTTTCTGGCTGGCCGGGCGGGTCGCAGAGCTGACCCACGGCCATCCGGCCAGTACCGCGTCAAGCGGCGCACATGCTGTCCTTTTGCATCTCCTTCTTCACGGCCGGACTCTCCCGGAGGCTCTGGCCGTGGCCGAAGGGATTCTGCGGGAATGTCCCGGAGGGGAGTTCGTGGCAGACCTGCTCGCGAAGTCCGAATCCTTGGCGGGTACCGCGTTCGTTCCGAGCGAGGCGATCCGGGAGATCGGGGACGGATGGGTGGCCGAAGAGGCTCTTGCGATCGCCCTGTATGCCTGCCTGAAGGGAAAGACGCTTGAAGAAGCCCTTCTGGTCGCCGTGAACCACGGGGGCGATTCCGATTCGACGGGAGCGATCGCGGGGAATCTTCTGGGCGCCCTGATGGGAGAGGAGGCGATCCCGAAACGCTGGCTGTCGCACCTCGAGCTTCGGGAGGCCATTTGCAAAATGGCCGACGATCTGTTCGATTACCCCCACTGGCCGAGGGAAGATACGGATGAAAGCGGGTGGAGCCGATATCCGCCCTTTTAGGGCGATCAGAGGAGGACGAGGTTCCGGGGGCAGGATTCGGCAAAAAAGGGCATCGGAAGCTCCTCCAGATGGCACGGCAAAACATAAAATATCCTATGATGACGAATTGTTGAATATTTTTAAGGATCATCCCTCCGGTCCTTCGTGGGGAAGTCGTGCCTGGGACGTTTGGGACGTCCGTATCCTTCGGAACCGTGCCGAAGCGAGAGTCGAGGAAGCCGGTGACGGAGCGGAGAGCCTGAAGGCTTTCCGGGGTCCGATTCGAAGGGTCGGGGGCCTGTTCGGATGCCGCTCCCGATGGGCAAAGGGACGTGCATTCCTTCGTTGACTCATGGCCTCAAGCCCGGGACGGGCCCTTCACCTCCCATGATCCCCCGATAAAAAGGCCGTTCCCGGGCCATGGCGCACATGGCGTTCAATGTCCTGAAGGGATCCTCTGGTAACGCTTGGGCATCCAGGAGCTCTCCCTGATCGCTGTCCTAAATGAGCTGTCGTTTTGGAGTTTCATTCATCAGGCCGAAGGATTTTCGGAAATCCGGATTTTTTATTGTTTTCATGAGGGACACGATTCTCCGATCCATCTATACCATTGCTATTTGAAAACTAAAGAGGCGGTGCCGTGATGAGGGATTCATTTGGTGGAGTCGCAGGGGGTGTTGACAAACTTTGGGGGAAGGCGTATAAAATGGACCCTTGTTGAGCGAAACCGGAAGCGAGCCCGAAAGGGGGAGCGGAGGGGGGTGCTTGACAGAGGAAGGCCTTTTGGGTAGAATCAAAAGGTTCGCTCGAAACCGGGCAGGAAAGAGGGCCTGGTAGGGAGCGGGGATCGTTGACAACTAAATAGGAGCAATGCAGATCGCGGGCCCGAGCCAATGAGATGAAACTGGAGAGTTTGATCCTGGCTCAGAACGAACGCTGGCGGCGTGCTTAACACATGCAAGTCCAACGTGAAAGGGGAGCAATCCCCCGGTAAGGTGGCGAACGGGTGAGTAACACATGGGAATCTGCCCTGGAGATGGGGATATCCTCCCGAAAGGGGGGCTAATACCGAATAACGTCCGGGTTCCGGGAGGGACTCGGGGAAAGGGAGGCCTCTGGCAACATGCTTCCGCTCCAGGAGGAGCCCATGGCCCATCAGCTAGTTGGTAGGGTAACGGCCTACCAAGGCGAAGACGGGTAGCTGGTCTGAGAGGACGATCAGCCACACTGGCACTGAGACACGGGCCAGACTCCTACGGGAGGCAGCAGTGAGGAATTTTGCGCA
>JAJYPO010000078.1 GCA_021795275.1 Nitrospirota bacterium | reverse complement strand
TTTCCGGCGGCCCCGCCCCTGCCACGGGGAACTCCCGGTCCATCTGCCCCTTGGGTGCTCCGATTCCTGGTCCTTCCCGTCCAGCCACGCTACAAATATCTTCTGCGAAGCGACGATCCTCTCCCTAGTCTTTCCCAAGACCGCCCCCTGGGCCTACCTTTTCGCCTCCCTGGTGGGTTACTCCCGGATCTACCTTGGAGTCCACTATCCCTTCGACGTTTTGGGAGGCGCAGGAGCCGGAGTCCTCGTCGGGTGGGGGGTGGTCCGGCTTCTGGAGAAGATCCCGGGATTGGGGCGGTTCAAGGGAAAGGATCACGCACGGTGAGGACGATCCGGCGGACTTGGACCTCAAGGAGCCGGACCTTTCTTCTTTTGCTCCTGGCGATTCTTGTTTTGCCGACGTTTTTTCGACTTCTGGTGATCGGACGTTTCGATCTGGGGAACGACGAAGCCCACTACTACATGTATGCGGTCCATCCCGCGCTCAGCTACTTCGACCATCCATTCATGGTGGCCCTCCTCATCCACACGGGAATGGCCCTCTTCGGACCGACTGCCTTCGGGGTGCGCGTATTTTCGCCCATTCTCTTTCTTCTCTCTTCTCTCATCCTGGGGATGATCACCCTGTCTCTCCTTCCACGGCCAAGGGTCCTCCTGTGGAGCCTGATACTGGTGAATGCCATTCCCCTTTTCGGCTATCTCGGGTCGATGCTGATTCTGCCCGACTCCGCCCTCTCGGTCTTCTGGCTTCTCTACATCCTTGTCGCCCTGGTCCTTTTTACCCGCTACGAAGAGCTCTCCCCGGGGAGAAGACTTCAGGGCTGGATCCTTCTGGGAACCCTCTTCGGGCTCTCCCTCCTCTCCAAGTACAACGGGTTTCTCCTGGCTCCGGCCACCGCCCTCTTCATTCTCTCCACGCCCCGGTTCAGATTTCTGCTCCGAACCCCCGCCCCCTATCTGGCCCTTCTCCTGGGGTTGATCGTGGCGACTCCCCTCCTTCTCTGGAACATCGAAAACGGAGGTGCCTCCTTTCTCTTTCAGGCGTCCCACGGCCTGGGGGGCAGATTCCATTTCGACTGGGTGCCGTTCTACCAGATGGTCTTCGGCCAGGTCGGCTATCTCTCTCCGATTCTCTTTTTCGTGATCGTGGGGGTCCTCTGGACCCTTTCCCGGAAGGGGAGGAACTCTCCGTGGCTCCCCGTCTCCCGGGAAAAGATCTCCTTTCTCTTGTGGTTCTCGCTCTTTCCCCTTCTCTTTTTCAACCTGATCGGCCTTCTCCATCCGATTCTTCCCCACTGGCCGGCCATGGGCTATCTCACGGCCATTCCACTGGTTGCGATCTTCATGGAGAATCGGCCGGGATCTGGCCCCAGGGTCTGGATCGTCCGAGGGGCGTGGCTCGGCATTGCCATGTCCCTTCTGGTCACCCTTCAGCTCTTCTTCCGGCCGATTGTTCTTCCCGCACGGCTCCCTCTCTGGGTCGACATCACCAACGACCTGTTCGGGTTCAGACGGCTGGCCCTGGCAATCCGTGCGGAGTTGGAGCGTCACCCGAACCGGGTGACAACTCCTTTCTTCTTTGCGGCCGAACATTTCAACACCGCCGACGAACTGGCCTTTTATCTGGGGCGTCCTTACCATACAATATGTCTGTCCCATGGTGTGACCCAGTTCGACTTCTGGACCGATCCCCACCGCATGATCGGAAGGAACGGCCTTTTTGTCTCGACCGACAAATACAGGGTGGATCCCGCGACCTATTATCCCCGCGGAACCTTTGACCGGGTCATCCCGCTCTCTCCGCTGGTGATCCTTCGCCGCGGAAAGCCGGCCCGGATCTTTTATCTTTACTGGCTGATCGGACTTCGTCAGGTTCCCTTCAGGCCCCAACATTGAGGACGTTCTTGGAAGAGACGCCGTCTGAACAAATCAATTTGCCCGAGGGTTGGCGCGACTTTTCCCGGGAGGCGGGACTCGATCCCTTTCCGGTGGCCCTCGACTGCCGATACTACATAGGCGATCGTCCATGCCGCTTCGCTCGCCCCTGCGAAGGGTGTCCGGAATATTCCCCCCAGGGATTCCGGATTCTGATCCTCAAAACCGGGGCCCTCGGAGATGTCCTCCGGACGACAATCCTCCTGGGAGGAATACGGCGCCGCTATCCCCGGTGCCATATTACCTGGATCACAGCCGCTGCCGCTGTTCCCCTGGTTCCCCCCAGCCTTGTGGACCGGATCTGGACCCTCACCCCCCAGACCCTCTTCCGGCTGCACGTCGAGAAATTTGACCTCGTCCTCTCCCTCGACAAGGAGCCGGAGGTGACGGCCCTGGCCATGGTTGCCCGCTCGGAGGACAAACGGGGGATGGGTCTCGATTCCCATGGAGCCGTCTTTCCATTCAACAGGGAAATGGCGACCTATTTCCGTCTGGGGCTGGACAATCCCCTCAAATTTTTCGGGAACACCCGCACCTATCCGGATCTTCTGGCCGAGGCCGTGGGCCTCCCCTACGATCCTGCCCAGGACGATTACCACCTCGATGTTCCGGAAAGGGACATCGAGGCGGCACGTCGTCTTCTTGCCGGCCTTGGCCTTTCGGCAAAGGATCCGATCGTCGGTCTCAACACCGGTGCCGGGGGGGTCTTTGTCAACAAGGACTGGACCGTCCTTGGCTATCTTGAGCTGATCCGGGAACTCGAGCGCTGCAGAATTCCCGTCCTTCTCCTGGGGGGAGACCGGGAGTCGACCCGGAATTCCGAAATAGCCCGGCGCGTTTCCAGCCCCTACGTCCGGGAGATCGGCTCATCCCTCTCCCTCGGCGTCTTTTCGGCGGTGATCGGACAGTGCCGGGTGGTCATCACGGGGGACACCCTGGGCATGCATGTTGCCCTGGCGATGAAGCGGCCTGTTGTGGCCCTTTTCGGTTCGACCCAGCCTCACGAGATCGAGCTCTTTGGTCGAGGGGAAAAGATCGTGACACCAGCCACATGCGCCCCCTGCTACCGACGTTCCTGCGACATCCACCCCTCCTGCATGGAGCTCATCGATTCCCGACGGGTCTTCGAGGCTGTTCGCAGGTACACAAACGGCTCCTGCGAGGCGATGCCGGCAGAGCCTGCTGCCCGATGACCAGAGAGTCTCCGTTCTCCTCGCAATTCGCTCTGGTCCCGCTACCGGGAACCGAGGCGGCCTTTTCCGGGCCATCTCTTCCTCCGGTTGTTCCCCTTCGGATCCTCATGACGGTGCCGACCTACAACGAATCGGAAAATATCGAGGGTCTCCTCGACCGGATCATTGCCCTGGGACCGGAATACGGCGTTCTCGTCGTGGACGACCATTCTCCGGACGGGACATCCGACCTGGTCCGCCACTACCAGAAGAGCCGGTCCGCCCATGTCTACCTTCTTGAAAGGAAAACCAACCGGGGAAGAGGACAGGCCGGGATCGACGGGTATCGGCAGGCTCTCTTCATGAATGTTCCTGTAATCGGGGAGATGGATGCCGACGGATCCCACGCGCCGGAGGATCTTCCTGCCATGGTGGCGCACCTTTCGGGGGAGACCGCCGGCGTGATCGGCTCCCGACTCGTTTTCGGAGGCCGGGAGGAGGGACGGAGACTGGCCCGGGTATTCCTGACCCGTGCGGCAAACCTCTACATACGGATTCTCCTGGGGCTTCCCTACCGGGACACGACCTCCGGCTACAGGATATTCCGGCGAGAGGTCCTGGCCGACATTCCCTGGGACACCCTGGTGAGCCGGGGACCCTCTCTTCTCCAGGAGATGCTGGTGATCATCCATCGCAGGGAATGGCGTCTTGTCGAGAGCCCCATCACCTTCCGGGACCGGGTTCTCGGGACTTCGACCCTAAACCGGAGGATCCTTATAAACAGCCTCCGGATTGTTCTCGAGTTCAGGCGACGTTATGTCCGGATGCCCTCGACCCGGAGAACCCCATGAACCGGCTCAGGAATCCGGGACGGATCGTCTTCTGGGTCCTCCTCCTGGCCCTGGTCTTTCATGTCATTCTGGCCCTTAAGGCGGGACTGGTGGCCGACGAGGCCTACTACTGGACATGGTCGCTCCATCCGGCCCTTTCCTATTTCGACCACCCGCCCATGATCGCCTGGGTGCTCTGGCTTTCCACCCATCTCTTCGGAACGAACCGGTGGGGACTCCGATTCCCCTCCCTTTTCGTCTCCGTCCTGATCGGGGTTCTTCTCTACCGCCTGGCCAAGGGGATGTTCCGGGACCGGTGGGCCGGACTTTGGGCCGTTCTTCTGGTTTCCTCCACGCTTCTCTTTTCTGCCGGGGCCTTCCTCATTACTCCCGACTCGATCGTGATCCTCTTCTTTGTGCTGACGCTCGACTCCTTCTGGAGAGCGATTGACCGGAACTCAGACAGGGAGATGCTGCTCTCCGGACTCTGGTTTGGTCTGGGACTTCTGTCAAAGTACACCATGGTTCTCCTGGGGCCTCTCCTGGTCCTCTTTCTTCTCCTGGATCCCCGGAGCCGTTCCTGGTTTTTCAGGCCCTCTCTTTGGGGGGCAGGGGGTGTGGCCCTTCTTCTCTTCACTCCGGTCATCCTGTGGAACAGTGGGCACAACTGGGCCTCCTTCCGCTTCCAGTGGCACCACGGGATGCAGGCGCACCAGATGGCCCCCTTGGACGGACTGTCCGATTATCTGGGAGGACAGCTCGGAGTGATGACCCCGATCGTCTACCTTCTCATCCTGGCGGCAGGAGTCATCGCGGCGCTCCGACTGCTCAGACATCGGTCCCGTCCCCTCCTCTTTCTCTGGATCACCTCCTATCCAATCCTCCTTTTTTTCGCCTACTCGAGCCTCAAGGCCAAGGTTGAGGCCAACTGGCCGGTGGAAGGCTATCTTGGAGCCTTTCTGGTAACGGGCGCTCTCCTGACCGAGTGGGAGGTGAAGCCGTGGCTTCTCCGGACAGCTCTTTTTGGAGTCGGTCTCGGAATCTTCGCGAACCTTCTGGTGGGACTCCAGGTCTTCTGGCCTCTGCTCCCCATCGATCCTAATGTGGATCCGACGGGCCGCATGGCGGGATTCCGGACCGAAGCCCAGGAAATCCGGGCCCTGGTGGAGGGATTGCCTCCCAGTCAGCGCCCCGCAGCCTGGCTGGTGGACGGATACCCCAACGCGTCCTTGCTCAAGTTCTGGGAGTTCGGAAAGATCCCGGTCTACGAGATCCATCCCAAACGTCCCTTCCGGACCACGGTTCTGCCAGAAAAGGAGGCCCGGAAGCTTATCGGGAAGCCCGTTCTGCTGATCCAGAACGGACCGGGAGGCGGGTTCTTCCGGGGTCTTGAAGACCGTTACGGATCGCCGCGCTTTCTGGGGACCCTGCATATTTCCAGGCGGGGGGCCAAAGATCAGACCCCCATTCTGGAGCAGGACATTTTTCTGATTCCCGCCTTCAGGGACGGTCTTTCACGGGAGCCGCCGCCACCCCTTAGGGTCTTCTGAAATGGAACGTTCACGCATCTTGCCTCCCTTAAAATTTTTCTGCCCGAAAAAAGGGAGAGGGAAGGTCATGGGTACTTAATTTCATGATAATCGTCAAGGAGACTTCAATGAATCGACCGGCAAATGGCATCTCCAGGGCACTGATCAGCGTTTCAGACAAGACGGGAATTGAAAATCTGGCCCGCCGTCTTTCCCTTCTGGGGATCGAGATCCTCTCGACGGGAGGAACGGCGAAAGCCCTTCGGGCAGCAGGGGTTCCGGTCAAGGATGTCTCGGCCGAGACGGGATTTCCGGAAATCCTGGGGGGGCGGGTAAAGACACTCCATCCCAAGATCCATGGGGGAATCCTTGGAAAGCGTGAAGATGCGGGACACAGGAAGGAGATGGAGGAGCATGGGATTGCTCCCATCGACCTGGTCTGCATCAATCTCTATCCCTTCGTCCAGACGATCGCAAAGCCTGGAACGACCCTCTCCGAGGCCTGCGAGCAGATTGACATCGGTGGGCCGGCCATGGTCCGGGCATCGGCCAAGAACTTTCGGGATGTGGTCATCCTGACCGATCCAACCGACTATGAACGGGTCCTCTCCCTCCTCGAAAGCGGCTCCCCGGTCGCCCAGGATTTGCGCCGGGAGCTTGCAGCCAAGGCCTATCGCATGACGAGCGCCTACGATGCGGCGATCGCCTCCTATCTTGGGCAGGCTGGTCCGTCGGGGGAAGGAGAGCTCTTTCCCGGAACCCTTTCCCTGTCCTATACCTTGGCCCAGACCCTCAGGTACGGGGAGAATCCCCACCAGAGGGGCGCCTTCTACCGCTCTTCCGACCCGGGGGATGTGGGGGTGGGTTCGGCTGTCAAGCGTCATGGCAAGGAGCTCTCTTACAACAACGTGCTGGACGCCCATTCCGCCCTCGCCCTGGTACGGGAGTTTTCAGGACCGGCGACGGTGATCGTGAAGCACAACAACCCCTGCGGGGCCTCGACAGGAACCACCCTCCTTGAAACCTACCGCCAGGCCCGGGACACCGATCCCGTCTCCTCCTTCGGGGGCGTTGTCGCCGCCAACCGGATCGTGGATCTTGAAACCGCTGAGGAGATGGCCAAGATTTTCCTCGAGGTTGTGATTGCTCCCGGCTTTTCCCCCGAGGCCCTGGCTGTGCTCACGAAAAAAAAGGACATCCGTCTCCTCGAGGCCCCCGAAGCCTTCCGTGAAAAGACGGAGGGGTCGGGAGAGATCCTTGAACTTCGTTCGGTTTCTGGCGGGCTTCTTGTCCAGACTCCAGACCGGATCATCATGCCGGTCCGCGACCAGGTCACCTTTGCCACCAAGCGGATTCCGACCGACGCCGAATGGCAGGACGCCGTTTTTGCCTTCACTGTCGCCAAGCATGTTCGGTCGAACGCCATCATCCTGGTCAAGGACCGGGTCACGGTGGGGATCGGGGCCGGCCAGATGAGCCGGGTGGACTCGGTGAGGCTTTCCGGGATGAAGGCCAACCGAACCACCCAGGGAACGGTTCTCGCCTCCGACGCCTTTTTCCCGTTCCGGGACGGAATCGACGAGGCGGCCAAACTAGGTGTCGCGGGAATCGTCCAGCCCGGAGGCTCGATCCGGGACAAGGAGGTCTTCGAGGCGGCAGACGAATACGGAATGTTCATGATCCTGACCGGGGTCCGCCACTTCAAGCACTGACCGGAGCATTCACGAGAGAAAGGAGGAACAGATGGGGAAGAAGATTGCCGTCATAGGCTCCGGAGCCCGCGAACACGCCCTGGTGGCGGCCCTCCAGCGCTCGGGGACCGGAATCAGTGTGATGGTATGGCCGGGAAATGATGGCATGGAGCGGGTGTCCCGGGGGGGATCTCTTCCGGGAGAGCCGGCCATTTCAGCCAGGATCCTTTCGGAGTCGGGGGCCGATCTTGTGGTAATCGGGCCTGAAAAACCTCTGATGGACGGGTTGGCGGATGCCCTCAGGATGCGAAAGGTTCCGGTCGTTGGCCCCGATTCAGCGGCGGCCCGGATCGAGGGGTCGAAGAGTTTCGCCAAGGAGCTCATGCAACGGGTCGGAATTCCGACGGCCGAGTGGGCCAAAATTTCGGGACGATCCGAGGCTTCGGAGCTCAGAAAACGCTGGGGACTCCCCCTGGTATTCAAGGCCGATGGTCTGGCGCAGGGCAAGGGTGTCGCCGTGGTAAAAACCGAGGAGGAGTGGGAGGAGGCCCTGGTCCGCTATTTCGAGAAAAAAGACGTGCCCGGGGGAGAGGTTGTCCTTCTTGAGCGGGGACTTTCCGGCCCTGAGGTTTCCTTCATCGTGGCCACCGACGGAAAGCGCTTCGTCCCCTTTCCGACCGCCCGGGACTTCAAGCGGATCCGTGACGGGGACAAGGGACCCAATACCGGGGGAATGGGGGCCCTGTCGCCGGTTCCCGGCTGGACGCATAAAGACCAGGAACGGGCCTGCGACATCATCGAGCGGTGTCTTTGGGGGATGTCAAAAGAAGGAACGCCATTTTCCGGGTTCCTCTATGCCGGTCTCATGATGACGCCGGATGGGCCATCCGTCCTCGAATTCAACGCCCGAATGGGAGATCCCGAGGCCCAGCTTCTCTTCGAAGTCCTGGGGGATCGGGCCCTTTCCCTCATGGAAGAAGTGGCCGCCGGCTCCCTGGGAGCTGACTGGACCCTTCCTCCCGCTCCCAGGGTGGGAGTGGTCCTGGCTTCGGCGGGCTATCCGGACAAACCTGTTTCGGGAGGGATCCTGGAAGGCCTTCCCTCCGAAGGGGTGACTCTTCCGGCCGGCACTTACTATCTTGGTGGCGTCTCAAGGGAGAATGGCGTTCTGCGCTCGTCCGGGGGCCGGGTCCTGACAGCCGTCGGACGGGGAGAGTCTCTCCCAGCCGCCCGGGAGGCGGCCTACAGTCTGATACAACGGATCCGCCTTCCAGGCTCACAATACCGAACGGACATTGCCCTTCGCGAGATCGAGGGAGGGTAGGGGAGTGGAATCTCCTCCTGTCTTTTCTTTTTCAAGGCGATCCGAATGGAGCGCCATCCGGGATTTCTTTCTGGGATCCCAGATGGCGGGTTTTCCGGTCGAGTATTCCTACGCCCTGGCCGAGGTCCCGACCGCCAGGGATCCAAAGGATTTCCATCGCCTACATCGTTTCAAGGGACGTCCCGAAACAAAGCCGGTCCTGTATCTTGCAGGAAGCCTGGAGATCGTTTCCCGTTTTGCCTTCCTGCCGGAGGATCCGTCCCGGAGAAGAATCCTCGAAACCGGTCCGCAATTTCTGACCTTCCTTCTTCCCGCCCGTCCACTGGCCGTGGCGCTTGGAATGGCCAAGTCCGGCAAGGTGGCCTTCCGGATCCCGCCGGACATTTGCCTGAGGGATTTTCTTTCTTATCTTGGCGAACCTCTTTCGGGAACGAGCCTGAACCTTTCCGGCGCCCCCCCTCTCAGGACTGCGGAAGAGATCAGGGAGGTATTCCCTGAACTGGCTCTGGTAGACGGGGGATTCCGCCCGGGGGCCCCTGTCTCTCCCATCCTTGACCTTTCCACTTGCGACCGCCCCATTCGCCGGAGATCCTGGCGAAGCCTTCCCGTTCGATAGCCTCGATTTCTTTTTCGGCCCATGGAGATGCCGTCTTCCCTTCGTCTTTTCCTCTGGTATAGTCAAAAACGAGAGGAAGGGGGGATCGGCATGTCGGAAAAAAACAGAAGAAGAAAAGAAAGGCGAGGGGAGGTGCCGATGCGGCCCTCATCCCGGCGCCCTCCTGTCCCCCCAGGATTCCCGATGAAACCCCGTCTTTCCCGGAGAGAAAAGGAGAGGGAAAGGAAGCTAGGACGTGAGGAGGACTCCGATGAAACGCCGGCCCCGGAGTGAGGCGGCTCCCTCCCTTCCAGCGGTTCCCTGGCATCTGGACTCCAGATCTTCCGCACCATGTGAGGCAGAGATTCTCTCCCGCCTCGATGAGGTCCTCCGAAATCCCTCCCGGCGCGCCGTCCACAATCTCAGGCGGTCCTTGAGGACAGGACAGGCTCTGGAGGATCTGCTGGCCGCTCCGGGGGATCCTCTCTCAAGGAGCTATACCAGGATCC
Organism: Nitrospirota bacterium; assembly: GCA_021795275.1. The sequence goes on along the minus strand of JAJYPO010000078.1, from coordinate 465 downwards.
TTCGGCGCACCCTCAGGGCCACGCGCAAGCTCCGGAATGCCGATGTCCTCCGAACATTTATGAGACGGGAACGGATCGGGCTCACGGACCCGTTTTCAAGGAAACGCGAAGCCATCAGGCTCTGTCGAAGATTGGGCAGGATCTGGAGTCCCGGATCAAGGGAGAAATTTGGAAGAGTATGCCGGAAAATATCACTCAAGCTTCGGGAAGAACCTTCGGAAAGAGCCATCGGACTTCCCAGGGAGCTTGACCGGGTTCTCATGGACCTCGGGATCTTTTATTTCCTCTGGAGCTCTGAGACGGAAAAGGACTTTTCGTCCGTTCATCAACTCCGGATTCGTCTTAAGTTAATCAGCGGCAAGGATAAAGTGTTGTCGAAAATGAAGGGGGAAGGGAAGGGTCTCGACAAAACCAGAAAGTCGGAACTTCGCAAGATCCTAAAGCTTCTGGGAAAGATAGATCGGA
>JAJYPO010000004.1 GCA_021795275.1 Nitrospirota bacterium | reverse complement strand
TGGTGGAATTTGTCATCAACAATGGTGGCATTCGCTTTTTTTGCGGCATCAATCATGGAAGCCCGGACGAAATCAGGATCAGAAAGGGAGTCGGACTGGCAATCTTTCAGTTCGACAAGAAGATGTGTTCCCAATGCGTGCACTCGTAACCCCCTGGTTGGGTCGTTAGGTCAATCCGAAGCCTTTTGGCCAGACCTGCCAAAGACTCGATTCCGACAATGCCTTGAAAACAGGATCCTGATGCTCCGGACGGCGCGTCGGGAACACAGGAACCGGACGATCGATGAGGCTGTTCACGGTGCGGCTCCTTTGATTCAGGGACGGCCTGTCGATGGCCCGGGGAAACACGGTCTCCTCCGGGGAGGGATCGACGGGCGAATGCGGGACGATTCCGCCCCTTTGAAACATTGTCTGGGCAAAATGGCGTCCGGTCAACAATCGGTCAGAATATACACGGTTTTTTTGGGATTGCAAGAAATTTTTTTTGTCTTATTTGGAAGGGAGTTGGGTGGTACGGGAGGGGCCGGACGGGCCGGAGATTCCCGGGAAACTCGGCCCATGTCGGACAGGGTGGGAAGTCAGGGGCGCTTCACGGCCCAGGAAACCACAGGCTGTGTGTTGATCTGCCGGGTAAAATCGTTGATGAAGTCGGCAAAGGGAATGATCGCCACCTGCCGGGTCTTGCGGACGAGAACCTTCACATAAAGGGATTTGTCATCCCGGAGGTAGTGGCCGATGCCGTCGAAGCGGACATAGTTCCCCTTGAACAGGCTGTTCGAAAGCAGGAGCACGAAGACACCCCGGTCGAAGGCTCCATGCTTCACCAGACGGCCCTGGCTGTCGTAGGCCTTGACGACAATGGCGTCGAGGAGGTTGGGTTCACCCCGTGGGTGCCAGAAGCGGACGGTGATCTCCTGGATCCCCCGGAAGGTCGGGGTGTCAGGGACAACCACCTTCCGTCCCTTGGAATCCACAAAGGGCTTGGTCCGGGTGACGTCCATCCAGAAATGGTTGTAGTGAAGCCGCGAGGATTGCCCAAGCTCGAGGTCCAGGGTTTTCTCCCGGGACCCGTTCTGGGTCACAAAAAGGACCTTTGTCCTGGTTGTTTTGGCCCAGGCCCCGCCGACTGTCGTTGGGGTCATGACAGCGGCCGCCACCAGAAGGCTGCTGGCCGCCATTCCCGGTACAAGGATGCTCCGGGTGATCATGGACAAGGTGCGAAGGGGGTTTTTCATGCTGTGGCGCTCCTTATTCATTCGGGCCCGGCAGGTCCGTTCCCGGTCGCTCCCGGGGAGGGGAAGAGGGACCGACCTTCCGGCTTTACGGATTCTGTCGAAGGAATTATACTGAAAGACGGGATTTTTTCAAGAAAAGGAGAGAAAGGTCCGGATCTGCCGTCAGGGCTTCCCCGATGCGGAGATGGACAATCTGGAAGGAACTCCGGAAAAACTAATGATCTTACGCTAGGACCCAAAAGCCGATGTCTGTGACCCAGTTTGTTCCATTTCCGGGAATCCGTCCCGATCTTGTCGAGATTTCCGGTGTGTGGGTCGACCCGAAGTTCTGGACGACCACCTACACCTGTGATGTCGTGCTCCAGAAGTGTCACTCGACCTGCTGTTACCGCTCGAATATCCTGGCTCCCGGCGAACGGAGCCGTATCGAGAGCCACATGGAGGGCATCCTTCCCTATATGGATCCCGCCCGGAGGGATCTCTTCCGGTCACGGGGGACCTTTGAGGCCGATTGCACCGAACAGTGTCCCGGCGGCTGCGAGCTCGATGTGGACGAAGTGAACGCCATGGCCCGCATGTTTTCCCTGGAGGACGATTACCGTTGCAACCTCATCGTCCGGGGCGAGGACCACGATTCCTGCATCTTCCTGGCTCACGGCCCGGATGGGGAGGAACGATGCTCCATTCACGCCTACGCCCTGGACGAAGGACTTTCCTGGATGGCGCTCAAGCCTGCGGACTGCGTCCAATATCCCCTGGCCATCTATCAGGAGGGGGGCCGGACGATCCTGGGAGTCCAGACAACCCCTTTCCTTTCGCATCTGCCCTGTCATGAAAGCAATCTTGGTCCGCTCATGTATGAGTCGATGGCGGGAACGATCCGCTTCTTTCTGGGGGATGCCTTTTACGAAGACCTAGACCGTCATGTCCGGTCACTGGGATCTTCAGCCCGGGCATGAGGCCCATTGGGTAACGCTCCCTCGCTCTGGAAATGGATCTATACGACCGGGGGCTTGGGACTGATCCCCGGGGCTCCCGGTACCTACGCGAGCCTGGGGTGCGCTGTCCTCTGGTTTGTCTTGCCCCCCGTCTCCCCGTGGGGGCTTTTGACCTTTCTCCTCCCCCTCGGGATTCTGGGAACAGTGGCTGCCGGGGTGGCCATCCGGGAGACCGGTCTATCCGACCCGTCCTGCGTGGTGATCGACGAATGGCTCGGGCAGGGAATAGCGCTTTTGGCAGCTCCCCACACACTTGTGGGATGCGGTTTGGCTTTTGTCTTATTTCGGGTCTTTGATATTCTGAAACCTCCGCCCGTCCGGTGGCTCGAAAGGGTTCCCGGAGGTTTCGGCGTGATGCTGGATGATGCGGGAGCAGGCCTTTTGGCCGCGGCTCTCCTCCATGCTGGTTATTCCATTTTTTCCGGCCGGTAGCCATCGGCCACACTTTCACCCAAAGGGGGAGTCCATTGACTGACAAGGATGCAAACAAGCAACGTTCCCTCGACCTAGCCCTGTCTCAGATCGAAAAACAGTTCGGCAAGGGATCGATCATGCGGATGGGAAAGGATGCCCCCATCGTCGAGACCCCTGTCATCTCCTCCGGTTCCCTATCACTCGACATTGCCCTGGGAATCGGCGGATATCCGAAGGGGCGCATCATCGAGATCTATGGCCCCGAGTCTTCTGGCAAGACCACTCTGGCTCTCCATGCCATCAGCGAGGTCCACAAGAAAAACGGCATGGCCGCCTTCATCGATGCCGAACATGCCCTGGATCTCGCCTACGCCAGAAAGCTTGGGGTCCGGACGGAGGATCTCCTTATCGCCCAGCCCGACTCGGGGGAGCAGGCTCTTGAAATCGCCGAGACGCTGGTCCGTTCTGGTAGCCTCGACATGATCGTTATCGACTCCGTGGCCGCCCTGGTTCCCAAGGCCGAGCTCGAGGGAGACATGGGGGATTCCCATATGGGCCTCCAGGCCCGTCTCATGAGCCAGGCCCTGCGGAAGCTGACCTCATCCATCTCCAAGTCCTCCACTGTGGTCATCTTCATCAACCAGATCCGTATGAAGATCGGGGTCATGTTTGGCAACCCCGAAACGACGACGGGAGGCAACGCCCTAAAGTTCTATGCTTCCCAGCGTCTGGACATCCGCCGGATCGAATCGATCAAGGAGGGGGACCATGTCCTGGGAAACCGGGTCCGGGTCAAAGTCGTCAAGAACAAGATGGCCCCTCCCTTCCGCCAGGCGGAATTCGACATCTCCTTCAATGAAGGGGTCTCCATAGCCGGGGAGCTGATCGATCTTGGCGTCGAGTACGGCATCCTTGAGAAAAGCGGTTCCTGGTATTCCTGGGGATCGGAAAAGATCGGTCAGGGCAAGGAAAGCGTCAAGACCCACCTGAAGTCCAATCCCGAATTGCTGAAGACCCTCGACCAGGCGATTCGAGAAAAGGCGGGTGTCCCTTCCCGGCCCGCGCCCGCCGCATCGGAACCGGCAGGAGTCGCGCCTGCCAAGTCAAACAAGCGGGGAGGCGAGTAGGCTCATGGACTCCCTGCGCATCCGGGATACCTTCTTTTCCTACTTCGAAGGGGTCGGCCACCGGAGGATTCCCTCCGCCTCCCTGATCCCCTCGGGGGATGCCACTCTCCTTTTTACGAATGCCGGGATGGTCCCCTTCAAGGACGCCTTTCTCGGTTCGGAGGCTCCCCCGTCGTCCCGATGCGTCTCCATCCAGCGGTGTGTTCGGGCCGGGGGCAAGCATAACGACCTCGACCGGGTCGGATTCACGCGCCGCCACCACACCTTCTTCGAAATGATGGGAAACTTTTCTTTCGGAGACTACTTCAAGAAAGAGGCGATCAGTTTCGCCTGGGAATTTCTGACAAAACGGGTGGGCCTTTCCCCGGAAGTTCTCTGGGTGACGGTCTATACAGAAGACGACGAAGCGGAAGCCCTCTGGAAGAGCGTGACGTCCATCCACCCATCCCGGATCGTCCGTCTGGGCGAGAAAGACAACTTCTGGCAGATGGGAAATACCGGTCCCTGCGGTCCCTGCTCGGAAATCCTGGTCGACCAGGGCCCCGCCTTTTCCTGCGGTCGTCCGACATGTGCCGTGGGATGCGACTGCGACCGTTATCTCGAAATCTGGAATCTCGTCTTCATGCAATACGACCGCAACGAGGCCGGGATCCTCTCACCCCTCCCCCATCCCTCGATTGATACCGGAATGGGCCTCGAGCGACTTTCCTCGGTCCTGCAGGGGGTGGAAAGCAACTTCGAGACCGATCTCTTCATGCCTCTGATGGAAAAAATCGGATCCCTGTCCCGTACACCCTATGGAAAGGGAAAAGGGGAAAAGGACTTCGCCTACCGGGTCATTGCCGACCACATCCGGGCCAGCTATTTTCTGATCTGGGAGGGGCTCGTCCCCTCAAATGAAGGCCGGGGATACGTCCTGCGCCGGTTCATCCGCCGTGCCGTCCAGTTCGGCCTTGATCTCGCCCTGGCCAATCCCTTCCTGCCGGCATTGGGCGAAAAGTTTGCAGAGATGATGCGGGGACCCTATCCCGAACTTGAGGGGGGGCGGGACCGTGTTGCCGCTGTCCTCGCGGAGGAAGAGGAACGCTTTATCCGGACACTCGAATACGGATTGCCACTGGTTCGGGAGGCGATGGCGGAGTCGCGCCGTCGGGGATCAATGACCCTGTCGGGGGATTCCCTCTTCTGGCTCTATGACACCCATGGAATTCCCGTCGATGTCGTCCTGGACTGGGTTCGCCCGGAAGGCTTCAGCCTCGACCTCGAGGGCTTCGAGGCCCGGATGGGGGAACAGAAGGAGCAGGGTCGTCGTTCCTGGGTCGGACAGAAATCCTCCTTTCCCGTTTCGGCATCACTTCTCCCGGAACCTGCCAGGTTCGTCGGTTATGACCGGCTTGACGCCGAAGGTGAGATCCTGGTCCTTGTCCATGCCGGAACCACCGTTCAAAAGGTGTCGGAAGGGGAGGAGGTCGAGTTGGTGTCCGGCGTGAGCCCGTTTTATCCGGAAGGAGGAGGCCAGGTCGGGGATCGGGGAGTGATCACGGGTCCCTCCGGCGAGATTTCGGTGGAGTCGGTCTATCGCCCCTACCCGGGCTGGATTTCTCATCGGGGCCGTGTCCGGACGGGAACACTGGCCGTTGGAGAGCCCGTGCGCCTGTCCGTGGACCCGTCCTGGCGGCGCGGTGCCCGGATCCACCACACAGCCACCCACCTTTTGCATGCCGCCCTCCGGAAGGTTCTGGGGGACCATGTCCGCCAGGCCGGATCCCTCGTTCTCCCCGACCGTCTCCGTTTCGACTTTACCCACGGGGAGCCGCTGACTCCCCTGCAGACCGAAAGAATCGAGACGCTGGTCAACGACTGGATTGCCACAGGAGAAGCGGTCAGAATCTCGGAAAAAAACCGCCAGGAAGCCCTGGCGGGAGGAGCTCTGGCCTTTTTCGGAGAGAAGTACGGGGACCGGGTCCGCGTCGTGGAAGTCCCCGGCATGTCGGTGGAGCTGTGCGGCGGCACTCATGTTCATGAACTTTCCGAGATTGGTCTTCTCTATGTGCTCTCCGAGTCCGGAGTGGCTGCCGGAACACGCAGGATCGAGGCCCTGGCCGGAAGCGCCGCCTATGGTCAGGGGAAGAAATGGCGCGAAGAGCTCTCCGCCATCAGAGGCTTCCTCCGGACTCCGGGCGGACGGATCCTCGACCGTCTCGAGTCGGACGAGAAGGCTCGGGAAACCCTTGAACAGGAGCTTCGGGCCACGAAGTCGCATCTCTTCGAGGTTGAGACTTCCGGCATGCTGGGAGAAAGCATCGTGGCGGGGGATATCCGCATTCTGGTGGCGGCGGTGGACTGCCGTGACGGGCGCGATCTCCGCCTCAGGATGGACATTCTGAAGGGTCGCATCCCTTCGGGCTTCATCATCCTTGCAGGACGGACCGAAGACCAGGTGTTGCTTTTGGGATGGGCCTCGCAGGACCTGGAAAAGCGCTTTCCCGTCAACTCCTGGATACGAAAAATGGCCGTGGCCCTTGGAGGAAAGGGGGGCGGGCGGCCTACCTGGGCCGAAGGGGGAGGCGCTCCTCCTCCCTCCTGGCCGGTTTTTCTCGACACGGTGCGCACCGAGATCCGCGAGGAAGCCTTGAGAACCCTGGTCGGCTCCTGACGATGGATTATCCGACAATGCCAGCGGGAGTACTCATGGGGGTTGACTGGGGCGGCAGGCGAATAGGCCTTGCCATCTCTGATCCCACCCGGATCCTGGCACGACCCCTGGGAATTCTTGCCAGAAAGGGGGAAGACCTTCTTTTGGTCCCCCCGGACGAGGAGGTCCTGATAAAATTGGAAACTCTAGTTTGCGAAAATGACGTTGCGGGCCTGGTCTTCGGTGTTCCGTTCTACCATCTGAGCGGGGATCCGAATCCCCGGGCTCCCCTCTTTCTCGAGACGGGCCGGAGCCTCGGAAAACGCCTATCCCTTCCGGTCTTTTTCCATGACGAAGGGCAGACATCGGCCCGGGCCCGGGAGCTTAAATCCCGAAGAAAACGTCCCCCTGGGAGGAAGGAGTTCTGCGATGACGTCGCGGCGGTCCTTCTCCTCCAGGGATTTCTTGACGAGGTGGTGGCGGGACTCAAGGAGATATCCCCTCCCGGGACGGTGGGTTCTCCCGTTATCCCCATGAAAGGAAAGGCCCAGGGCCGGTGAGATTCCCTCTCCTTTCCACCCTCCGGCGAATGACTGTCTTTTTTCTTTTTCTCCTTGTGCTTGGAGTGGGGTGGTCCCTTTATGCCTTTTTTGGACCTCCTGGAGAGGAGGCGGCTCCCTTTCTCCTGACTGTCTCCCACGGGACGCCCTTCCGCCAGGTGATCCAGACGCTGGCCAGAAAAGGCGCCGTCTCTTCCCCGGAAACGGTGATCTTCTGGAGTGACATTCTCGGCTTGGCCCGCAGCATTCGGGAAGGGGAGTACGAAATCATTCCCGGAAACCGCCCCTACCGGATCCTCTGGGATCTGGTGGCCGGCCAGAAGTATTACCGGAAGCTGACCGTTCCGGAAGGATTCACCATCGCCCAGGTGGCGGCCCGCATGACGCGTCTGGGAGTCGGGACGATTGACGAAAATCTGGCCCTCATGAGCGATCGGGACTTTCTTCGCCAGCTCGATGTCCCCTCCACCTCCCTGGAAGGATATCTCTTCCCGAACACCTATTATTTTTCGAAGGGGTCGACCTCCCGGGAGGTTCTTTCGATGATGGTCTCCCGGTTCTGGAGGGTGATGGTCCCCCACTGGCAATCCCGCCTCCGAGAGAGGGGCCTGACCGTCAACCAGGGAGTGACGTTGGCCTCCATCATCCAGAAAGAGGCGGGATCGTCAAAAGAGATGCCGCTGATCGCAGGAGTCTTCCTGAACCGCCTCCACAACGGCATGAAGCTCCAGAGCGATCCGACGATCCTCTATCTCCTCCCCCATCGCCACCACCTGAAGGCAGGAGACCTGAAGATTGATTCCCTTTACAACACCTACCTTCATGAAGGACTTCCGCCTACGCCCATCGACAATCCCGGAGCCCAAGCCCTCCAGGCCGTCGTCTTTGCGAAGGATGTGCCCTATCTCTACTTCGTCTCGGACGGTCACGGATCTCCCTCCATTTTTTCCCGGACCCTGTCGGAGCACGACAGGGCTATCCGACGGATCCTGCGGGATAAAAGGGGAAGCTCCCCGGAGACGGACTCCCAATAACCCCATGAGCGAAGAATGGATGAAGAATGAGTGAGAGCGATTTTCTTGATGGATTGCAGGATTCTGGTGGACCTTCTTCGGGTCTTCCCAAGCGTTTTGAATGGGAAGGTGCGGAGGCCAGGTGTCTTGCTCGATGGAGCCGCGGAGCCTCCTCCGGGGGGCCCAAGGGTGAGCCCTTTTCGATGGTTGTTCCCCCTCCGAACATTACAGGCCGCCTTCATATGGGCCACGCCCTCAACCTGACCATCCAGGATGTGGCCGCACGGTATCGGAGAATACAGGGACGGGACGTTCTCTGGATCCCGGGCATCGATCACGCGGGGATTGCCGCCCAGAACGTTGTAGAAAGGCAGCTCAGGGCCGAGGGAGTGGATTACAAGAGCCTGGGGCGTGAGGCCTTCGTCGAGCGTGTCTGGCGCTGGAAGGAATCGATCGGTTCAGGGATCCTCGACCAGATCCGGCGTCTGGGGGCCTCTCTTTCCTGGGATCACGAGCGCTTCACGATGGACCCGGGGTTTTCCCGGGCGGTCAGGGAGGTCTTCGTCCGCCTTTACGAGGACGGGGCCCTCTACCGGGCCGAACGGATGATCCACTGGTGTCCCCGCTGCCTGACGGCGCTCTCCGACGTTGAGGTGACCCATCTGGATCGGGAAGGGGAACTCTATTTCATCCGGTACGTTGATGCCGAGCGGCCGGAGGACTCCCTTTTGGTGGCCACGACACGACCTGAGACGGTGGTGGCCGACCTGGCCTTGGCCGTCCATCCGGAGGATGACCGATATGCGGCCTGGGTGGGACGGCGGGTAAGGGTTCCCATGACCGACCGGACGATTCCCGTGGTGACCGACACGACAGTCGACCCCGGCTTCGGGACAGGGGTCCTCAAGATCACCCCCAGCCATTCGATGGTCGACTTCGAGATCGGACAGCGACATGGTCTGGGAGCCTTGTCCGTGATCGACGAACGGGGAGTCATGAATGCCCAGGCCGGTCCCCTGTCGGGGCTGCCACGGGAAAAGGCCCGTGTCAGGGCCGTGGAAGTGCTCGATTCGGGCGAGAATCTCGTGCGTCGGGAGCCCCACAAGAATGCCATCGGAGTCTGCTACCGCTGTCAGACAGAGGTCGAGCCGCGCCTCTCGCTGCAGTGGTTCGTGCGGATGGCCCCCTTGGCGGCCCGGGCCCGGGAGGCGGTCGATGCGGGGGAGATCCGGTTTTTTCCCGACAACTGGGAGAAGACCTACTTCGAATGGATCGATAATATCCGGGACTGGTGCATCTCCCGGCAGATTTGGTGGGGCCACCGGATTCCGGCCTGGACCTGCCAGGACTGTCACCATCTTTCGGTGCTCCGGAATGATCCGGAGGTCTGTCCGCATTGCGGGGGAATCAACCTCGTGCGGGACCCCGATGTCCTCGACACATGGTTTTCCTCGGCCCTGTGGCCCTTCGCGACGATGGGCTGGCCCGACGAGACGCCGGATCTCCGGCGCTTCTACCCGACGAACCTTCTGGTCACGGGATTCGACATCCTGTTTTTCTGGGTTGCCCGAATGATCATGATGGGGCTCTACCTCACCGGGCGGGTTCCTTTCCGGGATATCTATATCCATGCCCTGGTCCGGGACGAGTTCGGGCAAAAGATGACCAAGAGCCGGGGAAACGTGGTTGACCCCCTGGAGCTCATGGAACGCTACGGAACCGATGCCTTCCGACTCTCCCTGGTCCTTCTGGCCACGCCCGGACGGGATATCCGCCTTTCGGTCGAACGGGTGGAAGCCGCCCGGAACTTTGTCTCGAAACTTTGGAGTGCCTTCCGCTACATCTCCCTGGTCGTCCCTCCCGGGACACCCCCTCTTGACGATCTGGCCTCCTGCCAGGGGATCGCAAACCGCTGGATCCTCTCAGAACTCGCAAGGCTCCAGACCGCCTACCGGGAGGCGATGGAGTCCTACCGCTATGACGAGGGAGCCCTCCTTGTCTACCGGTTTACCTGGAGCCTCTTCTGCGACTGGTATCTCGAGGCTACGAAGGGGGACTTTGAGCGGGATCCTTCCGATCCGCTCCGAATTGAAACGGCCAGGACTCTGCTCACGGTCGGTTCGATCCTTCTCGACCTGGCCCATCCGATCATGCCCTTTGTGACCGAAGAACTCTCAGGCCTCTTTGGTTTTTCCAACGGATGCACGGGCACGGGCGAGAGCCCTCTCCTCGCCGGACGAATCCCCGAGGGATGGGGGGAGCCCTTTGACCGGATCCGGAGCATGGTCGGGTCGGTCCGGCAGACCCGGAGCGTCATGAAGATTCCTCCGACGCAGGAGATCACCTCAGCCCTGGTTCTTTCGTCTCGGGATGCGGGAGACCCGGCGGCTCTCTGGCCCTTTCTCGAACGGCTCGGCAGGCTTTCCCGGGCCACGGATCCCGCTCTCAAGGGGCTTCGGGCCCCCTTCCGGGACGGGTATCTGGTCTTGGGACTCGGAGGTCTGGTGGACTTTTCCCGGGAGGCCGACAGACTCGAGAAGGAGATTCTGAAGGTCCGGGAGAAGATCGCGGAGGTTTCGGGCCGGCTTTGTCGGGAGGATTTTGTCCGGAAAGCCCCTCCCGAGGTAGTGGAAAAGGACAGGGGGCTTGTTGTCACCCTCGAGGAGGAGAGAAAAGGGCTTGAGGTGGCTCTTGACCGGGTCAGGGCTTTTCTTGGGGAGACGCCATGATCGGGGGTCTTCTTCCCTCCACGGTCGACCGGGCCCTTGCGGCATTCCTGGAGGAGGATCTCCCCGAAGGGGACCTGACGAGCCGTCTTTTCTTTTCGGACCCGGACTCCAACCGGAGGGCCGAGGCGGCGATCATGGCGGAAGAGTCGGGGGTCCTTGCCGGGGCTCCCTTCATTCCCAGGATCTTTTCCCTTCTTGGGGGAGAGGTGGCTGTGAACTGGAAGGTTCCGGAGGGTGGGGCGCTTGAGCCCGGCCAGGTCGTCGGAGTCCTCTCCGGGCCTTTTTTAGACCTCCTTTCGGGGGAGAGACTCTCCCTCAATCTTCTCAAGCATCTGTCCGCGATTGCGACCATCACCCGGCGCTATGTGGAGGCCGCAATCGCGGCCCGTCCCTCAGGAATGCGGCCCCTTCGGATTACTGAAACCCGCAAGACCCTTCCTGGCCTTCGTCTTTTCCAGAAATATGCCGTTCGAATGGGCGGCGGGGTCCCCCACCGCTCCTCCCTCTCCTCCGGGATCCTGATCAAGGACAACCACATCGTGGGGGTCGGTTCGGTCACCAGGGCCGTTCGACTCGCCCGGGAGCGGGCCCCCCATCCCTACCGGATCGAAATCGAGGTCGACACTCCCGCGCAGGCCCTCGAGGCCATCGCCGAGGGGGCGGAGATCCTGCTCCTCGACAACATGAGCGTACCCGTGATGGCCGATCTTGTTCCCCGACTCCGGGAGAAGAATCCCGATATCCTCCTCGAGGTCTCCGGGGGGCTGACCCTGGAGAAGGTCCGGGAGATTTCCGGGCTCGACATCGATCTCTGTTCGGTCGGAGCCCTGACCCATTCCCCCGGCGACCTCTCCCTGAGGCTGGACTTTCTCGGGTGAGTGATCCGGACGTCCTGCGGGTCCGGAGGATTTGTTCCGATCCGCCGGTACTCTTCGTCCGGACCCTCTCCTCCACCAGCGATACCCTCCGAAGGTGGGTGTCCGAAGGGAGCGCTCCCCCCCGGGCAACGCTTCTCTGTGCCTTCCAGACCGGGGGACGTGGCCGTCCCGGACACCGATGGCAGTCCCGGAGAGGGGACCTGACGATGAGTCGATGGATTCTTCCCGAAGAGTGTTCCCTCGCCGGGAAGGCCTTCATCCCCCTGGCCGTGGCCGCCGCCTGTCTTGAAACCCTGGACAACCTGCACCTTTCTGGAGCCTTCTGGAAATATCCCAACGACCTCTATGCCCCCCTGTCCCCTGGAAAACCGGGAGGCGACGTCGGAAAGCTCGGGGGGCTCCTGGTCGAACCGGTTCGGAAAATTGGCGGAGAGCCAAAGGGATGGATCGCCGGGATCGGAATCAATATCGGGACCATCCCGCCGGACCCTGCAGGCAGGGATTTCTCCCCCGCCTCCCTTACCGGTCTCGCCGGAGAGGGACGCCCTCTCCCGGGACCCCTCTCCTTGGCAAGACAACTCTCCCAGAGGATCTCCGATATCCTGGAGCATGGATCCCCGGCTGAAATCCGGTCACGGCTTGAAGATCGTCTCCTCTGGAAAAAACGTTGGGTTGTCTATTCTCTCCACGGAAAAACACACATCGGAAAAATCGAGGGGTTGGGGGACGACGGCGCGCTGCTCGTGACGGGAGACGACGGCAGGTCCTGCCGTCTGGGTCCCGCGGTCAGACACCTTCGTCCTGTCTCTGTTGCGGAGGTCCATCATGGCTGAAGGGGGACGGGGGGTCACAATCAAGGTGGGGCTTTCCCGGATCTCGGTCGCCCTGCATGAGGGTGACCGGATCCTCAGAATGACGACCCTGGCGACCCCCCTGCCTCCGGAAGCCCGGACGGCCCTTTCGGCTTTTTTCGGGACACTCTGGCCCGATCTTTCGTTGAAGACCCTTTCCGCGGTCCTTGTCTGCGTGGTCCCGGATCTTTCGGAAATCGTCTCTTCCCAGTGGGGCGAACGGTCGGGTCGACCGCCGGAAATATTCACTCTCTCCGGTGCGCCCTTTGTGGTGGACTACCGTCCCCCGGAGACGTTGGGGGCCGACCGGGCGGCGGCTGTATGGGGGGCTCTGGCCCGGTTCGGGGAGAGTCTTGGGCCGGCCTTCATGGTGGCCGACTTCGGGACCCATACCGTGACAACCGTCCTCTGTCGGGGGCGCCTTCTGGGCGGTGCGATCCTCCCGGGCCTCCCTCTCATGGAGAAAGCCCTGGGGGCGGGGCGTGTCGACCTGGCCAGGGGGATGGGTCTTTTGGGGCGGGACAGCATCGCGGAGGCCCGGGGGGTGGGCCGCTCAACCGTGGAAGGTGTTTTTGCGGGGGTGGTTCTGGGAAGCGTCGAAGCCGTCTCGGGCCTCGAGAGAAGAGCGGAAGAAGAACTGGGGGAACCCCTCCGTATCGTCCTTGCCGGAGGGCTCTCCCGTCTTGTCGCTCCGCTTTTTCCTAAGGAAATTCTGGTCAGTCGTCAGGCTGTTCACTATGGGGCATGGAAATTCCTGGCAGGCAAGTGAGAGGGCTTTCCGGAAACCTGTCGTTCCGGCGCCGGTTTCACGATCAGGTAAACGAGTGCCGACGTCAGCAAAAATCCGAGAAGGCTCAGAAGACCGAAGAGGAGAGGGATGATGGTGTCCATGGCAGACCTCCTTTCATGGGTCTCTTCGGTGGCTCTCCGAAAAAACTTAAGACTATGACGAAAATCATGGTCCGAAGGAAAATCGAAGGCGACAATTTCAGTGAATTTAATATGAATGCCCTGACGGGATCAAGAGCTTGGAAGGGGGGGACGCTCCTTTCAGATTGGTAACAGAGGAGGGGCCGGAGGAAGAGCCTTGGCGGGAGAGAATGAAGAGGACACCTGAAGCTGGGCAAGGCCAGGAGAGGCAACGGGCGGCGGTTTATAGGGGCTTGTCTGAAGGAGCCTGAAGCGCTTTTCGGAAGCGCTTCAGGCCGGGAATCCTTTTAGGCCACCTGATAAATCCTGACCTCCGGTCCCGAATCAAGAAGAGGTTGCAGGGCAACGACGACATCCTTATTGAACAAATCACTCTTCAGGTAGGCCTGTGCATGCTCCACCGAATCAAAACCGTGCAGAACCTGAACATCCTCCTCCCGAACCAGAAGCTCTTTCGATTTTGCTCCGGGGATGGTCGAGAGAAAGGGTTGCTTGAACTTTCTGTAAACTTCAGCTGCAGAAGGCCGATTTTTTTCTTGAATCTTCAATGTGATTTCAAGGTAGGTCATGGTTCCTCCCAGGGAGTGTCCCAAAATCTTGGTGAGGTGCCTTTCAGGAAAGGGCTCTTTCGATTGTCCGCGATCATTCATGCCCTTGGAAAAGGATCTTACCAGAGTCTTTTTTATTTATAAATTGATATAATATATAACATAGTTTTTAAAATTCGATTAATAGGGAAAGAACGCGTTTATGAACCTGGCCCATCTGAAATTCGTAGTTGAGACGGCTGAGCTTAAGTCGTTCAGCCAGGCGGCTGAAAAATGTAATGTGACCCAATCCGCCCTTTCTAACGGTGTGGCGTTAATCGAACAGGAACTGGGAGCAAAATTATTCGAAAGAACCACTCGGAGCGTCACTCTCTCCCCATTCGGGAAAGCCATGATTCCTTTGATCAAATCCCTTCTGGGGGCGGAAACGAATCTGATCCTGCAGGCCAAAAACTATTTGAACCCTGAAAAAGCCCTCATTAAAATCGGGGTCTCTCCTTTGGTGAATGCCGGATTCACCTCCGTTCTCACACAAAGTTTTCGAGACAAAAATCCGGATTATGAAATCGTCCTGTACGAGGAGAACCTTGAGCAATTGCAAAACATGCTCCTATCGGACAGCCTGGATTTTATTTTTGTTCCTCTTATAGCTGAATTTAGTGCCGAATTCGGAAAGATGAAATCCCTTTTCCTTTATGACGAACCGCTTGTTCTCATAACGCAAGACTCTGATCTCCAGGCCTCAGGCTCTGTTTCAGCGAAAATCTTAAGAAATCAGAAATTTGTGATGGTTCCCGACGCCTGTGGCCTGGCAAGAGTCACGCGGGAAATTTTCAAAAAAGCCAAAGTCACTCTTCATGAATACGAGGGGAAGGCCTTTAGTTACAGCGCCCTTGCCGAGTGGGCCCAGAATGGAATCGGTTCGGCGGTTCTTCCCAGAAGTAAGGTGAGCCTCAAAACAAAATCATTGCCATTGGTCGACGCGAGCAATTCGCCGGAGTACATCAGGTTCGTTGCTATTGGCAACACCTCCAGCTACGTACGGTTCAAGGCCTTCGTCGAATACATCCGGAAAAAGTCCGGATACCTTGCCAGGGGGCTCGCCTTAGATCAATCTTCCACGATGAAATAAATTTTTTTTCAGAACAAAAATTTCCGATAGGATTTGGGCCGGATTCCTTTCTTCAAAAAGGAGTCAGCTCTGACAGTGATTCTCAAGGACAGGCGGGTACAGGAGGAAAATCCCAGAGCCTTCAGTGAATGGCCTGTTCGGGAGGGAGTGGACCTTTGAATCGGGACATGCTAAGATCATTGCGCCAGTTTCACTGGCGGCGATGGGGTTCGCCTTTCCCTGGTCCGTTCGGACAGGGTGATGACTCCTACCATGGGTGGACAGGCACGCGTATGGTGGGAATCGATCCGGACCCTGTCGACAGACAGAGGCCCGGTCCGGGCCCTGCCCCACGGCTTCTCTCCTTCACGTGTTTCAAGTCCCATACGATCAAAGATCATGACATTGATGGCTGGACGGCTTTGCGGTGATGAATCCCGGAGCAAGAGTCCTGCGATCATTGCCGGAGTAATTTTCGATGGCAGACACCCCTGAATCAGGCATCTCCCTTCGTTCATGGAGGATCCTTGTCCCCTTGGCCGGGCTTGTCGGGACCCTCCTGTGGGGCGGATACATCCTGGTCGACCGGGTGCGCTATGTCCGCTCGGTCGACTGCTATGTCCAGGGCAAGATCACCTATGTCGCCTCTCCAGTCGGAGGACGGCTCATCAATTTCAAGGTCAACGAGGGGGATCCGGTTCGCTTTGGCGAGGTCATCGCGACAATCGACACGACCGGAGAACGCTACAACACGGCCTATGACACCCGCCTGAACCTCTCCCCCTTCCAGATCCTTGAGCGGGATCTGGCCAGGAAGGTGCTGATCGAACGGGAGGTGGCCGATGCCCGGGATCACTACCACCGGGGGCGGGATCTTCTGAAAAATCGTTTTATATCGGCCCAAGATCTGGAGGACCTCGAAACCACCTACCGGAAGAAGAAGGACCAGCTTCGGGAGATCCGGCGACTGATCCGGGCGGACCGGCAAATTCTCGCCATCTCCGAAGTCCACCCCCGAAATCGCACGGTCTTCGCCTCAATCCCGGGACAGGTGGCCCAGCGGCTTGTCAACCTGGGAGAGACGGTCCGTCCAAACCAGCCCCTGGTCAGCATCATTGACACCCGGAACAGGGACAATATATGGCTTGACGCCTATCTGCGGGAGACCCAGGTCTGGAAAGTTCATCCCGGCCAGAAGGTCCGGATCCATATCGATGCCTTTCCCCGCATTGCCTTTACGGGTCATGTGCTTGAGTTCATTCCCGCCGCGAGCCAGGCCTTCGCGCTTCTCCCGACCCAGAATGCCGCCGGGACATTCGTGAAGGTCGTCCAGCGAATCCCGGTCCGGATCGTCTTCGATGACCTCAGGGGACAGGCGATCTTTCCCGGCATGTCAGCCGAGGTGGCCATTGTCCGGAAAAGCTGACCCCGGGATCCTCCTTCGTCTGTTCCGGGCCTTTCCGGCCTTCGCAGGGGGGGTCCTGGCCGGACTTTTACTCTCTTCTCAAGCTCTGGCGTCGGAGGAGGGGGTTCCCATCGACCGAAAGGCGGTCGTCGAGGCGGCGCTGTCGTCCCATCCCCTTGTCTCCATCGCCTATGCCCGCTCCCGCGCCCAGACAGAAAAGGTCGGAACCGCGCTTGCCGATTATTACCCCCATATCGCCCTTTCTCTTGACCAGCTCTTTCTGAATACGGCCTTCGTCGGGGGAGTCTTCCCGGATTACCAGCCGATCGCTCCCGAAATGCTCAATCCCACACTGACCCAGGACATCACCGCCTTCGGCCGGCGGCACTATCGGGTTCGGGCGGAACGTCTCCGTCTTCGGAGCCGGAAGGAAGAGTTCTCGGAAGCCCGCCTCTCCGTTTCCTTCCGTGCCAACGTAGCCTACGACCAGCTGGCGATGTTCGAGCACCTGTACAGGGCCGCCCGGAAAAACGAGGAGGATGCCGCCCTTCATCTCCGGATGGCGCAGGAGCGGCTGGCCCGGGGCTTCGGAGTCATCACCGATGTCACCATGGCCCGGCTCCTTCTGGAAAAAACACGTCTCGAACGGATCCGCCAGGGGAATGCCCTCCGGAAGGCCCAGGCTGACCTGATCTTCGCCATGGGCCGGGAAACGATGGTCTCCTACCGGACTGACGGAACACCCCGGAGGACTGGACCCTCGTGGTCTCTCGATAAAATGATCGCCTATGCACTGTCCCACCGGCCCCTTCTTCAGGCCGCCCTGGCCCTTGACAGGGAGAAGGAGACCGATGTCCAGGAGATCCGGACCCGGAATTACCCCCACCTCTCCCTTTTTGCCCAGGGCTTCATCCTCTGGGGAGTCCCGACAAACATCTCCGGGGCACCGCCGGGTCCCGGTGGCATGGGGCTCTTTCTCCCGACCTTCCAGAGCGGGGTGACTCTTTCAATGCCAATCTTCGTCGGCGGAGCCATCCTCCACGACACCGAACAGGCACGGATGGAGGCCAGAAAAGAATCGGAAAAGACCCGGCTCGTCCGTCTTCGCATCATTCGCAATGTCCGGAAGCTCTATGATGACTTCGAGACGCAAAGGGAGACCCTGACACTGGACCAGGCCCGTTTCGACCACGCCCAAGAAAATCTCCGTCTTGTGGAGAGACGCTTCGCCCGGGGGTTAGTGGACGGCGTGACGGCCGTCGACGCCGAAACGGAAGTGCTGACCAGTCGGGAGCGGCTCATCGCTGACCGCTTCCGCCTCTCCATGATCCAGGACAGACTGGATCGCGAAATGGGGTTAAGACGGGATTTCTGATGGTCTGCACCCGCGGCCCATCGAGGGATCTCCCGGGCGCACGAAAGCTCCTCTCCCCGGCCCGGCTTCTTTCCAGAAGCGGTTGTCCGGCTTGCCTTTCTTCTCCCGATTGCGTATGATCACAGGCACTCATGGGTCGGATTGCCGTGATGGTCTGATCGAGGTCTCCGGAGATTTCCGCCGGTCAGGAAAGGCCCCTTTCCCCATCAAATCGAGTCAGTCCTGGCGGGGGAATCTCGCTTCAGGAAGGAATGTAAGGAGAGATTTTTGCGAATCGTGAAAAAAAGACGGAAGGTCAGCATTATCGGGGCGGGGAACGTCGGGGCGACGACGGCCCAGAAAATTGTCGAGAACGGCGTGGCCGATGTCGTCCTTCTGGATATCCGTGACGGTGTGGCCCAGGGAAAGGCCCTCGACATCCTGGAAGCGGGTCCCCTGATGGGGTTTGATACACGGATTCGCGGAACCGGCCACTATGAGGAGATCGTCGATTCCTCCGTGGTGGTGGTCACCGCCGGCTTTTCCCGGAAGCCGGGCATGTCCCGGGATGACCTGCTGACCAAAAACGGCGAGATCATCCGTGACGTGGCCCGCCATATCCGGAAATATGCCCCGGACAGCATCGTGATTGCCGTGACCAATCCCATGGATCTTATGGCGTACGTCCTCTGGCGTGTGACCGGATTTCCCCGGGAGCGGGTGGTCGGCATGGGCGGGGCGCTCGATTCCTCCCGGTTCGCTTACTTTCTCTCGGAAGAGACCCGGACTTCGGTGTCGAACATCCAGAGTCTCGTCATGGGGGGCCACGGAGACCAGATGGTGCCGCTTCTTGACTTTTCGACCATTGCCGGGGTTCCAGTCCGCAAGATGGTACCCAAAGACCGCCTGGCGGCGATCGTCCAGAGGACCCGGGACGGGGGAGCCGAAATCGTTCACCTGATGAAAGACTCCTCCGCCTACTTTGCCCCGGCGGCCGCCACCTATTCGATGATTGAATCGATCCTGCACGACCGGCACCGGATCATCCCGAGCTCGGTTTTCCTCCAGGGAGAGTACGGGATCAAGGAGGCCTTCGTCGGCGTCCCGGTTCGTCTCGGAAACCAGGGGCTCGAGGAAATCGTAGAGCTTCCACTTTCTGAGGACGAGTCCAGTCAGCTTCTCAAGTCTGCCGCGGCGATCACCGAAGGGATTGATGCCCTCAAGCGCCTGTTCCACGATTTTTCTGAGTAGGGCCGTGTCCTCCGGGGCCGACGAGATCCTTTGTCCTGGACCGGAGCCGGCTGGGCCGGGATTGTGCTGACGTTTCTGCGCAGGAAATCCGTTGTCGTTCTCGTCTCCCTGATCCCGCTTCTTGCGGCCATTCTTCTTTTCGGGTTCCTGGCGAGGCGGCACGTGTCCGATCGAGGAACCGTTCCGACGGATACCCATCCCCTTCCGAAGCCTGCGGTCATCATCCGGAACTTCACCTATTCCCGGACCTACAAGGCCAGGACGCGCTGGTTCGTACGGGCGAAATCGGCCATCATCGGGGAGGGCCAATCCCGAACCCGGCTGTCGGATCTTTCCGCACACATCATCCTGAGTGAAACCCTGACGCTCGACATTCGGAGCCAGCAGGGGATTATCGACCGGGCAGGACACCAATTTCTGGTCTCCGGCCGGTCCGTTCCCGTCTCCGCCGCTTTTTCGACCGGACTCCTCCTTGTGGCCCGGCAATTGCATTACCACGACGCCTCCGATACCATCACAACGGAGGGACCGGTGACGCTCGTCAGCCGGGGGGTGGTCATTCATGGTGTCGGCCTTGAGTCGGTTCCGAAGTCGCAATCCTTTACTCTCCAGAGGGACGTGCATGCCGTCTTTGCCGGATAGGCCGAAGGAAGGCCACGGCGGATTCGCCGGCCACTGCTTGTGGAGGATGAAGGGGACGATTCTGGCCCTGGTGTTGATATTCCTCGCAACAGAGCCATCTCCGGCGGCCGCTCTTCCGAAAGTGATAAAGGAGCCAAAAGCCCCGGTGGCAATGGTTGTCCGGGCCGACCACATGCTGGCCCGCAACATCGAAAACGAGATCACCTTTTCCGGCCACGTCCATCTTGTCAAGGGAACACTCCGGCTCACATCGGATGACCTGGTCGTCTTCCTGAAGAAGTCGGGGAAGGGGAAAACACTGATGGAGCAGTCGAAGGGGGAATCCTCCGGTCAGCGCGTCGAGACGATGGTCGCAACCGGCCACGTGGTGATCCACACCCCTCACAGGGTTGCCTATGCCGGAAAGGCCGTCTATGTCCAGGCGGCTCACCTCTTTGTCCTGACAGAGGAACCGGTGGTGATCCAGAATGGAGACAGGATGTCCGGAGAACGCATCACCTTCTTTACGAGGCTCAACAAGAGCGTGATACAGGGACACAGCCTGATGCTGCTGTCGCCCCGCAAGAAATCGTCTCCATCGGAGAAGGGGTCCGGGATGGGCCATTCCAGGAAGTCTGATGTCCATTGAAGCCATCGGACTTGAAAAGTCCTATCACAAGCGGAAGGTCGTCAACGGAGTCAACCTCCACGTCAACCCCGGAGAGGTCGTGGGGCTCCTGGGGCCCAACGGAGCCGGGAAGACGACCTCCTTTTACATGATCGTTGGCCTGGTGCGCCCGGATGGCGGGAATATCATGATGGGAGGGGTCGACATCTCGAAATTCCCGATGCACAAGCGGGCAAGGCTTGGCATCAGCTATCTCCCTCAGGAGTCCTCGATCTTCCGGAAGCTCTCGGTCCGGGACAACATCATGGCCGTCCTCGAGTTTATGGACCTCTCTGGGACCGAACGGGAGGAGCGGCTTCAGACGCTGCTTGCCGAACTGAATGTCGCCCATCTCAGCCAAAGCAAGGCCTACACGCTCTCCGGAGGAGAGCGTCGCCGGGTGGAGGTCGCCCGGGCCCTGGCCACGAAACCCGAATACATTCTTCTCGACGAGCCCTTTGCCGGTATCGATCCCATCGCTGTCATCGAGATCCAGAAGATCATCGCCCAGCTCAAGTCCCGGGGAATCGGCGTCCTCATCACCGACCACAACGTGAGGGAGACCCTCGAGATCACCGATCGGGCCTATGTCATCAACCAGGGACAGATCCTGGAGGAGGGAACCCCCCGGCAGATCGCCTCGAGCCCTCGGGTCCGGGAGTTTTATCTCGGTGAGCGATTCCTCTTGAACGAAGACATGGCGAAGGTATCGGGATGAAACAGCAGCTCGAAGTCCGTCTCTCCCAGAAAATGGTCATGACCCCCCAGCTTCAGCAGGCCATCCACCTTCTGATGCTGAACCGCCTCGATCTGGCCCAGGAGATGCAGGAAATCGTCCTGGAAAATCCGGTCCTGGAAATCGAGGAGGAGTCCCCGGAGCCGGAGGAATGGTCATCCGAAGGAGCCGACGGGGAAACCCTCCATTCGATGGGGGAGGACACCCGTCCTGACTCACACGCCCCCGAGGACGAGGACCGCGTGCCGGATCCCATGTCCAACTGGGAGTATTCGGTCGACGAGAATCTCGACGAGGAGTCCTTCCACAGGGAGGAGCGCACCCTCCGGGAGTCGGACTCGGGTGAGTTTTCCTTCGAGAAGGTGCTGGCCGCCCCCACAACCCTGGCGGACCATCTCGAGTGGCAGCTCTCCTTTACCGACCTCTCTCCCGCGGAGCGCTCCCTGGCGACCTACCTGATCGGGAATCTCGACGAGGATGGCTACCTCCATCTCGACTCCACGGAGATTCCGGAGGAGCTTCTCAAGAGGGTCTCCCTCTCCCGGGTCATCGAAACGATCCAGGGGTTCGATCCGCCCGGGGTGGGGGCCCGGTCGCTCAAGGAGTGCCTGATGGTCCAGGTGCGCCATCTGGGCCAGGACAAGGAGCTTCCCGGCCGGATTCTCTCGGACTATTTCGAGGAGTTCCTGGAGATGGGGACCAAGGCTATCGCCCGGGGTCTCAAGGTCCCTGTGGAGGAGGTGTCGGAAGCCCTTGCCTTCATTCGCGCCCTCGAGCCGAAACCGGGCCGTCCCTATTACCGGGAAAGTCCCTCGATTGTCGTTCCGGACCTCCGGTTCTATGAGGACGACGACGGGGTGCTCCGGGTCGTGATGAACGAACAGGGACTTCCCAGGCTCCGGATCCAGCCGGCCTACCGGGCCATGCTGAAGGCTGCCCCGAAGAAGGACGAGCTCAGGGACTACCTTGAGGAGAAGATGCGGGCGGCCCAGTGGTTTCTGAAAAGCGTCGACCAGCGCCGCAGGACCATTCTCCGGGTGGGGGAGAGCATCCTCAGGCACCAGGAGGAGTTTTTCCGGAAGGGGCCGACTGCGCTCCGTCCTCTTGTCCTTCGAACCATCGCCCAGGAGCTGGGGCTGCATGAGTCGACCATTTCGCGGGTCACGAACCAGAAATATGCCGAAACCCCCTTCGGGGTGGTCGAGCTCAAGTATTTCTTTTCGGGGGGCGTGCCTTCATCATCTGGAGGCGACGAACACTCGGCTGTCAGCGTCCGGGAAAAAATCAGGCAGCTGGTGAAGGTCGAATCTCCGGAAGATCCCCTCACGGACCAGGAGATCGTGGAAAAACTGGCCGGGAACGGGATCGCCATAGCCCGGAGAACAGTCGCCAAATACAGGACAGAGCTTGATATCCCCTCTGTCAGTCAGCGCAGGAGAGGTCCCTGGGACCAAAGAACCCAGAAAATCTAGATCAGTGACAATTCATGGAGGAACGATGGAAATTCTTTTGACCGGACGACACATTGACCTGACCGATGCAATCCGCAACCAGGTGACGGAAAAACTTCATCGGGTGGCCCGCCTCGTCAGCGAGCCGGCCAAGGCAGAAGTTGTTCTGGCTGTTGAAAAATATCGCCAGAAAATCGAGATTACCCTTCACACCCACGGGAAGATGATCCATGCGGAATCCGTTACATCCGATCTCTATGGCTCCCTCGATCTGGTCGTGGACAAGCTGGAGCGCCAGATCCACCGCTTCAAGGAAAAATTCCTCACCAACCGGACGGGGGCGCGCCACGAAGAGGTGCTGCCGCATCTTGCGGGATCCAAGCCCTTTGCCCTGCCCGCTCTCGTCAAGACCAAAAAGTTTCCTGTGAAGCCCATGTCCCTCGAGGACGCCATTGTTCAGATGGAGCTTCTCGACAAGGACTTCTTTCTCTATCTCGACCCGGCCACCTCTGCGATGCGGCTTCTTTACCGGCGGCGGGACGGATCCCTGGGGCAGATCGAGCCGGTCTGACCGGAGACCGGGCCGAATGTCAGGCCCGGTTTGGGAGGGGGACGTGAGTCTCAGGTTTCTTTTTGTCACCGGCCTGTCCGGAGCGGGGAAGAGCCAGACCCTCCGTGTCCTGGAGGATCTCGGGTATTTTTGCGTCGACAATCTGCCCATTCCCCTTGTGAGCCAGTTTGCCGTCCTGGCGAACCGGAGGCCCAGCGAGTTCGACCGGGTGGCGATCGGTGTGGACATCCGGGAGGGAACTTTTTTCCAGGAATTCTGGCAGTCCTTCGATCGCCTGAAGGCTGAAGGCCACCGGGTGGAGGTCCTCTTCCTCGACTCGGTGGACGATGTCCTGATGCGCCGTTTTTCCGAGACCCGCCGTCCCCATCCCCTCTCGCTCTCGGCGGGCCTTCCGCTGCTCGAAGCCATCCGGGAGGAGCGGGAGCGTCTCTCCTCCCTCCGGAAGAGGGCGGACAGGGTCGTGGACACCAGTCTCCTGTCGGTGGCGGAGCTCCGGATTCTCATGGGGAAGTCTTTCGGGGTTCCGGAGCCGGAGGGAGGCATGGTCATCTATCTCCTTTCCTTCGGCTTCAAGTTCGGGCTTCCGATGGATGCCGACATGGTCTTCGATGTCCGCTTCCTTCCGAACCCGAACTACGATCCCCGCCTCCGGCCCCGGACGGGAAAGGATCCGGAGGTCTGGTCCTATCTTATAGAACACGGAGCCGAAGGATTTCTCGGCGATTTTTCCCGGTTTCTTTCAGTCCTCCTGCCACGCTTTGCCGAGGAGCGGCGATCGACCCTGACCATCGCCGTCGGATGCACGGGAGGACGCCACCGGTCAGTCGGCATCGCAGAACATCTGGGCATCCGGCTCGAAAAGGAAGGCTACCGCATCCGGGTGGCCCACCGGGATATCGACAAGGACTCAAAACGTTACAGGCCGGACAAGGACATCGCTGGCCAGGAATGAGGAGATTTGAATGAAATTTCTTTCGGGACGGCTCATCGCCGGGGTCGTGATGACCCTGATGGCCCTTTCCCTTTTTTCATCCTGCGCGACGGAAAAGAAAAAATCCAAACCTATATACTCCTACCAGCTTCCCTGGTCCGGAAGCGACCTGGTCCGGGCCGAGACAGTGCCCTTGCCCCCCGACCGTGCCTTCGACGGCTCGGCCCGCCTGGCCGCCTATCTCGAGGCCAGAAAGAAAATCAAGGGGCTGTACATGCAAGCCATCCGGGCGCTTCCTCTGGCGGGATCCGTCACGGTCGGCCAGGTGCTCGACCAGAAGCCGGCGGTCAGAAAACGGGTGGAAACCTTTCTTGACCATGCCCGGATCCGGGAGGTGGCCTACCGGCCCGGCCAGGGCCTCTATCTCGAGGAGGTGGCCTATCTCGGGTCGGACTTCCAGTCCCTGCTGGGAGTGACCCTCCATCTGGTCCCCCACAAGAAGAAGACCGTCCGGGGAGCCGGCACCGCCAAGTCGGGGCCCGGAGGAGCGGGAGGCGGCATGCCGATGATGCCGATGATGCCGTGATCCGTTTTTTCACGGCCGGGGAGTCCCACGGACCCGGCTTGACCGGCGTAATCGAGGGGCTTCCCGCCGGCCTCGAGGTGGGGGGGGAGGATTTGGCCTCCGACATGGCGCGCCGGAAAATGGGCTACGGCCGCGGAGGTCGCATGGCCATCGAGACCGATGCCGTCCGTTTCGTCTCCGGGGTCCGGAAGGGGCGGACCCTCGGGGGTCCGGTCACTGTCTGGATCGAGAACCGCGACTTCAGGAACTGGGAGCAGGTCATGGGGGCCGATCCCGCCCCCGAGGATGGAGTCCGGGCCGTCCATGTTCCCCGGCCGGGCCATGCGGACCTCGTGGGAGGGGTGAAGTTCGGCCACAGGGACCTCAGGAACGTCCTGGAGCGCGCGAGCGCCCGGGAAACGGCCACCCGGGTCGCCCTTGGCGCCATCGCCCGCAAATATCTCTCCCTCTTCGGAGTGAGAGTCACTTCCTGTGTTCTTTCCATCGGGACCGTCTCATTTCAGGGGCCCTCCGAGGAGCTTTGGAACGAACCCGACATTCTCCGCGAACGCATATTGAACTCGGAGGTCTTCTGCCCGGATCCCGCCACGAGCTCCCGGATGGTCGAAGAGATTCGCTCGGCAAAAAAGGCGGGAGACACGCTGGGAGGAGTTTTTGAGGTGAGGGCGACCGGACTTCCGGTGGGTCTCGGGAGCTATTCCCAGTGGGACCAGCGTCTCGACGGCCGTCTGGCCCAGGCGCTCCTCTCCATTCAGGCGATCAAGGGAGTCGAATTCGGTCTGGGATTCGAGGCCGCCCGGCTTCCCGGCTCCCGGGTCCATGATCCCATTCTCCGCAAGGGGGAGGGACTTGTTCGTTCGTCCAATGGATCGGGCGGACTCGAGGGTGGCGTGACAAACGGATCTGCCCTCGTGGTCCGGGCCGCCATGAAGCCAATCGCCACCCTTTACACTCCTCTCCCCTCTGTGGACCTCAGGACCGGCCAGGAAAGCCCTGCCTCGGTGGAACGCTCAGACATCTGTGCCGTTCCCGCAGCCTCTGTCGTGGGTGAGGCCATGGTCTGCCTGATCCTGGCCCAGGCCTTTTCCGAGAAGATCGGGGGGGATTCGGTGGAGGAAGTCCAGGCCCATTTCCAGGCTTCCTGCCGTCTCGAAAGGGAGCGCCTGCACCCCTGGGAGACCGCGTGATCGCTCCGCTTTCGCGTTTCATCATCCTTGTGGGGCCCCGGGGATCGGGAAAGACAACCCTTGGCCATGCCCTGGCGCGGGCGATCGACTCGCCCGTCTACGACACCGACCGGATGGTCGAGGAGCGGGCGGGCGAGTCGGTGGCACGCCTCTGGGAGCGGGCGGGGGAAGAGGCCTTCCGGGCGTGGGAGTCCCGGGTTCTCGAAGGGCTTAAGGATCTTCCTCCGGGAGTCGTTTCGACGGGCGGGGGGATCATTTTGGATCCCGGTAACCGGAAGATCCTGGCGGAACTGGGTCCGGTCTTCTATCTCCGGGTCCCGATCGAACAGCTGGTCGCACGGCTCTCCCACGCCTACGAAAAGAGGCCACGTCTCAAGGCCCAGATCCCCCTTGCCGAGGAGATCCGGCAGGTGAGCCAGGAGAGGGATCCCCTCTACCGCCTTGTGGCCACCCATGTGGTCGAGACGGGAGGGACCTCGATTGCCGGAACCGTCGAGGAGATCCTGAGGAGACTCAGAACAGCCGCTCCCGAGGAGAATGTGCATTGAAGACCGTCGAAGTTCTGGCCTCTTCAGGTCCCTATGATATCCGGATCTCCAGGGGGCTCCTTCCGGTCCTGGGGACCGTGCTCCGGGACCTTTTCCCACCCGTCTTCCGGGTGGGAATCGTGTCGAATCCGGTCGTATGGGGACTCTATGGCTCCCGGATCCGGGAGGCCCTCGAGGGGGCCGGGTTCCGGACCGTCGTGGCCCTCCACCCGGACGGAGAACGCCACAAGACCATGGAGAGCGTGATGGGGCTGCTTGGCGTCTTTATCGGTGACTGCTGGGAGCGGCGGGATCCCCTTTTGGTTGCCGGAGGGGGAGTGACGGGAGACATGGGAGGGCTTGCAGCCGCCCTTCTCCTTCGGGGGGTGCCTCTTGTCCATCTTCCGACCACCGTGGTGGCCCAGGTGGACTCATCCATCGGGGGCAAGACCGGCGTCGACCACCCCTTGGGCAAGAACCTGATCGGAGCCTTCAATCCCCCCCGGGCCATCCTCTCGGACCCGGAGGTCCTGGGAACGCTTCCCCTTCGGGAGCGCCGCGCGGGCCTGGGCGAAGTCCTGAAATATGCCCTCATCGGAGACGGGGCGCTCCTTGACCTTCTCGAAGAGCGGGTGGAAGAGCTCGCCTCCGAGCGCTTCGACGGGGAGCTGTGGGAGCGGGTCGTGACGCTCTGCAGCGCCGACAAGGCCAGGATCGTCTCGAACGACGAGCGGGAGTCGGGGGAGAGGATGCTCCTGAACTTTGGCCATACGTTCGGCCACGCCCTCGAAGGGGCCCTGGACTTTTCGGGCCTTCTTCACGGGGAGGCGGTGGCGATCGGCATGCTCTCGGCGGCCGCGATCGCGGAGTCGGGCGGGATCGCCGCCCCCGGAACCTTTTCCTTCATAAAGTCCCTGACCAGCCGGGCGGGCCTTCCCTGCGCTTGGCCTGAAGGGGTCACCTTCGAG
Organism: Nitrospirota bacterium; assembly: GCA_021795275.1. The sequence goes on along the minus strand of JAJYPO010000004.1, from coordinate 12,547 downwards.
AGGATCCATCCCTATCTCGTCCGGGACAAGAAGGTGACGGGAGGGCAGGTGGCCCTTATCCTTCCCGAAGCCCCCGGCCGGGTGCGGATCGTCCGGAACTATGACCCGAACCTTCTTTCAAGGGGACTCTTCGCATGACGCCTTCCCGGCCCCGTCCGGAATCCCCTGACCTCCAGAAGGAGCTCAAGCTCCTGAAGGGGCTCCTTCGGATCACGATCTCGGTGGACTCCCTCTCCGTCCTTTTGGACAACGCCATCCGCCTCTTGCTCGAAATTCTTCCGGCAGACGGGGTCTTCATTTACCTTCTGGAAGCGGATGCGCCTGTTCTGACGCTCCGGGCCGCTTCCCGCTATCTTCCTGACCTGGTCGGGCATTTTTCAATCCGCCTTGGGGAAGGCCTGACCGGGTGGGTGGCCCAGGAGGAGTCTCCTGTCATCATTCCCGAGAAGGCCTACGAGGATCCCCGGGCCAAGATCTTCCAGATGCTTCCGGAGGACCGGTTCGAATCCTTCCTCTCCGTGCCGCTCCGGACGAAGGACCGACTGGTGGGGGTCATGAACCTCCATTTCCGGGGGGCCTTTTCTCCCAACAACACCGAGATCGAGCTTTTGATGCTGCTCTCCCAGGAGATGGGCTTCATGATCCGCCACATCCATCTCTTCGAAGAGGCCCAGAAGAAGGCCCGCCAGATCGAGGCCCTCTCCCAGGTCAGTCAGTCCATCACCTCGAGCCGTTACCTCGAGGAGATCCTTCACCTCATCGTGACCGTCACGGCCGAGATGACCAATTCCACCCTCTGTTCGATCATGATCTACGATCCCGAAAAGGGGCTGGTCGTCCGGGCGGCCCAGACCCTCTCCGACGAGTACCGGACGAAGCCTCCGCTTAAGGTTGGTGAGAGCATTGCCGGGGTGGTCTTCGGAGAGCGCCGGGCGATCGCGGTGGAAAATGTCCAGAAGGATCCCCGCTACACCGCCAAGGAACTTGCCCGAAAGGAGAATCTCGTCTCCATGCTCTCGGTACCGATGATGATCAAGGATCGGGCGATCGGGGTGGTCAACGTCTACACGAGCCATCTGCACCACTTTACCCGTGACGAGTTCAAGGTCCTGCAGTCGGTTGCGAACCAGGCCGCCATCGCCTGGGAGAACACCGTCTTGTTCGAACGGACGGTTGCGATGGAGGAAGCCCTTGAGAGCCGCAAGCGGATCGACCGGGCCAAGGGGATCCTCATGAAAAAACACCGCATCGCGGAAGAAGACGCCTACCGTCTCCTCCAGAAAAAAAGCATGAACATGCGCAAATCGATGCGCGAGATCGCCGATGCTGTCCTTCTGGCGCATGACCTTAAGGTGGACTAGACACACAGGGGGAGTGGGGGGATATGGATCAGGGGTTGATGATGGTGGGGGCGATCCTGGTGGGGATCGCGGCAGCCTTAGGCGTGGCCCTGTGGGGATTCGAGGTGGCACGGAAGGACTTTCCGCACATCCTGGGATTTGTTCATCCGACCCTGGCCATGGCCGGACTGCTCATGCTTGGTGCCCGTTTCTTCATCCGGGGCGGGGCGCACTGGTTCGACATCGGGCTCGTCCTTCTGGTGGGGGCTGCCGCGGGGGGGCTCATTCTCGTCGTGCGGGGATTCCGCCGGCGGTCCATGATCCGGGCGGTGACAGTTCTTCATGGCCTTCTGGGCCTCTCCGGTCTGGGCTTCGTCATCTACCAGCTGACCCATCGGTAGGCGACACAAGGAGGAATAGGCAAACCATGGACCAAAGCGGCGGATCTCCCCCTTCCCCCCGGAAGGGGCTTTGGGGGGGCCTGTCTGTCTTTTTTTTGGGGGTCCTTCTCCTCTTGCCCTCTGTGGGGGAGGCCGGGGAGACCGCCCGGATCTTTCCTGAGCTCAGCGTCGCCCAAAAGACCTGGAATTACGATTATTCCAGGGCCGTCGCCCTCTCGGACAGATTCCTCCAGCAGGCACAGCTTCTCTCCGGGTATACCTGCCGGACCCGGACCTTTTACTCGCTCAACCGGATCCTGTCCCGCGACAGAAACCGGAGAGTGCGGGAGCGTCCGAACGAAGACTTTGATCTGACCGTCTCCTATCGTCCACTGACAGCCTTCGTCCGGCTCATCCATCCCAGAAAGGGAGCGACCGTTTTTTATCGGTCGGTGGACGGGGTGACGGAGGTTCATCCCTTTTCTTTCCTTCCGCTGACACTCTCCCTCTCGCCCCACAACGGCCTGATCACATCCCGCTTCGGACACTCCATCGACCACTCGGACTTTCAAAGCTATGACAAACGGGTGCTCCGTCCCGCATGCCTGACCCATTCCTGCCTCTATCTGGGCTCCGGAGTCTTTCGGGGACATCCGGTGGAGATCGTGAACATCGCCCCCGACCAGCTCGAGGCCCGGCCTGTCTTCGGCCGCATGTGGCTCCTTCTCGACCGGGACACCACTCTTCCGGTTTCAGTGGCGACGGTCGGTCCGGACGGGCGATTCTGGGAGCGGATCGACTACGGAGGTTGCAGGCTTCTCTTCCGGTGACTTAACCTCTTTTCAATGCGAAGGCGACGCCCCTAATCGGACGGTGTTTTCCGTGAGGACCGGCGGTTCGGCCTCCCCATGTTCATCTCCGTGTCGATGGTAATCACTGTCTTCAGGTTTCCCCTCACATTGAAGTCCCCCGTGACCTCCAGAAAGCGCGGAGCGAGGAGGGTGACAAGATCTCGGAAGATCCGGTTCACTGATCCCTCATGGGAGATCCGCTGGTCCCGGAACCCATTCAGGTAGAGTTTCAGGGATTTTAGCTCCACGATGAAGGCCTCGGGATCATAGACGATCCGGATGGTGGCGAAATCGGGGTATCCCGAGCGGGGGCAGAGGCATGTGAATTCGGGGAAGGAGAGGGTGACCCGGTACCGCTGCTCCTGTTCCGGGTTTGGCCAGCGCTCAAGGGAGTTTTCCAAAATGGCCCGGGTGCCGTAGGCCGGTTCGGAAGAGGGGGGAGTCTGTCCGGTGGAGGTTCTGGGAGACATGTCAATCCTTTCAAGAGGGTCGTGAGGCGGGCTTGGCATCCTTGGGGGATGTCTTCCCATTTTTTTCGATCCTATCATGGAATCAGGCTTCCGAGCGAGAGGGTTCCCTGGATGCCACCATTTCTCGAGCCGGTCCCTGTTTTGTGATGGCTATCTCCTGACCTTCCTTTGATATTACGAGATAGAGAACGATGGTAATTGGGGTGGGCGATCAGTTGGCAAGGAGGTGGACCTGAGGATAAGGTTTGTCGGGTTCGTTCTTGCCGGAGGGTTCTCCCTTCTGGTCTCATTCCTTCTGGTCCCGGGGAATTCCCAGTATGTCCGGCTGTCGATCGATGCCGGGGAATACGACTATGCCCGATCTCTTCTTGACCCCAGGCTTCAAAACCCGATCCGCCGCTCTGGGTCTTACGGGAAGCCGCCCATGTGGCCGCACTCCGGGGCTACCCTGAAGAGGCGGCCGCCTATCTCGAAACCTTGCTTCGGAGAAGCCTGGAAGACTATCAGGACAGGCTCGAGCTGGCGAGACTGTATCTGGAGTTCTATGGCCCGGATCTGGATCGTTCACGGGGGTGATCGGCTGGGTTCCCACAACCTCTCTCCTGCCCGAAGAGGAAGAGGGCCGTCATCGCTCCTTCCCGACACTGCCTGCCCCCCGTTCAGGGCGTCCTTCACACCGGAAGGTCGATTTTGTGTATGATGGATGGGAGAGCAGAGACAGGGTTGTCTGGTCGGGACTTTCCTCCTCCGCCTCCTGCCGGCTCAAGAGAGAGTCAGGGAGGAGGGCAGGAAATCCTCATAACAACCGGCCCGGAGGGGCAGCTTTCACTTTGTCAGCTGAAACCGGGGGTTGCCTACCGGCTTCTCCGGAGATGACGATCCCTTTTTGCAAGGAGGAATGAATGAACCATACGGGTCTTTCCGAAAAGATCCGGGCGTCGAAAGCGGTGGCCGCCGCCGGACTTCTTCTGGCGGCCAGCGCCTTTTCCGCCTGCTCTCTCTTCGAGCCCTCCCCCCCCTTTTCCAAGTCGGAAACCCGGTGGGCGGACCGGGAGATCCTCTTCCGGGACGTGGAGCACCATAAAAGGGCCATGGAAGGGCAACGGGTCGTCCTGGGGGGCAAGATTATCACAGTCAAGCGGGGAACCCCCGAATCCCTGATCTTTGTCCAGGAATATCCGCTTGACAAGGAGTTCAATCCAGAGACCGACCAGCAGTCCCGTGGAGACTTTGCGATCGAGACCGATCTTCCGCTGCCGAAGGACCGGTACAAGCCGGGTCACACGATCGAGGTGATCGGTGAGGTTCGGGCTCCGATCCCGGTTGCGATGGGGGAAAAACAAGTGAAGCACATTCCCCTTGTCAGGGCGCACCATCTTCATGCCCAGGCGCCGGCCCCGCCGCCCGATCCCATGATGATGGATCCGGGATTCATGGATCCGGGAATGATGGGGCCGGGCTTCATGGGACCGGGGTTCTTTGGTCCCGGAATGATGGGCCCTGGCTTCTTCTGAGGGGCCGGACCCTCCGCTTGAATTCCGGAAGGGAGAATGGCAAGATTCCCCTATGCCGATCACCACACCCTTTAGGGTCCGCTACTCCGAAACAGATGCCCAGAGGCGGGCGCATCACTCTCACTATCCGGTCTGGTTCGAGATGGGGCGGGCGGAATACTGCCGTGCCAAGGGGTTCGATTACCGGGCGATGGAGGAAGGGGGAATCTTCCTGGTGGTGGCGAAGCTCGAGTGTCGGTATATGGGCGCCCTCCAGTATGACGATCTCGCGGAGATCGAAACCCGTCTGGTGCGGGTAGGGCGCCGGATTCTCGAATTCTCCTACCGGGTCACGGATACCGATATTGGGGTCTTGGCTGCGGTGGGATCGACAGTGCTGGTGCCGGTGGACCGCGAGGGACGGGTTGTCTCCCTTCCTGATGAGGTCTTCCGTCTTCTCGCGCCTTGCGAGGAGGTTCCGGCTCCGGTCGCGGAGCCTTGATCGACTCCTGCCGTGGTGTCTTTCTCTTTAGGCGGATAGCTCAGTCGGTAGAGCACAGCTCTTACACAGCTGTTGTCGCGGGTTCGATCCCCGCTCCGCCTACCATTCTCATCCAAAGCCATATCCACAAACTCACATAAAGAATGCCCGAAAAATTCAGGGAATAAAGAAGGGGATCCTCCCCTCGTCTCGGTTTCGTCAACACCTCTGAGCTGATGAGCCATGTCCTGATCATGTTTTTCCTCAGGAACCCTCCCTTCAATATTCCAGTAAAAACAAATAAATGATAAATATAAAAAATTTTAATTTTATAAATTATTAAAAACAGAGTACTTGCATAGAGTTTTTAATGTAACGCTTTTAATGCTAATATGGAATAATGAAACGAATGACCCTCCGCCTTCATGAGGAAATTTATCAGTCCATCAAGGAACGAGCCTTGAGGGAACACCGGTCAGTCCACGCCGAAATTCTTGCTGCTCTCGAGGGTGACTTTTTGGGAGCCGACGGGAGGTCTTTCGGGATGGGGGAACATGTGACCCAAAGAACCTTCCGGATAGAACCTCCGCATTTCGCCAGAAGGATTTTCTGATGCTAGGTGGCAAGGATATCAACCGGATCATCAACGGGGTCAGGGAATACAACAATCTTCTCGAAAAATCCTCGATGGTCATGGACCATCTTGTCCAGACCAGGAGAGAGTGGGATCTCCTTCTGTCCGAGCGCGATGGGCTTCGGTCAGAATCGGAGCGATTGAACCGCTTTATCGCCCAGTTCAAGGAAGACTTCCAGAGTTTGCATGTCCGCGAATCCCGATGGGTCAATTCTGTGGCCGATCTTAATACGCGTCTCCAGTTTCTGATAGACGAGATCAACACGACCGTCAGCCACCACAGAAGGAAGACCGTTGTGGGAAGGGGCATTCTGTCCTGATCAGAGACCAATGTCCGGGGAGGACCGATGATGCGATCATTAGAATTCAAGGCTCCACACTTTCCCGATGACGAGACAATTCGCAGTGCGGGTCACGCCGATGGAATGGCAGGTTTGCCCTCTGGAAGCAGCTACGAACCCGGTCCATTCGAACGGTCGATCATTGCCGCCGGAGAGGCGTCAATCAGCGGGATCTATTCTCGGACCGCCGAGCGCCTTGCCCGTCTCGAAGGAATCTCCTCCAATCTTTCCAATGCCTACGAGTCCAACCAGTATCGCCTGAAGGAGACCCTCCTCCGGTTCCAGAAGCGGAAGGACGATCTTGGGCGAGACGAAATCATTCCTGTCCCCTACATGGTCCACTGGATAATTGTCTTCCTCCTGGGGATCGGAGAATTTCCGCTGAACGTGGTCGTCTTCCGGATGTTCGGAGAGCCCGAACTGATGACCTATGTCATGAGCCTGACCCTTTCCTTGACATTACCTCTGATCGGGGTTTTCCTGGGGCTTCAGGTCCGGACGCTCGTCCAGCCCAGGTTCGCCACGGCCATCATGATTTTCTTGGCGCCTGTCACCGTTCTTGGTTCGCTTACGGCCCTCTCCTTTATCCGCAACATGTATGTGACCCTCCACGCCGAGCACCGGCTTGGGGATGCATCAGGCAACATGGTCTACGCCATGTTTGCGATCAATCTCCTGATTTTCATGGGAGCCTACATGGTCTCCTTCTTTGCCCATGACCAGGATTCGGAACTTGATGCCCTCCATGTCGCGGTGGTCCGCCTGGATAAAAAACGCACGAGGCTCAGAAACCGCCTGTCACACGCCATTTCAAGAACGAATGCCGTGATCCGGGAGGGGCGGGGCCAAGCGGAGCGCATCCTATCGGAAACCTCGGCCAAACTCTCCCTTTACCGACAAGCGAATATGGCAGGGCGCCGGGGAACCGTGGCCCCGCCCTCCTTTTCCAAGAAGGCCGAATCGGAAATCCTGGCCCGCTGGTGGACAGACCTTAAAATCCCCGAGGCGGCCGAGTCTGCCACTCAATCGATGGGAGTTTCGCCCAGGGAAAAGGAATATGCCCGATGAATCCGAATGCCATCGATCTGAAAGGTTCAATGCCAAGGACAACCTTCCTAAAATCCGGCCCAGGTCTATTTCGGGAATAAGCGCATACGGGGGCAGGGGAATGATCCCCCCCTTTCCAGAGCTCTCTTTTGGGGAAGGGATGGCAGGCGAAGGGAAAAAACGGGAGGGATGGCCCCGGGTAGAAATATCATCTCCCTTTCGTGGGAAGGAAAGAGCCCCTGGGAATGAGCCGAGGCAGCTCTGATTCTGGCGTCCCGGACTTCCCCGAGATCATTCACTGACAGGATCAAGACTCTCTCCGGTCCTTTCCTCATCGAAATGAGGGAAGACTCGCCCGAGGGCTTTTTTTTCTGACGGGCCGCAAGACCCTCATGAGTGACTGTCAAACCCGATCTCGGCATGGGTCCCGTCACAGAACGGCTTGTTCCGTGACTCCCCGCACCGGCAGAGAGTCACCCGGTTTCTCACTTCGTAGGTGATGCCGTCGGCACTGACCACCGGAACGCCGCCCCTGACCCAGATCGGCCCGGAGCATTGGCGGGAAGGATCCTCGACCAGGGCGATCGAGGGGAGATGCTCCGGCTCGACAGATGTCCTTGTGGCATTGTCCCAGGCCACCAGACGGCCCGCAGGACAGTCACTGGCCTCCCGGACGAAATGCCTTCTGGCTTCTGCCCTGTCCGTTTCGTGGACGAGGTTCCAGACCCGTCCGTGGGGATCGCAAAACCGGGCAAAGGCACACAGGCTTTCCGCATCTGTCAGGGACAGCCTCGGTCCCTCAAGGAGGACGGCCTGTTCGAGATAGGGCCTGCGTGCGGCGGTTTCCGTCCCGTCGAATCCGGAGCCGTGGGAGCCATCGCAAAAGGGTTTGCTGCCGCTTCGGCCGCACCGGCAGAGGGCATACTCATCCCCGGTTTGGATGGCCGGTCCTTTTTCCCAGCGGACCGACTCCCCCTTTCTGTTTGTGCCGATGGTCTCCGTGGCGAGAGGAAGCGGTCCGGAGACACGATAGGGCCCATCCTTCTGGATCCGAATGGAGAATGCTGCCTTTTTCACTTTTTTCATCGATTTCTCCCGTCATACATCGCGATCAATGGAAACCAAAAAAATGACAATCGCGTCAGGCCAGGTCGAAAAGCAGAAGCTCGGCCCCGGGGTTGCCCGAGAGCAGAAAAGACCCTTCACCCGTAATGCGGGCCCCGTCGCCGTCTCTGAGATCAACCCCGTTTAAATTGCAGGTGCCTTTCGCGACCTGCAGGTATTGCCGCCGTCCCGTCTCGGGGGCGAAGGTGATTTGAGCCCCCTCTTCGAGAAGGGTGGCATAGAGTCGGACGTCCTGGTGGAGGGTGAGGGAGCCGCCAGTTCCGTCCGGAGAGGCCACGAGGCACAGGCGGTTTCGTTTGTCTTCGCGGGAAAAATGTCTCTGTTCATAACCTGGCCTGAGACCCGGAGTCCCGGGAAGAATCCATATCTGAAGAAAATGGACCATCTCGGTCCCGGAGGGGTTGGATTCGCTGTGGGTGATACCGGTGCCGGCCGTCATCCGCTGCACGTCGCCGGGTCGAAGGATCGAGGACTCTCCCATGCTGTCAGAATGCGCCAGAGCCCCTTCCAAAACGTAACTCAGGATTTCCATGTCGCGGTGGGAGTGGGTCCCGAATCCCCGTCCCGGCTGGACCCGGTCCTCGTTGATGACACGGAGGCTTCCGAACTTTACATGGTTCGGATCGTAGTAATCGGCAAAGGAAAAAGTATGGTAACTGTCGAGCCAGCCGTGGTCAGCATGGCCCCGCTCGGCGCTTTTTCTGATTTCGATCATCGGTATCCTCCATAAACCTGAGGGTGCGATCAGGGACGCGGGATCCCGCGTCCCCCTGGTGATTTTGAGTATATCCCAGAAGGGATACCTCGGATAGTAGATTCCTTAAAGATACCTGGTATATTATGTGCGCTATGAAGAGGACCTCACGCCCATCCTCCGGAAGGAGTGCGCCCCCTCCGGACTGTCCGCTCGACTTTTGCCTGAGACTCCTGGCCGGCGCCTGGACCTCCAAGATCCTCTGGTACCTCTGCGAGGAGCCCCGGCGTTTTGGCGATCTCCGGCGCGACCTCGGAGGGATCACGTCGAAGGTCCTTTCCTCGAGGCTCCGGGAGCTCGAAGCGAAGGGAGTCGTGGCCCGGGATGTCCTCCCCGTCTCTCCCCCGCAGGTCTCATATCGTCTGACCGCTCTCGGCAAGGAGCTAAGGCCAGTTCTCGACGCCATGGCCCTTCTGGGAGAGAAGGCAGGACAGGGATCCGGACGGGTCCGAACAGGAGAGGACCTGTCCGGGCATTCCGCTTTGCAGGGTTGACCCTCGTCTTTTGCCGAGGGCAGGACAGAGATTCTGATGAGACGGACGGGAGACAACGGGGAAAGGCAAGAGGCTTTTCGACAGGAAGCCTGTCTCCCTGATTTGTCCTTATCACCTCTCCTCCCGTCAATGGTTCTCATGCGGATGCGGAAGGGCGGATTCCCCCTCAAAAATCGACATGCGAGGGCCGGTGCCGCTCTAGGGACGTTCCTTCCGGAGACTCGGTCGACCCGGTGTGACCTTCTGACTCCGGTCTGCGGGGAGCTCATCTTTAGTGGACCCCCTCTCCACGCGTCCTGATCACGCACAACAAAGGCCTTGAGTCCAATCTTCCACAGGAGCCTTCTCGGGATCATCTTCCAAAGGGGCAAGGAGAGGCCTGTTCCTCATGAAGGGCGATTTTCCGGTGAGGAATTTTCCCGAGGGGCTTGCCCTGCGGAGGGTGAGTCCCGCTCCGGAATCTCTCCTTTACAGCGGGAGCCAAAGATCCCACAATAGGGTCGATCCTTTTCCCCGATTGTCGGCCACCAAAAGGAGGTGAGGGGGAGAGGAGGGGGACTCCGGCCGCCAGGGCCGGCTGCCACGGGAGGGAGGGTTCCATTGAAGTTTTTTCACGCCGCCGACATTCATCTCGACAGTCCCCTTCGGAGCCTGGTCCTGGAGGATCCCGGGCAGCTTTCCCGCATACGTCGTGCCACACGGGACGCCTTTTCCGCCCTGGTTGACCGTGCCATAGAGAAAGAGGTGTCTCTCCTCCTCCTGGCCGGGGACCTCTACGACCACGACAACCCCAACATGCAGGTGGTTCACTTCCTCCGTCGCGAGCTTTCACGGCTTGCCGACCACGGGATCCGGGTGGTGATCGTCCGGGGAAATCACGATGCAGCCAACCGGATCAGCCGCCACCTCGATCTTCCACCCAATACCACCGTCCTTTCCGACCAATTCCCCGAAACGGTCATCCTGAAAGAGTATGGTGTGGCGGTGACCGGCCAGAGCTTCGCACCCGGCAACGTCTCCCAGAACCTCGCCCTGGCCTATCCCCCGCCTCGACCGGGGCATTTCAACATCGCCCTCCTGCATACCTCCCTCTCCGGCTCCCCCGACCATGATGTCTATGCCCCATGCACCCTTTTGGACCTTGCCGCCCGGGGCTACGACTACTGGGCCCTGGGCCACATCCACAAGCGGGAGATCCTGTCATCCGATCCCGCCGTGGTCTTTCCCGGGAACCTTCAGGGTCGTCATGCGAAGGAGACCGGCCCCAAGGGAGCGATGTTGGCCGAAACCGACGGGGTCCGGCTGACCGCCCTCGACTTCATCCCCCTGGATGTGGTGCGCTGGCATCAGCTCCCGGTTGAGATATCAGGGCTTGTCGAGGTTCGGGAGCTGGCCGGCCCTCTCCGGGATGGCCTTGAAGCGGCCCTGCGTGAATCGGACGGACGTCCTGCCGCCGTTCGGGTGATTCTGACAGGACGCGCCTCCCTCCCGGGCGCCTTCCTCGATTCTCCGGAGCAGGTGAGGCAGCTGGTTCTGGACGTGGCGGCCGAGGTGTCTCTTGAAGATCTCTGGATCGAGCGTGTCCGGCTCGACCTCCGGCGGGAGGAGGTTGTCGCAGGGGAGGGGCCGGACGCCGACTTTGCGGCCATCCTCTCCGAAGTGGCCAGGGACCCGGAGGCCCTTGCCGCCGCCCTGGCCGGCGATCTCTCCTTGCTCAGACGGGCCCTGCCCGAGGAGCTCCGGGAGGAGCTCGACGGCTCCCCACTTCTTGCGGAACCGGCCTGTCTCCTCCCGGTCCTTCTGGACCTTCTTTACCGGGGAGAGGGCCCATGAGGATTGACCGTCTGGACCTTCTCGCTTACGGCCCCTTCCGGGACCGGAGCCTCCCCCTTGGCCCCGGCTTCCACTTGGTTCACGGGCCCAACGAGGCGGGGAAAAGCACCACGCTACGGGCTCTCTCGAGCCTTTTTTTCGGCTTTCCCAAACATAGCGAGGATGCCTATCTGGTGGGAACGGCCGACATGGCCATAGGGGCCCGGATTACCACAGCCGACGGCCGGTCCCTGGAATTTGTGCGCAGACGCAGGGGAAAGAGTCCCCTGACATTGGCCGACGGGAGCGCCCTTTCCGACGAAGTTCTCCCCGTCTTTCTGGGAGGGCTTTCCCGGGAAAGCTTCGAGCGCCTCTTCTCCCTCGATCCCGCCCGCTTAAGACGCCATGGCCAGGACCTGCTGGCCGACGGGGGAGCCCTGGGGCAGGGACTCGTCGAGGCGGGGGCCGGGATCGTGAACCTCCGGAAGAGGCTCGATATCCTGGCAGCAAGGAAAAGGGAGCTCTTCTTGCCCACCGGAAAGAACCCGGTGATCAACAGGATCCTTGCCCGCCTCGGGGAGATCCGGCGTGATAGCCGACTCCGGACTGTCTCTCCCCAGGACTATGCCCGCGAGGAAGAGGAGATCCGACGGCTGGCGGACGAGTCGGAAGGGATCCGGGCCGAGGGGGTCCGCCTCGAACGGGAAATCCGTCGTGCCGAACGGATCTTGCGGATCCTCCCCCGCCGCCAGGAATACGAAACCCTCTGCCGGGAGCTTTCGTTTCTGGAGAAAGTTCCCCTCCTTCCCCCCGAATCGTATGCTCTCCGGGTTGAGGCCGAAAGCCGGCTTGCCACGGGGGGGATGGAACTCGACCGTCTCCGGGAGGAGTCGGAAGGTCTGGAGCGGGACCGGACGGCCCTGGCCGAAAGTCCGGCGGAGCTTCTCCGGGAGGAGGAGGTCGCCGCCATCGAGAAGGATCTGGGGGCGGCATCGAAAAGCCTCACGGACCTTCCCCGACGGGAACAGGAGCTTTTTTCGATGGAACAGGAGGCGCGCCTTCTGCTCCTTGGGTGCGGCCTTCCGGAGGAGCCTGAAGCGTTCGAGCGTCACCTTCCGGCCCCGGGAAAGCGCAGAAAGATTGCCTCTCTCCTCGACCGCCGGTCTGCCCTCGAAGGAAGCTTTCTTGAGGCCGGAAAGAATGTCGGCAAGGCCCATGCGGCCTTGACACGCGCCGAATTGGGCCGCGGGGAGCTTCCTCCCGTTCCCGAAACCGCCTCTCTCGAAGCCATTCTCCCTCGGGCAGAGGCTCTTCTGGCGCGATCC
>JAJYPO010000077.1 GCA_021795275.1 Nitrospirota bacterium | reverse complement strand
CGAGGAAGCGCTGTCCTCCGATGATCCCTGGCTTCAAAGCCTTGATCTCGCCTATCATGACCTGGACCAGGATCTGGGAATGTTCTGGTCCCTTGAATCGGACGGTCGGATGATGCGGTTGACCGATCCCAGAGAGGTGGAGGTCGCTGCGATCGTTCCGCCGAACATGGGACGGGCCCCTGTTCGGGCGGCCGTCCTTCGCCGGTATGAAAAAGAGATTCGCGATGCAGGATGGGAACGCATCGCTTTTGTCGATGGCAGCTATATCGATCTTCCCCTTTTCGTGACTCTGGATCGGGAGAATGTCGAAAAGCTTTGCAGGCGGATCGAGTCCTGCGAGGAAAGGGCCAATCTGGCCAAAATTCTGGCAGGTATTGAGTAGGGAGGGTGAGGTCATGGAAAGAGCCGGATTTTCGGAGGGGTTTCTTGAGAGGTATCCCTTTGACACATATTTTATTGCGTTTGACGAACAGGAGAGGGTTCCGCTTCCAACCCGACGGGGGACGAGCCCGGATAGCCCTGCCCCCAGAAACCTGGATCCCAAGCCGACGAAGGATCGCATGATGGACAGAATGCGGAAGGTGGATCCGAAGCAGTCCGAACGGTATCGCCAGAGAACTGGAGAATAGGGCTGATCGAAAGGCCCGGGGGAGATGAAAAAAATGGGAGCAGGAAGCTTGAGGATTGATCAGGATGGAGGACTCACTTACTCGAATACAGGGTATTTCCCGGATCTTTTAAAAAAAGCCCCCTCCTTTCAGGGGGCTACGATAAAGGAAAGGACGCCCCTCTCGGGGGCCTCTCACGGGACGACCATCCTGGCCTTCCACTTCCAGGACGGGGTCCTGGTGGCTGGGGATCGGCGGGCGACAGCCTCAAATCGGATCATGTCGAACAGGGTCGACAAGGTGCTGGAAATAGATGATTCGGCACTTTTGGCCATCTCGGGGTCTCCTGCCATGGCCCTTGAAATGGCCCGGGTTCTCGACCACTCCCTCAAGTATTACCGGCGAAGCCAGCTGACAGAAATTTCCCTGGAAGGAAAGGTTCGCATCCTGGCACAGCTCCTCAAGGAAAATTTACCTATGGCCGTCGAGGGAATTGGGGCGGTCGTTCCCCTCTTTGTGGCCAGGGATCCAGAGTCCCGTATCGTGCGTATCTATTTCTACGACATCCTGGGTGCCCATTTCGAAGGGGTCGAATTTTCTGTTGGAGGCTCCGGCTCCCCTGAGGTCCAGGGAATCCTGCGCTACCTCGACCGCTGGAGTCCTCGACCCCTTCGGGAGATGTCCCGGGAGGAGGCCATCGTCCTCGCGCTTCGTCTTCTTGAAACGGCTTCTTATTTCGACTCCGCAACCGGAGGTGTCGATGCGCAGGATCCCGTCTGGCCGGTGATGAAAATTCTCACTCCCGGAACACTCGAAACAGTTGATGAAGGGACGTTGTCCGCAATTTACAGAAACGAGGTGATGCGTGTTCGATGAGCCCTACCGTTGGATCGATGCCATTCATCAGCGGAGGGACTATATCGCCGAGCAGCTTGACAGGGCGACCCCCGTATTCGGCCTTTCCGTTTCGGAAGGAATTCTTCTGGCGTCCTTCCATCGTCAGAATCCCAAAATTTATGAGTTGTACGACCGGATTGCAATGGGCGGGATCGGCCATCCGGCAGACCTGGAGACAGTCAGAGGGATTCTCCTCAATATGGCCCATGTCGAAGGATTTCAGCGATCGACCTCCGATGTCAGCATTGAGCGCCTGGCTCTTTTTGGTCTGGCCCCCCGGCTGAAGGCGGCATTTGAAGATGTCTCGGCCCCCCCGATCATTCTCGATGTCCTGCTCTCCGAGGTCGGAAAGACTCCTTCGGAGGATCGTTTCATAAAGGTTTCGTTCGACGGGAATCTGGAACGCTCCGTGGATATGATGATCCTCGCACCGACCGAGGAGGCAGATCTGAAGGCGGCAAATCTATTGAGGGAGCGGCTTCCCCGCGGAGAACGGACCCTTCGGGATGTTGTGGCGGTTTTGTCCGGGGTTTTCCTGGAGATCCTCTTTACCCAGGATGAACGGGGACTTGACGAGTCCGGCAACCTCATCAATCCTGAAAAGCTTGCCGGGTGCCAAGCACGTTTGCGCGAAGAGCGTCAGTGGGAAGGAGTTCTCCTTGACCGCCATGCCCCGGCCAGGATCAAAAAGCTCAACGAGGCGGGGGACCTTCTCCTGTGAAGTTTTTGTGCGGCATAGAGACCGAGTATGGTCTTTTGATCAGGGATGGTGACGGGAGGGGCTCCTCCATGATCCGGCAGGAAGAGCTTTTCCGGCGGGTTCGTGATTACCTTTTTTTTGAAAAGAAGGCCGGCCTCATCGATCTGCATCAGCGCGCATATGACGAACCACCTGGCAACGGTGGATTCCTGAAAAATGGGGGTCGGCTTTATATCGACATGGGCCATGTCGAATATGCCTCTCCGGAATGCGGGACGATCATTGACCTTGTTGCGATGGATCGGGCCGGGGACCTTCTTCTTGAGGAATCCATAAGGGAGCTGGGTCTTTCTGACAGCGTCTCCTTCATCAAAAACAATATCGACCACCAGACGCTGGCCACCTTTGGATCCCATGAGAACTATTCGGTTCCCCGGAGTTTTCCATTTAACGAGAGGGGGCTTGATCCCCTCGTGGCCTTTCTCATTACACGCCAGATCTTTTCCGGAGCCGGGCGAGTCGGTGCCTCGATCATCAATGACAGTCTGATTTCTCTCGATGATGTCGTTCCTGCCATTCCCTTCCAGATTTCTCAACGGTCGGATTATGTGGTCAACAAGTTTTATCAATGGGTTCAGATGAATCGTTCTATTGTGAATACGCGGGACGAACCCCTGGCCGACCCACTTCAGTTCCGCCGCATTCATCTCCTTCTCGGAGACTCGAACATGTCCCAGTACGCGCTGGCGCTCAAAGCGGGCACTACAAGGCTTGTCCTGGGACTGATCGAGCGGGGGGAGGCCCCCTGGATTCCGATCACCGATCCGGTCCAGGCCATTCGGTCCCTTTCGCACGACCTGTCGATGGCCTGGCCTGTGGAGGTCGGGGGTGAAGGCACCATGAGGGCCACCGATGTCCAGGGAAGATTCTATGAGGCGGCTGAAAAGGCCTTCAGGGGGGAGAGCGATGATGCCGACTGGATTCTCGATGCCTGGAACGGCATTCTGACAGATCTTGAAAAAAGAGACCCTGAAATTGTGGCGGATAGAATAGACTGGGCCCAGAAATACGTTCTTCTCGATGCGTTCAGGAAGGAGGAAGGACTCTCATGGGAGGATCCCTGGATGGAAAGCCTCGATCTGGCCTACCATGACCTCAACCCGGATACGGGCCTTTTTTACCCGCTGGAAGAGGACGGAACCCACAGACGACTGGTCTCCCCATCGGCCATCCGGGCGGCTGCGGAAAGCGGTCCGGCTGGAACGAGGGCTCAGGGCCGGTCCGAGGCGGTTCATAGAATTCTTGATGGACGATCTGGAGAAAAAATCTCCGATTACATCATCCAGTGGTTCGGTGTTCAGATAGACGGGGGGGAAATCCTCTATATGCTGGATCCTTACAAAACCTACCGCCGTGAGGTCGCCTCCTACTTTTCGGAGTCGGGTCAATGAGGAATTGTTTCTCCGGTCACCTATTTCGATCCTTCCAAAGCCATGACGCGAGCATTGGTCTTTTTCAAGCCCAGGAATTTCTTATCTGAGGTTCTGCTGTTTCTGGTGGAAGGCCAGATAGGGATCCCACATCGCCCCCGTTGCCGTCATGGCAAAGTCCGCTCCCGACGCTAAAAAGAGATCATAGTCCTCGACTGTCATCAGGCCCCCCACGCCGATGACGGAAAGGGGGAGCTTCATGGAAGAAATCCTCCCAGAAAGTCTGGAAACGACCTCCAGCGCCGCTTTTCGGATGGCGTTCCCGCAGACGCCGGAGCGTTCGCGTCCGGGTCCTGGAAGAGCCGGCCGCCCTTCCGGATTGATCACCGTCGCCGAGAGGGTATTGATCGCCGCGATCGCATTGACGTGGGGCCCGATCCCACGAAGAAGGGCGTCCGCCTCGGCATCGTTTCCGATATATCCGACCTTGACAATCAGGGGATATTCCGGACCAACCTCCCTTCGCAACGCTCGCGCCACCGTCCCGGCAGTTTCAGGATCCTGAAAAATCTGTCCTTCGGTCCCTTTCACATTGGGACAGGAAAAGTTGACTTCTACTGCCTGGGCGCCGGATTCCTTGGCCATTTTTGCGGCCCTGGCAAAGTTCTCCACGATGGACTCCCCCTCCCTTTCCGTCCCGACAACGCTGACGATCAGGGCTTGCCCTGGCCCGATTTTTTTTCTGGCCCGGGATACGTCCTCCTGCCATACGGCCGGGGCCTGGCTTGGCATTCCGAAAGAATTGGTGATGGTGATGTCGCGCATGGATGCTGGCTCCATGCGAGGCGTCCCGATCAGCGGGGTGGAGAGGGATGTCGGTGTAAGGTCTCCGGTCACCGAGACATAGAGGCAATTGGGGGGTGGGTAGGAGGGATGGGCATGCGTTCTGACTGTTTTATAGACAAGGAGGTCGAACCCCATGGTCGCATAAAAGCCGATCCAGTCGGAGTTTAGCAAAGGCCCCGCAGGAATGCCGAGGCGGCTGTTTGCCGGGATTCCCAGAAAGGAAAGTGGGCGAGCTGTCGGAATGGAGGCCGGAATGCGTCCGTGAAAGACAGGCCCGTCCCGATAATTGTCCTCGTAGGATTTATCAATGTTGTAAACTGGTTCAGGAATTTGCAACGCGTACTCCTTTCGGGTCGATGGTCGAGAAGAATATGGTAGCTTCGATCCTCATGGTGTTCAGGACATCCTGAAGAGAGTTTTTGATGGCCTTGGTCCGTTCTTTGTCGGGGGTAAGGGCGACCATTGTAGAGCCGGCTCCGGAAATTGCAAACCCTGTCGCGCCCGAGGAAAGGGCCGTTTCCTTCAGGGAGTCGAATCCCTGTATTAGATTTTTTCTGTATGGTTCGATGAGGGGGTCTGAAACGCGCATGCAGAATAATTCAGGGTCCCTCCTCATGACGCTTGCCAATATCCCAGCGGTATTGGAAATGGCCCCCACTGCGTCCGTTCTGGGAACCATGTTGGGGAGGATCCGGCGCGCCTCTGATGTTTTAACTGTCGTTTTCGGAACGATAAAAATCAGATGGACCCCTTCGATGTGTCCCACCGGAAGGGCGGTTCGGCTCGCGCCATGGCTGACGGTAACGCCTCCGAAAAGACAGGCCGAGATGTTGTCGAGAAATATTCCGCCGCTGACTTCAGCCTCCGCAGCCAGGGCGGCATCCAGAATGTCCGTATCCCTAAACGTCTCTCCCGACAGGAGATGGCCCAGAAAGGCGCCGCCAACGGCCGAGGCGGCCGACGATCCCAGTCCGGAACCAGGAACACCTTTGTTTATGGTCATCCGGAAAGGAGTTTTGATTCCTGCCCGGTCAAGGAGAATGCGTGCCGAGATGCTGGCGGTGTTCTGATCCGTTGAGGTCGGCAGAGCCGTCCAGGCGCCCGTGATCGATTCGATCCTGTCCTTGTCGATGGAGACGTCGAGTTGGGCCGAAATGAGATCTCCCATGCCTGTTATGGCCATTCCGAGGGTATCGAATCCGGGTCCGATGTTTCCGACCGAAGCGGGAGCGTAGACCGATAGAGGGCGGGAGGTGTTTGATCCGGCCATGCAGAGGGTTCTCCTAGGGATCTAGAGGGGAAGGATTGTCCAAGTGTCGATCATTCTACCATAGTGAGCCAGAAAAATTTGCAGGCTCAGTGAATCAGGGAGAGAAACCGGGGAAGGATCGTCCCGATAAAGAGGCCTGCGACGCCAGCGATGCCCCCCAGAATAAGCATTTCTCCCGCACCCTTGAGTGGAGGCTCGTTTGAGAGGCGGGACTTGATGCTTCCTGTCAGGAAAAGGGCCAGGCAGGAGAAAACAAGCGAATCCGTAAAAGCGGATCCAATTTGATGAATGAAAAAATAGGGAAGAAGAGGGGGAATGGCCCCGATCATAAAGGAGCCGCCAAGGATCAGCCCCCCTTTCAGGGGATTTTCGAGGTCTTCCTCGTGAATGCCCAGCTCTTCCCTGATCATGAAGCGGTGCCATACGGATGGGTTCGACGTAATCTTCTCTGTAACAAGATCGGACTGCTCCGGATCGAGGCCAAAGGAAAGAAAAAGGTTTCGGACCTCTTGACGCTCTGTGTCGGGGATATTTTCGATTTCCCATTTTTCCCGGGCGATCTCTCGTTTGAAGATATCGTTTTGAGTCCGGGATCCAAGATATCCGCCGATCGCCATGGAAAGGCCTCCCGCCATGGTCGTCATCAGGGCGGCATAAAGAATTGAAGGATGGGAGAGGGAGGAGCCGGTCAGTCCCCCAAGGAAGCTGACCAATGTCACCATCCCATCATTCATGCCAAGTATGACGTCGCGAAACTTCCGTTTGGCGGGAAGATGACCGCCTTCGGAGGAGTTGGCTGAAAATATGGAGTCTTGTAAATGAAGTCCCATAAAAACATCATAGCCAAGTCTGACATGGGTATTCCAGTCCAAAATCCTAATGGGAAAATTAAGGAAGAAAAAATAGGAGCATCGAGGCAGGATTGTCTTGACATCCATTTCTCCAAGGCGTATTCTTCGAGGTGTAATGCCCTCAAAAATAAGGGTCCGCAAGGATCGGTGCGGATCAAGGCACTTATTCCTTATCTACATTTGTAAGGGGGTTGTCGTGGCGCAAAGTCATCAGAAAGGTATCGTGGCCTATTGGCTCGGTGCAGCCTTCTCTGCAGTAGGAAGTGGATCCGTTGTCGGGTTCTGTCTGCAGGAGTGGTTCGGTGCCCATCGGTTTGAAACATGGCGTGAGTCCTACATCTGGATCTACTGGATCATGGTGCTTTCCACGGTTGCTGGTGCCCTTATCGGGCTTTACTCCTACTCCTACCACAGGAAGCGGGAAGGTTGGTGAGTGTGGTTTTCCGTGGAGCCAAAAGGTCTGAATCCTAAAATTTGGGAGGTGCCAGTATGTGGATGTTGAGTGCAGTTACATCGCTGTCAAGCGCACAACTTAAAGAGCTTTCCGATCCGAGCCACTGTTGTGGAATGACACCCGGAGGAGCCAGCCAGGGAGTTGCTTCCTTTGCGGCCTTCATGGGAACCTCGACGGCTATCGGCAGTATGGTTCTGCTGCTTGTTTGTATGTCGGGACTTGCTGGACGGGCGAAATTCGATCCTTCTCGCAAAAAGTAGGGTGTCCGGATGGGAAAGGAATGCCGGGATTTCCGGCCTCCTTTTCTTGGGGTGCGGGTCACTGCCGCATCTGGAATGTCTTCCATTCCTAACTGGAAGACAGATTAAAACTCAAGATCGTTAAGGAGTGCGAGATGGCATTTCGCGAGTACAAATTTGGCGTAATGATGACCGGTACAGTCTTTGCCGTGACCTTGTCCATTACGGTTTTGTTTCCGTCCATGGAAATGAGCAAGGTTCCCCCCTCCGCCACGGCCATCCAGAAAGCCAAGGATTACGGTCCGGAGAGTGGATTCACCATTGAAGATCCCTTCATGACGGGCGAAGATCGTCCGACCATGATCGGTAAGGGAAAGGTGATCTTTGTCCGGGAAGGTTGCTGGTGGTGCCATACCCTTCTTCCCGAGCAGACCCAGGATTGGCAGTACTTCGGTGCGCCTCCCAGGGTTTCGGACTTCGTCGGCGAATCCCCGACCGTTTTCGGTTCTGATCGTAAGGCTCCGGATCTCCTTCATGTCGGCAGCCGTCTGCCCATCAAAGGCTGGCATCTTGTCCATCATGCCAACCCTCGGGCCGTTCAGCCCATGTCCCAGATGCCCGCATTCAACTATCTTTCCAAGAGAGATCTGAATGCGCTGGCCGATTACATGATGAGCCTCAAGTAGTTTTTCTTTGGAGCCGGGCTCTTGATGATTGAATTCATAGAGTTCGGCTTCGGGTATACCTGACACTCAAAACGGACCGATCTGCTGGTCCCGTCAATACCTCTGAAAGGAGAGGCATTATGGCTGATGTCGAAGAGCTTTTGAACGAAAGGTTTGATGGAATGCTCGAGGGGACGAACAATATCCCGGGCATCATCATTCTTCTGCTTGTGATGACGGTGGTAACTGCTGAACTTCTGACTTTCCCGCTGTTTGGAGCACGTCCCCAACTTCCGGGCCACCTACACTATTGGCTTGTCCAGGGTGTCCCCGTTTTGAAAGCCCACACCTCTCCCAATCTGGCTCGGCCATGGTGGGATCAGGGATATGTGGTAAATTCAATCTATGTTTCGATCTTCTTCACTTGGGTCGGCTTGTTGATGAAAAGAACGGAAGTTGCCAGGGATTTTTGAAATTTATGCGTCAATGCTAGGCCCGGCAATTTCTTCATGTTCCACTCACAATCCAAAGGGAGGTGAGTCCTTTGTGGAATGTAAATAGTCCTATCGTTTTTTGGAGTATCACCTTGATAATGCTGTTCTCCGCACTCATTTATTCCTTCTTCATCGACGATGTGAAGCCTGAATAACTCTTAGGCTTTTATGAAGAAGCTTGGCGGGAATATCCAACCCCGTATACATAAAAAAGGCGGTTTCCTGCGGAGGCCGCCTTTTTTATTGTCTTAAGGTTGCGGTTATTTGTCAGGCGGGTGTACAATCGGGTTTGCGAGGTATTGTATGTCTATCAAGATGTCAGTTTCTGTGGTTATTTTTACTTTTCTCACGGCCTCGGTTATCACCTTTGCCATCATGTCCCGCTATATCATTGGCCCCTTCAAGAAGCTCAAGCGTGGAGAGCAGGTCATCATCGCCATGAGCTTTGTCGGTATAATCAGCGTTATTTCCTTTGCCGTTATTCAATTACTGATGAGAATCCTGGTGTGACGGTCGCATGAAAACGGGCGAAAAAGTCGTATTTCTCCTTTCAGGGTTAATGGTTTTGTCGGCGGTCGTTCTTTACATTTTGGCCCGGATGAACGTCGTGACCTTCTGGACGACAAACGACATCTATCTCTTTTCAAAAAAATCCGATGCCGGCTATCAGGTCTTCCAGAAATTTGGTTGCCGGGATTGTCATGTCGTTTATGGCGAAGGCGATTATGACGGTCCCGACATGGATGGGGAAGGAACGAGGCGGTCAGCCGATTGGTTGCGCAGATACTTTGACAATCCGGGCTCCCTTGTTCCTGGGACGGCTCACGCAGGAAAGTTTGCACCAACCTTCGGCAAGCTGTCGCCTAAAGAGAAAGACGAACTCGTTGATCTCTTGATGAGCCTGAAGTCGTTGCCTGGGTCTCCGAATTATCCAAAGCCTCCCAAATGAATGGCGCAAGGGAGATAGCCAAAATTTAAGGAGCCTAAAATGAAGCTGCCAGAAGGGATTGTTGCCTATCTTTGGACGGCGACCGGTCTTGTCTCACTTGTCATTATTGTCTTCGGAATCTATTGGGCCTACAAGAATGGCCAGTTTGATGAAAATATCAAGTACATCGTCTTTAATGACGAAGATGGAGACGCACAAAAACCACCCCATGAACAGGCGGAAACCCACCCCCAGGCTCCAAAAGGAAAGTAGTTACCAATATAGGCCTTTTCAAAGGGGTCGTTTTTGAAAAAGAAACTGAACCGGATCAACGCCATAGTGGGGATAGCCTCAGGATTCCTACTCTTTTGGGTGGCAGATAAAGCATTCGGATTGACAAATGGGGCGTTCCATCACATTTTTGGAACCGGCATTCTCTTTTCCTATCTACTTGCACCGCTTGCTGTTTCCCTTGTAACGGGATACATCATAGGACCATTTGGAAAGTTGCTGGCTCCAGTGCCTCCGATGGGGTACCTCCTTTTCTCCTATCTGTATGAAGTCTATCATCCCTCAGGACAAACGGTTGGAATACCGGTGGCCCCTTTCATGATGATTTTCTTCATAACTGTTCCGGAGGTTTCTTTTCTGGGAGGATATGTCGGCGAGGTCATCAGGAGAAAACGCTCCTCGGGAAAGTCCGGAGAAGGTCGACCCAGATCGAGGGGCCCTGAAAGGGTATCCTGAAATTGAAACGAGGGACATCGTCAACCACCCCTCCCTGAAGGGAGGAGCTTGAAAGGAGGTCCGACAAGCTCGGGTTGACCAGGGAGAGCAGGTCCCAACCCGCTACGTTGTACGGAAGTTCAAGACCCACTCCGGGATGCTTCCTC
>JAJYPO010000076.1 GCA_021795275.1 Nitrospirota bacterium | reverse complement strand
TCACGAAAAGGGGAAGATCGATATAGCTGCCATCGACAAAAGCGATGCGTTCCCATCCTGCATCGCGAATCTCTTTTTCATACCGGCGAAGGACGGCCGCCCGGACAGGGGCCCGTCCCATGTTCGGCGGAACGATCGCAGCGACCTTCACCTCTCTGGGGTCGGTCAACCGCATCATCCGACCGTCCGATTCAAGGGACCAGAACATTCCCAGATCCTGGTCCAGGTCATGATAGGCGAGATCAAGGCTTTGAAGCCAGGGATCATCGGAGGACAGCGCTTCCTCGCTCCGAAAAAGCTCCAGCAACTGACGCTTGGCGACCCAGTCAACGCGGTCGCTCAACAGCTCCGGATCCTTTTCATAGTCCTCAATGGCACGGCCCCACTCCGACATGACCCAGCCATCTTCAAAGTCCAGCCGAAGTCCCGAGCACAGATCCCGGTAGATGAGGAGAAGCTCCTTGGGTGTGAGCTTTTTCCCTCCATCGAGCTCCAGCGGGATATTTCCGTTTTCCGATCGTGACACAAGCCGAAAAGCGCGTACCGGATCGGCCAAGACAGGAAAGCTCTCCCGGGGAAGGGTTGCAACGGCCGAAAGAACGAGGCGGGTCATCCCCACCTTCATCGCA
The DNA here is from genome assembly GCA_021795275.1 of Nitrospirota bacterium. Next base: position 9,692 of record JAJYPO010000076.1, on the reverse strand, counting down.
GTCTGCCACTCGGACATGTTCGCATCCCCGCAGATCAGGTGCAGCCTGCGATAACGGGTACGATCGGCGTGAGGCTCGTCACGACTGTTGACGATGGGGCGATGGTGCATCGTGTTGACCCCAATCCGCTCCTCAATGAAATCGGCTCTCTGGGAAAGCTGATACCCCTCCCGGGAAAAACCGTCGTCCCCTTCCCTTCCGACCTTGCCTGCTCCGAGAAGAAGGGTCCGGGCCACCAGAAAGGGTGTCACTCCCTCCACAAGGCTTCCGAAAGGGAGGCGCCTCGGAAGCAGGTAATTTTCATGACACCCGTAGCTGTGGCCATGGAAGTCCGTGTTGTTCCGATAGAGGCCCATGGAACCGGGGCAAGCAAGTTCCTCTTCCCGTGACTTGACGGCCTGCCTGATAATTTCCGTACCAGCCCGGTCGTACAGGATCAGGTCCCGCAATGTCAGACATTCGGGAGTGGAATATTCCGGATGGGTATGGTCGTTGTAAAAACGGGCCCCGTTCTGAAGAATCCTGTCGCTTTTCGATTCCCTGAAGGAAAAATGACGCTGTTGGTCCGAACGGGAAAAGGCCTCCTCTTCTTCGTCCTGAGCGAGTCGATCCACCCGAAAACCCCTTGCGTCGGCACGAGGATCTTCGGCTTCATAAGCCCATGCCCCAAAGGAGTGGGGACGATAGGCCCTGACAAGATCCATCGACTCACGAACCGGATCGGAGGCCTCGAGATCCTTTCGTATGATCCCGAATTCCGTCTCGATTCCGACTACGATCCGACTTGGAGTGAGGGGCATCTCCTTCAATTCCTTCGTTTCCGGCAAAATTCCCTCTATTCGATCGTCCTGAGATTTCTGGCAGCCCCCGTTGCCGGGCGGATCTTTCTGACATCGACCACATCCTGGGTATCGATATCCAGGAGACTCATCCACTCGAGGGCAATCTCCGCAGGCGGAAGGATGTCCCCTTCCTCATACTCACATTGGGCAGCCCAGAGGAGATCGTCGAGGCTAACTCCCCCCTCACCGCTTTCTATTTCACGCAAAAGGGCCCTCTCCTTTGCGCGAAGCGTAATTGACTCAAGAATGGCCCCGCTGGCCAAGTCCGCCCGATAGACCGGCATTCGCTTGCCAGATCGGCGCAAAATCTCGAATACGGCATTTTCGTCCGTTCCGGCAAAGAATCTGTCCCTGAATGACTCGAGCAGCGCTTCCCGATCTTGGGAGACGTCGTGTCCGGCAGAAGCTGAACGAACCGGAACATCCGCCCCCAAGTGAATCCTCAGAATCTCAATCGCAGACTCGAAGGTTGGACGCTTGACCTTGATCTTCCGGTCAACGCGACCCGGCCGCAGAATCGCAGGATCAATCATCTCCGGACGATTGGTCGCCAGAATCACCATCTGAAAACCGGCCGGACCGGCAAGGCCGTCGAGTTCCGCGCAAAACATAGGCACGATCGTATTGTGAATACTGAAACCCCGACCATTCCGCCGGGTGCCGAGAATGGCCTCGGCCTCATCGATGAAGAGGACGGGAAAATCGCCGCTCTTCCTGATCTTTTCGCCTTCCTCAAAAAGCTCACGGACAATGCGCTCGGATTCTCCCAGCCACATATTCAGAATTTCGGGTCCCTTGATATGGAAAAAGACCCCCTTGACGGCTCGTCCCTCTTTCCGGGCCAGGCGATTGGCGATTTCACGGGCCGTCGCCTTTCCGATCAGGGTTTTTCCGCATCCTGGCGGACCATAAAGAAGAAATCCCCGCGGAGACTTGAAATCGTACCGGGCATAGGCTTCAGGATACAGGACGGGATTGAGAATGGCCTTCTGAATTTCCCGGATCGCCTCCTCCTGACCACCGATCGATTCCCATCCGATTGTCGGAACCTCGGCCAGAAGGTAGCTTTCCTCCCGCTTGCGCACCTTCTCCACCGCCACGCGGGAGGTACTATCGAGGCGAACAAAATCACCCGTCGAGAGCAGTTCATTCTTCAGAAGATCTGACCTGTCGAGTATCGTTCCCAGCGTATTGTCCGGACGATCCGAGCCGATCTCGAGTCGTCCGTCAGGAAGGAGGCGGCCGACACGCACGATCGGACCGGAAAGGTCGGGTCCGACCGTTCCCAGAATGGAAAGGGCTTCATTGAGTCGGACGCGCTCGCCCTTTTTAAGCGATTCGAGAGAAACCCTGGGGTCGACCGTGGCCTGGTAATCGCCACCGCCGACTGAAACCCAGGCCAGCCCGTCGTCCGTGGTTCCGAGACAGGTCCCGATCCGGAATGCCGGCTTCGTGACCTTTTCAAGGACGTCCGAAAGCCGCGTCGCCTCATGTTGCATCCGTTGCCATTCGTTTTCAAACTCCTGAAGCTTTTTCCTGATCCGATAAGCTTCCCGCATCTCCTCTTCCTTGCCATCAAGAAGGCGAATCAGACGCTCCATGGCAATGACCAGCTCTGAGAAGGGTTCCGTCACGGCGCTTTCTTTTTTGTCACCGTTTTTTTCGGAGTCGTTTTTCTTTCGGCTGAAAGGGTCGGTCTTGTCCATGTCAATGAATCCTCATGAGGAAAAAAACGGCCAGATGCTTTAAAGGGCTGCTGTCGCCCAAGATCGTCTATTGGTTCATCGTAAGGCTCCCCTCCGTCTCTCGTCAATTTTGGGAGCCGTCAGATATTCTGGAGAATGTGTTCTTCGGGAATGGCACGCCCCTTCAAAACGGTGATTGTTTCCTCGACCATCTCCTTCATGCCGCAGACGTAGGCGACGGTCTGGTGGAGCGGATCGGATTGCCCCTGGAGTATGTGCTGGACAAATCCCGAATGGCGATCCCACTTCTCGTCCGGGAAGGTCACCGTAACGACAACATTGACACCGCGAGCATGCCAGTCGACCATCTCTTCTCCAAAATAGAGGTGCCCTGGAGTCATGGTTCCAAAATAGAAATCGATGCGGCCAAACTCATCGCGGCGCCTGAGCGCCTCAAGGAGGGTCGATCGCAATGGGGCAATTGCCGTACCGACACCCACGAAGAGGAGGTTCTTGTGACGATGGGGATCCAAAGGAAATCCGTTTCCCAGTGGCCCTTCGAAGGTCACTTTTTCCCCGGGTCGGACATCGAAGAGTTTTTCCGACACACCTTTTCCCTTCTTGACCAGAATTTCAAGGTACCTTCTTTCATAGGGGGGCGATGCGATCGCAAAATAAGATCCCTTTTCGCCTTCCCAGAGAACCTTGATGAACTGACCCTGAACATATGAAACCGGACCCTCGTCAGGAACAAGCCGAAAGAGTTTCACATCTTCGGCAAATTGTTCGACCGCCACGATAGTGGCGGCAGTCTGCTGCCCCATGAATTTTGATCCTTTCTTGTGTTTGTCGGCTTCTTGCCTGTGACTCCCTCTTTGCCCTATTGTAATGGGAATGTAACCGAATTCCCACAACCCACCAACGATCCCCAAGAGCAGAGGACCCCATCCATGAGCAAACCTGAGATCATCAGGACCACCTATACGATCCGATCCAATGACGTTCCCAGGGCAGCCGCCCTGATCGCCCGGGAAATGAGTCTGGGGGTCAAGAAAACGGCTTACGAAACAGCCGGGACAGAGAGCTTCGCGGCAAAGCCGCTCAAAGTCGAGGAGGGTAAAAAATACGCCCGGGTGGAGATCATGGTCCCTTCCCAACGGATCTCCTCGGCCTATGGACTCGTGCTTTCCATCGCAGGAGAAATCAGCTGCCTCAACATCCTTAAGTCGATCGAGCTCACCGACTTTGAACCCTCTCCCGCTCTTCTTTCAAGACTCCCAGGACCCCAATTCGGCGAGGAGGGCATCGCGGCAAGGCGCGGGAATCCGAAGCGTCCTCTCTTTATCACCGTCCTGAAGCCCTCCCAGGGGCTGACGCCCAAGGAGTATGCGACCATCGCCTACGAAAGTCTTGTCGGAGGAATGGATGTCGTCAAATCAGATGAGCTTCTGCAGGAGCCGGAGGCTGATTATATCAAAAGGCTCGAGGCAACGGTTGATGCCGCACGCCGGGCCGAAGCCGAGACGGGGGAGCCCAAGTGGGTCATGATGCACACCGTGGACCGGCCCCAGAACATGATAGACCGCTATCTTAAAGGAGCCCGGACGGGAGCAAAAATTGCCATGCTCTCTCCGGCCGCGAGCGGATTCCCCATGCTGGAAGAGCTTGCGCGCCACTCCCAGGTCCCGATCATGGCGCACATGGCCACAAGCGACTGGCTATGGCAAACGCATGGCATGTCGGTTCGCGCCTGGACCCGGTTCATGCGGATTCTGGGATCGGACCTCATTCTTTATCCGGCGCTCAAGGGCACCCTCAAGGCGAAAAAATCGGACCTTAAAACGGTTCGAGAGATATGCCGAACCCCGATGGGGGAGATGAAGTCTTCGCTGGTCGCCGTAGGCGGGGGAATGCACGCGGGCACCCTGGGGGTCCATGCCGATCTTTTCGGCCCCGACTTCGCCTACCTATGCGGAGGAGGGGTCTGCGGCCATCCCGATGGAGCCAGGGCCGGAGGTCAATCCATCCGGCAATCTTGGGAAGCCTGGTCCCAGGGGGTTCCCCTGGAGAAGTTCCGCAAAAAGCACAAGGCCCTCGATCGCGCGCTCACAGCCTTCGCCACCTACGTCTAGAGTCCGTTTTTTCGAATGGAGAATGTCTCTGTTGTGTCATCCGCAATGGAGGCGTTCTCCCTTTCGCTCCGGTCCCCGACCTATCAGAGCCACAATCGTGACGGCAGCCACGGCCGCAACCAATCCCAGGGAAATCCCCAGTCTTCCTCCCAGATGGTTGGCCAGCAGGGCCTGAAGGGTGGCATTTGCGGAAGCCAGAAGATTGCCGGTCTGATAAACGACTCCAGGAAAGGCTCCCCTGATTTCTGGCGGAGATATCTCGTTCAGATAGACGGGAATGACCCCCCAGGCCCCCTGGACCGCAAACTGCATCAGAAACGCTCCTGCAGCAAGGGCCAGCATCCCGTCGGCTCCGGCCCAGAATGGCAAAACCGCCAGAGCAAGGAGTGCCGCACACAGAATGGCGCGCCTTCTCCCAACGCGCTCAGAAACAGTTCCAAGGATGATCCCCCCCAGAATCGCCCCGAAGTTATAAAAAACCGCAATTCCCCCGACCGTTCCAGGCGCCAGATGATGGACTGACTCAAGAAATGTGGGATAGAGATCCTGAGTTCCATGGCCGAGAAAATTGAATGCGGTCATCAGGACTACCGCAAAGACGGCAAGTTTCCAATGGTTCCAGGCCAAGGTTTTCCAGTTTTTGGAAAGATGCGGTCTTCGCTGTGAAAATGAAGGCGATTCGGGAACATTTTTACGAATGAAGAAAACGAGGAAGGCCGGAAGGATTCCAAGCATCAGGAGACCTCTCCAGCCGGTGGCCGGATAGATGAGCGCATAGGCCAGAGACGAGAGGAGATACCCCGACGGATATCCAGCCTGCAAAACTCCCGAAACGAAGCCCCGACAGGAGACGGGAATGCTTTCCATGACGAGGGAGGATCCGGCTCCCCACTCACCTCCCATCGCTACTCCGAACAATCCTCTGAGAATGAGAAATGTCCCGATGGTCGGGGCGATGGCCGACAGGAAACCGAAAAAAGGATAGAGAAGAACGACCGCCATCAGGACCGGCCTTCGCCCGTAGCGGTCGGCGAGGGCTCCAAAGATCAGGGCTCCCAGAGGCCGTGTGGCGAGGGTCAGGAAAATGGCTTCGGTGACTGTCGTCAGGGAAACCGAAAAAGCCCGGGAAACATCCTTAAGGACAAAGACGAGGAGAAAAAAATCAAAGGCATCAAGCGCCCAGCCCAGGAAAGCAGCAGCCACGACGCGTCGCTCGGCCTCTCCGAGGGCCTTCCAGTCATCGATGAAGATCACGGAAACCCCCCGACAGTGAGAGGTGGAAGCGATCCCAGGGATCCACGAAATGTAGTGGCATCGAGGAAGCACCGATCAAGATGAAGGGAACGCCGAAAGGGATTTAAGGAAAGGATGAACCGAAAATGGCTCCCCGGGCAGGGCTCGAACCTGCGACATGGTGATTAACAGTCACCCGCTCTGCCAACTGAGCTACCGGGGAACAAGGAGGAGTTTGATCAACGACGGAACATCTGAATCATCATATTTTTTTCTTTCTCTAAAATCAATCCTTATTGCAGGAGGATTCGATCACGGAGAAGTCGTTAATGAAATAACGGCTTAAATTCAGTCCCTGGTTGGTATAGCTTGATCCGATTCCCTGGCCATAGGGAATGTCCGGTTCACGCTCCATTCGCTCGTACCGCAGCTTGAAAACCGGTTGGCCATCGACAATACGAAAGGGGACGTCGTGCGGTCTTACTTCCAGAACTCCCCGAGCCCCTTCTCCAGAGAGTCCGAATCCCGGGTCAAAAAAGCCGGCATAGTGTGTTCTGAGCTCTCCCGCCGCCGCGTCAAAAGGGAGCATTTCAGCGGCAAGATCCAGCGGGACCCGGATCTTGGCCCTCGATGCGAATAGATAAAACTTTTCCGGCTCCAGAATCATCTCCCCCCGTGGCACCCCACGGATTGGCTCCCAGAACTCGGTTGCCCGCTGGGTGTCGCCTGGGAGAAGGCTGAGAATGCCGGCATCAGGACGAGCCCTGAAACCGACGATCGACTCTCCCCGAAGACGGACCCCCAGGTAAAGCCCCCCATCGACGATCCTGTCACGAAAGGTTTCGGGGGAGGCGTCGTTTGAAACATGATAAAGAGAGGATTTTTTCTGTCGCTCGAGGATTTCAGCATCGGAAAGAAATCGCCTATCCGAGAAAAAACGTATCTGACAAAGAGCTAGTCCCGGACTAATCTTTAAGGTAAACGAGCGAGAGAAGATTTCAAGGTACAATTTTCCTTTGTACCCCGCCGGGATATCGTCGAATCGATCCCCTCTTTCCGTCAGGACCCGGGTAAAGACATCGAGTCTGCCAGTGGAGGATTTTGGATTCACCTTTGCCGAGAGAAAGGGAGGGAGGGCCAGAGCCTCGGACAAGGGCACCAGATAGACCGCACCTTTTTCAAGAAAGGGGGAGGAATGAATGTCGAAAGAATAAAGGGCCAGGTCTGGCAATAGTTCGGAAACAGGGGTTTCAAGGGGAAGGAAACTCGAACGGAGCCGGTAGGCAATGTCTCCGAGCCGGAGATCGAGTGAAGCCGGCTGAACCTGCCGCCCCCCCCACTCCCTTTCGGAGGTGACAACGGCCTCGGCAATCAAGCTACGGATCTGGCAATCACTCAACGTTCCCAAGGCCACACATCCTTCGTATCAAGGTCATCGCTGATCGATTCCCAGAACGGCCCTTCCTGCTTGCCCCACCCATCCACGAAGACATGTTTGGAGAGGGGTTGCCGGTAGGCCCATTCCTCCGTTTCCAGCATGGGTTTCCGGGGAAACTCCCGGACATAGCCAAGACAAAGGAGGCCGATCGGCTTGACATGGTATGGAAGATTCAGAATTCCCTGAACATCCTCCCGTCGGAAGATTGTCACCCATCCCATTCCGATCCCTTCGGCGCGGGCGGCCAGCCATAGATTCATGATAGCGCAGGAAGCGCTGTAGACATCGGTGTCCGGATCGGAAAGCCGCCCCAGAACGAACGGACCCTCCCGGGCGGGATCAATGGTGACCCCGATGAGGACCGGGGCGTCGAGAATCGCCTCCACCTTAAGAGAGAGGAATTTTTCCGAGCGAGGCGACTCGAACACGATCGCCGCAGCCCTTCTTTCCTTGTCTACGACCCTTTTAAGTTCCTGCCTGACGACTGAATTCTCGATCAGTATGAAGTTCCAAGGCTGCATGAAACCGACCGACGGAGCATGGTGGGCCGCCTTCAGGAGCCGGATCAGGATTTCATTCGGGACGGGATCGGAGAGAAATTCCCTGCGAATATCCCTGCGTGTGTATATGGCATGATAAACACCCGTCTTTTCCGCATCCGGCAGGGAAAGGTCCGGGTGGTTGTCACCTATGGACGGGTCTATCATAAAGGGCTCCGGTCAGCAGGCTTCGTGAAGGAAGGCGAGGCAATCCCCGGCACGCGTCCATTTCGATCGTTCTTGGCCGAATGACCATTCGGAAGCAGTGACGGGCCCGAGTTTTTTTCAAGGGATCTTTCATCGGAGCCGCTTTTCTTTTTTTCGATCGAATCAGCCTCGCGAAGACCTCGTTCCACGTCCGGGAAGGGAGTGGGTTCGACATCGGGATAGGAAAAAAGCTGGTTCTCATAATTCTTGAGAATGATGTTCCCCCCTTCTCTTCCGACAAGGTAGTCGTCAGGCAGGACAGGGATTTTCCCCCCGCCCCCAGGGGCATCGATCACAAAATGCGGAATCGCCATTCCGGAAATATGGCCCTGAAGCTCCCGCATGATCGAAAGCCCCGTGGAGAGCGGAGTCCGGAAGTGGTTGGCCCCTCTCGTCAGGTCCGCCTGATAAAGGTAATAGGGTTTGACTCGGATCCGGAGAAGCTGTTTGAAGAGGGTCGCAAGAACTCCGGCATCATCGTTGACCCCCTTCATGAGGACCGTCTGACATCCGAGAGGAATGCCCGCATCGGCGAGCAGTGTGCAGGCCCGGGAGGATTCCGGGGTGATTTCCCGGGGATGGTTGAAATGCAGGTTCATGTAGAGAGGGTGATAGCGCTTCAGCATCTGGCAAAGAGCCGGGGTCACCCTCTGTGGAAGGGCGGAGGGAACACGCGTTCCGATGCGGATAATTTCCAGATGGGGAATGGATCGCAACCCCGAAAGGACTTCTTCCAGCAGTTCGTCCTTCAGCATGAGGGGATCCCCTCCAGAGAGCACGACGTCGCGAACCTCCGCATGCTCTCTGATATAGGCGATTCCCTGCCGGAGCTCCTCGCGCGTCACAACCCCTTCCGGTTTACCGACAAGTCTCTTTCGGGTGCAGTATCGGCAATAGATCGGACACTGGTTCGTGACGAGAAAAAGGACCCGGTCCGGATACCGGTGGACGATGGAAGGAACAGGGCTGTCCTCGTCTTCTCCAAGAGGATCGAGCGGGCTCTCCCCGTCCATCCATTCCACTGGGTCCGGAAGGACCTGAAGACCGATCGGATCATCGGGACGCTCGATCAATGACTGATAATAGGAATTGATTCTGAGAGGGTAGAGGGTTTCCACATTTTCGGGACCAATCCCGTCCCGAACGAAAGCCCAGTCCGGAGGAATATCCTCACTCCTTCGAATTCCCCCGACAAGCAGTTCCTGCCATTCATCCATCTTATCCTCGCTCCCCGGACATTGGTGGCCGGGCCTAAGCAGAAACCGCGTCAATCGTCTTCATTAACTCATATAAGTCCAGACGAACCTCTCAAGCGCCGGAGCCCTCCATGCCCTTTCCGGCCCAGACAGGTGACAGGATCGAGTCGACCATCCCATGAATCAGCTTTTTATCTTTTGGACAGGCTGTTGCCAGAACACCGCCCGTAATGACCTTGCCATTTGCAACGAAAAAGTAGGGACAGACGCGCACGCGATACCCCTCTTCACGATCCTCCTCCGACAGAAAGTCAAATCCCGAAAGGGAAAGCACGCGCGTCGACCGAAAGGGCTGCAGAACGTAAGGTCCCGTATTGAAGGACGCGAAGGCATTCTGCAACGCCTGACGCCAGGATTCCT